>CAJXLI010000041.1 GCA_913055575.1 uncultured Ectothiorhodospiraceae bacterium
TATCCGGCCATCCACCTCAACCGCTCCGGCACCCGCCGCGAGGAGCTGCTCATGACCCCGGACGAGCTGCAGAAGACGTGGGTCCTGCGCAAGCTCCTGAACAACATGGATGAGGTGGCCGGCATCGAGTTCCTGCTCGACAAGCTCAAGGATACCAAGACCAACACCGAGTTCTTCGAGGCCATGAAGCGCTCGTGAGGGCGCCGGGCGCCGCGCGGCGCCCGGCGTGCGCAGGGCGGTCCCGCGGCACCACGCCGCTACGCGCGGGCAACGCCCTGGGCGGGGGCTACTCCGCTCCCGCGAGCCGGTAGAACACGCCGCGGGCCTGCGCGGTCGAGGTGATGCGGCCCTCGGCCTCCAGGGCCGCCAGCTGCTGGACGACCGCCTCCACCGAGCTGCCCAGGACGCGGGCCAGGTCCTCGGCGGTACACGGTCGGCGGGCGAGGGTCTCCAGGATGGCGACGCCAGCGTCCGTCCGGTACCCCTCGGCCGAGGCGGAGGACGGCGCCGAGGCGATGACGCTGACGTTGTCCAGCCCCCAGCCGGCGGCGATGCGTGCCAGCTGCTCACGGCTCGCCGGCTGCAGCCCGGACGCCGTGCCCGGCCGGTCCAGGGTGTTGAGCTGGATGCGGTCGGGGCGGATGCGGACGAGCGCATCGCGGAGCAGCCGGAGCTCCTCGGCGCTGTCGTTGTAGCCGGGCAGGATCACCACCTCCAGCCACACCTCGCCGTGGAACGCCGCGCGGAAGGCCTCTAGCCCCGCCAGCAGGGAGGGCAGGCGGACCCGCGGCGAGGGCCGGTCCATGCGCCTGAAGGTAGCCTCCGAGGCGGCGTCCAGCGAGGGCATGACCACATCGGCCTCGGCCAGCTCGGCGCGGACCTGCGGGTCGCCGAGGAGGCTGCCGTTGGTGATCACGGCGATCCGGCCGTCCGGGGCGCGCTGGCGGAGGAAGGCGAGGACCTCGCCCATCCGGCTGTTGAGGGTCGGCTCGCCGGCGCCGGAGAGGGTGAAGAAGTCCGGGCGCGGGTTGTGCGCCAGGTAGTGCTCGAGCTCCCCGAGCACCTCGTCCACCGCTACGTACGCATCCCGCGCCACGGTCAGCCGGGTGGTCTGGCCGCACTCGCAGTAGACGCAGTTGAAGGTGCAGACCTTGTGCGGGACCAGGTCCACGCCCAGGGACATCCCCAGGCGGCGGGAGGGGACGGGGCCGAAGAGGTGCTGGTACAAGGGGCCTCCAGGGTGCTCAGCGGTCCGAGCGGACGAGGGTGCGGAAGGTGAGCCGGTAGCCGGCCTCGCTCGCCGCCTCCCGGGCCACCTCCTGCCAGGCGTCGCCCAGGGCGGGGAAGGTGGTATCGCCGGCCGGCTCGTCATCGACCTCGGTGAGCTCGACGCGGTGGGCGCGGGGGAGGAAGAGGCGGTAGACCTCCCCGCCGCCGAGGACCATTACCTGCTCGCCGCCCGGGGCCTCGCGGGCCTGCGCCAGGGCCTCCTCGACACCGTTGGCCGTCGTTGCCTCCGCCGCCCGGAAGTCCGGGTCGCGGGTGAGGACGAGGTTGGTCCGTTGCGGCAGGGGGCCGCCGAGGGCCGCGAAGGTGCGCCGGCCCATGATCACGGGGTGTCCCCGGGTGATGGCCTTGAGCCGCTGCAGGTCGCAGCGGAAGTGCCACGGCTGGTCGCCGCCGGCGCCGATGACCCCGTTACGGCCCGTGATGGCCACTAGGACGATCTCGCTCATCGATCCGCTGCCCGTGTGCTGCCCCAAAGGCCGCAATGGTACGACGCTGGGCGGCGAGGCGCGAATAGCGCTCTTCGTGGCGGCGTCCCGGGGACGGCCCGCGGCCGCCCCCGCTAGAAGACGTGCCGGATGCCGACGGCGAGACCGGTGCTGTCCTCCTGGTCGATACCTCCCGCCGTCCGGGGGCGGTACTCGCCGAGCGTGGCATCCTTCTTATCCCCCGAGCCTTCCGAGGAGTCGTAGCCGTAGCCGGTGATGGTGGCGCCGTCCTGGCCGAAGGCGGCGATGGCGTAGAGCTTGGTCTTCTGCGAGAGGAAGTGGTCGTAGCCGAGCACGTACATAGACGGATCGTCGATATCTAGCTGACCATCTTGGTCATTGCGACTATCATTACTGTAGTCACTGGTAACTACAGCCTGCGCCTTCAGCTCGCCGCTCGCCAGACGGTAGGTGGCGCCGAGGGTGGTGGCGGTGGTGTCGTCGATCTGGGCGTGCTCGCCGAGGAGCTTGCCGCCGCCGTAGTCCCAGCTGCCGTTGACGGCGACGAGCGGCTCGTCGGCGCCGATGAGCGCGTCCTCGAAGACCGTCAGCCGCGCGGTGTAGGCCCCGTCCTTGTAGAGGAGTTGGCCGCCGGCGCCGGCCTCCTCGCGGTCCTTGCTGACCTGGTCGCTGTCGTCGTTGCCCTCGGGGCTGTAGGTCAGGCTGGCCTGGAGGGTGTCGGTCAGCGGGACCGAGTAGCGCAGGGCGTTGCTGATGCGGCTCGGGATCAGCGGCTTGTCTGTCAGGTCGGCCCCGGCGAAGGCCATGAACTCGGCGACGGTGCCGAGCTGGTGCTTGAAGAGGTTGCTCTTCTGGGCGTGCTGGTTGCTCAGCGGCAGCCGCCCGGCGACGAGCCGGCCGTAGCGCCCCTCGAGGCCGATGAAGCTGTCGCGCTGGAGGTTGGTGAGGCCCCGATCCCCGTCGTGCTGGTTCCAGTAGACGCCGGCCTCCCACTGGTAGACGGCCTTGAGGCCGGGGTTGAGCTGCTCGGCGCCGCGGACGCCGATGGCCGAGGTGTTGTTGGTCAGGGTGAGGTCGCCGCCGTTGGAGGCGCCGTAGGCGCCTTGGTCGTTTGGCCCATCAGGGTTTTGGTAGTTGCCGCTGTTGCCGTAGTCGACGCTGTTCAGGGCCACATTGACCCAGCCGTAGAGCTCCGGGCCCTCGTCGCCGCTGCTGCTCTGGGCGAGCACGGCGGCCGGTGCGGCCAGGGCGGTTGCGGTGGCGATGGCTAGCAGTCTCCTCATGGCGCGGTTTCCTATCGCTTGTGTGTGGTCGTCAGACGGCAACCGACGCCTTGATCGCCGGGTGCGGGTCGTAGCCCGCCAGGTGGAGGTCCTCGTAGCGGGCCTGGAAGAGGTCCGTCACCGCCGGGTCGATGTGCAGCGCCGGTAATGGCCGCGGCTCGCGGCCGAGCTGCTCGCGGGCCTGCTCGATGTGGTTCTCGTAGAGATGGCAGTCGCCGCCGACCCAGATGAGTTCGCCCACGTCGAGGCCGACGTGCCGGGCGGCCAGGTGGGTGAGCAGGGCGTAGGAGGCGAGGTTGAACGGCACGCCCAGGAACAGGTCCGCCGAGCGCTGGTAGACCTGGCAGGATAGCCGCCCCTCGGCGACGTAGAGCTGGAACAGCAGGTGGCAGGGCGGCAGGTTCATGGCATCGATCTGGCCGACGTTCCAGGCGCTGACGATATGACGGCGGCTGTCCGGGTTGTCGCGCAGCTGCTCGAGCACCTCGGCGAGCTGGTCGATGGGCTGGCCGTCCGGCGCCGGCCAGCTACGCCACTGCGCGCCGTAGACCGGCCCCAGCTCGCCGTCGGCGTCGGCCCACGGCGACCAGATGCGCACGCCGCGCGCCTCCAGCTCCCGGGCGTTGGTGCTGCCGCGGATGAACCACAGCAGCTCCTCGGCCACGCCGCGCCAGAACACGCGCTTGGTGGTCACCAGCGGGAAGCCGGCCTGCAGGTCGAGGCGCATCTGGTGGCCGAAGACCGAGCGCGTGCCGGTGCCGGTGCGGTCGGCCTTGCGGTGGCCGTCATCCAGGACGTGGCGGACGAGCTCGAGATACGTTCGCATGGGGCGAACCGCTCCTGTCGAGGCGGATCTCCCTATGATACGGGATCTGGCCGGGCAGCCGAAGCGGGCGCCCTAGCCGACCCGCTTGATCAGCACCTTGGAGCCGCGGCCCTGGTCGTAGAGGGCGCGCCGCGTCTCGGGCAGCGCGTCCGCGTCCGCCGGCTCGAAGCCGCGCTCGCGGAACCAGTGCTCGGCCCGGGTGGTGAGCACGAACAGCCGCCGCAGCCCGTGGCCCAGCGCCTGGCGCTCCAGCCGCTGGATCAGGGCTGCGGCCCGGCCGGCGCCGCGGTAGTCCGGGTCCACCGCCAGGCAGGCGATCTCGCCGGCGTCCTCCTCGGGCCACGGCACCAGGGCGCTGGTGGCGATGACGGCGCCGTCGCGCTCGACCACGGTGAAGGCGTCGATCTGCGCCTCCAGGATCTCCCGAGGCCGGTGGACCAGGGCGCCGGCGGCCTCCAGCGGGCGGATGAGGGCGAGGATGCCGGGGATGTCGTCGAGCCCCGCGGTGCGCAGCGTCTCGAAGGGGTCGGGGGTCAGCAGGGTGCCCACCCCGTCGCGGGTGAACAGCTCCAGCAGCAGGGCGCCGTCCTGGTGGCGGTCGAGCAGGTGGACCCGTCCGACACCGCCGGCGCAGGCCTGGTGGGCGCTGTGCAGTAGCCGCCGGGCCGCCTCGGGCAGGGCCGCGCTGTCGTCCAGCCACGCCCGGCCCTCCCGCGGGGTGAGCTCGCGGATGGCCGCGCCGTCGGCGTCGCGCAGCGGGGCGTGGCTGCTCAGGTGGATGAGCTTGTCCGCGCCGAGCGCCTCGGCTACCGAGCGGGCTACGCTCTCGGCGGAGAGGTTGAAGGCCTCGCCGGTGGGGGAGTAGCCCAGCGGCGAGACCAGGGCGACGTCGCCGTGGGCCAGCCGCTGGCGCAGGGCGTCCGTGTCCACGCGGCGGACCTCGCCGGTATAGAGGTGGTCGATGCCGTCGCGGACGCCCACCGGGCGGGCGGTGATGACGTTGCCGGCGACCACGCGGAGGCGCAGCCCGGCCATCGGCGAGCTGGCCACGCCGACGGACAGCTGCGCCTCGAGGGTGGTGCGGACCTCGCTGACGGCATCGCGGACGCACGCCAGGGTGTCGGCGTCGGTGACGCGCAGGCCGGTGCTGCCGTGGGCGTAGCGCGGCGCCAGCCCGTGGTGTTGCAGGCGGCGCTCCACCTGCGGGCGGGCTCCCGGGACGAGGACCAGCTGCACGCCGAGGCTGGTGAGCACGGCGATGTCGTGGATCAGTCCCGCCACCCGGGGCGGCTCCACCGCGCCCCCCGGGAAGGCGATGACGAAGGTGCGCCCGCGGTGGGCGTTGATGTACGGCGCCGCGTGGCGGAACCAGGCCGTGAACTGCTGCGGATCGAGCTCGGCGAGACGCATGCCCGCGGACTAGAGCTCGCTGCCCCAGCGGTTGCGCCGGGGCGGGCGCAGCCGCGGCAGGATCAGGCCCAGGAGCACGCCGCCGACGAGCACGCCGGCGCCGGCCAGGAACCACTGCTGCTGCCGCTGCTCGGCCACCTCCTGGCGGCGTGCCTCCAGCTGCTCATTGCGCTCGAGGAGCCTGTTGACCCGCTCCTTGAGCGCCTCGTTGGCCTCCACCAGCTCGTAGCCCTCCTGGGCCTGCTCCAGCTCGCTCTCCAGGGTCTCGACACGCGCCCGGGCATCGCTGAGCTGGCCCTGCAGCTCCGCCTTCTCGCTCTCCCGCTCGGCGAGCTGCTCCTCCAGGGTCTCGATCCGCTCCCGGGCGTCGGCGAGCTGCTGCTCCACCTCGCCGATCCGGATGCGGGCCGGGCGCTCATCCATGAGGTACTGCCCCTGGACCCAGCCCTCGTCGCCAGCCTCTGCGTCGCGGACGTAGGTCCACTCCTCGAGGGCCGAGGCGCCGAACTTGTCCGCGGCTTCCGCCGGCGTGTCGAGGACCTCCAGCCGGCGGCCGGTGCTGAGGAAACGCTGGATGGCGTACTGGTTGCCGGGGCCCTCGCGGAAGGAGATGGTGAGCTGATCGGCCACCCAGCGAGGCTCGGCGCTGGCCGGGGCGGCTGCCAGGACGGCAGCGGCGGCGAGGATGAGGGCGATAATGGGGCGGGTGTTGGTGCGCACGGGGCTCGCTCCAGCGTGTCCACGTTACCGGGGCAGTCTAACAACAAGCGCCGTCCGGGTCGCGCCCGGTGCGGATTGCGTGGCGTCGGCCGCGGCCGCAGAATACCGGCTCTATCGAGGAGGCCCCATGCAGCAACGACCCGTCTTGCGCCTGAAGGCCGGCGAGGAGCGTCGCCTACGCGCCGGCCACCTATGGATCTTCAGCAACGAGGTAGATACCGGGCAGACGCCCTTGCGCGGCTTCGCCCCCGGCGAGCAGGTGACCGTCGAGGACGCCCGGGGCAAGAGCCTGGGGTGCGCCTACGTCAATCCCAGCTCCGTGATCTGTGCCCGGCTGGTCAGCCGCGATGCCCAGGTGGGGCTGGACCGCTCGACGCTGGTCCACCGCCTGCAGATCGCGCTGGCGATGCGCGAGCGGCTCTTCCCGGAGCCCTGCTACCGCCTGGTCCACGGCGAGGCGGACGGCCTGCCCGGGCTGGTGGTGGACCGTTTCGGCGACGTCTGCGTCGTTCAGCCCAACACGGCCGGGATGGAGCAGGTGCTCGACCCGATCGGCGAGGCGCTGGAGCGGGTGGTGGCCCCGCAGCATATCCTGGTCCGCGCCGACAGCCCCGTGCGCGAGCGGGAAGGGCTGGAGCAGCGCGTGACCTGGCTCGGTGAGCCCGGTCCGGCGAGCCTGACCGTGCAGGAGGCGGGGCTGACCTTCGAGGTCCCGGCCGAGGCGGGGCAGAAGACCGGCTGGTACTACGACCAGCGCGCCAACCGCCGGCGCCTGGCCGCCTACGCCGCCGACGCCCGGGTGCTCGACGCCTTCGCCTACAGCGGCGCCTTCGCCATCGCCGCGGCCGCAGCCGGCGCCCGCGAGGCGGTGGCGGTCGAGAGCTCCCCCGAGGCCTGCGACCGCATCGCCGCCAACGCCGAGCGCAACGGCGTCGACGACCGGGTTACCGTGATCGAGGGCGAGGTCAACGACTACCTGGCGGCCGCTCGCCAGGAAGGCGAGCGCTACGACGTGGCGGTGGTCGATCCGCCGGCGTTCATCAAGCGCCGCCGCGACCGTCGCTCCGGCGAGCGCGGCTACCGCAAGGTCAACGAGGCTGCCCTGCGGCTGCTGGGCCGTGACGGGGTGCTGCTCAGCTGCTCCTGCTCCGCTCATCTGCCCGAGGAGCGCCTGTCCGGCATCTTGCTCGCCGCCGCCCGCCACCTGGACCGCTCCCTGCGCACCCTCGAGCGCGGCGGCCCGGCGCCGGATCACCCGACCCACCCGGCGATCCCGGAGACGGCGTACCTGAAGGCGCTCTTCGTGCGCTCGGTCATTGCGTCGAGCCTGCCCTAGGCCTGCGAGGTGTCCCGATGACGGCACGCCTGCCCGACCGTGAGACCATCCGTGCCGACGTCGCCCGCGCGCTCGAGGAGGACGTAGGCGGTGGCGACCTGACCGCTGCGCTGGTGCCGGCCACGGCCACGGCGGAGGCGGAGGTCGTCGCCCGCGAGGAGGCCGTGCTCTGCGGTGCCGCCTGGTTCGAGGAGGTCTTCCGGCAGCTGGACGGCACGGTCGGGGTGGGCTGGCTGCGCGCCGACGGCGACCGGGTGGCTCCCGGCACGGCGCTCTGCCGGGTGCAAGGGCCCGCCCGGGCGCTGCTGACCGGGGAGCGCAGCGCCCTGAACTTCCTGCAGTTCCTCGCCGGGACCGCCACCGACGTGCGCCGCTTCGCCGATGCCGTGGCCGGCACCGGGGTGCAGCTCCTCGACACGCGCAAGACCGTCCCCGGGCTGCGCGCGGCGCAGAAGTACGCCGTGCGCTGCGGCGGCGGCACCAACCACCGCGCCGGCCTCGACGATGCCTACCTCATCAAGGAGAACCACATCCAGGCGTGCGGCGGTATCGCCCGGGCCGTGGGGCTGGCCCGCGCCCGCGCCGCCGGGACGCCGATCACCGTGGAGGTAGAGGATCTCGAGCAGATGGAGGCGGCCATCGGCGGCGGGGCCGATGTGGTGCTGCTCGACAACTTCGAGCCCGCCGCCATCCGGACCGCGGTAGCCCGCGCCGCCGGCCGGGCCGCCCTGGAGGTCTCCGGGAGCGTCGATCTGGATCGCGTCCGCGAGCTCGCCGCCACCGGCGTGGACCGGATCTCGGTGGGGGCGCTGACCAAGCACGTGCGCGCCCTCGATCTGTCCATGCGCTTCGGCGGGGCGGCATAGCCGCCCCAGCGGCGGGCGAGGGCGCTGCCCTCTGGTAGGCTAGGCGGCATGTTGATCTACCCCGACCTCGACCCCGTCGCCGTCCAGTTCGGGCCCGTCGCCATCCACTGGTACGGGCTGATGTACGTAGCCGGCTTCCTCGCTGCCTGGGGGCTGGGGCGCTGGCGGGCGCGCCGGCCCGACAGCCCGGTGACCGCGCAGCAGGTGGATGACCTGGTCTTCTACGGGGCCCTGGGCGTGATCGCCGGCGGCAAGCTCGGCTACCACCTCTTCTACGGCCTGGGCGGCTGGCTGAGCGATCCCCTGGCCCCGCTGCGCCTCTGGGAGGGCGGGATGTCGTTCCACGGCGGGCTCCTCGGCGTGGCGCTGGCGCTGCTGCTCTACGCCTGGCGCGCGGCTATCCCGCTGCTGCGCCTGAGCGACTTTGTCGCCCCGCTGGTGCCCATCGGCCTGGGGGCCGGACGCCTGGGCAACTTCATCAACGGCGAGCTCTGGGGGCGACCGAGCGGCGTGCCGTGGGCCATGGTCTACCCACCGCTCGGCGACGAGCCGCGCCACCCCTCCCAGCTCTACGAGATGGGGCTGGAGGGCGTTGCCCTGTTCGCGCTGCTCTGGTGGTTCTCCGCCCGGCCGCGGGCACGGGGGGCGGTTACCGGGGCGTTCCTGGCCGGCTACGGGGTCTTCCGCTGCCTCGCGGAGTTCTTCCGCATGCCGGATGCCCATATCGGGTACCTGGCCTTCGGCTGGCTGACCATGGGGCACCTGCTGAGCCTGCCCATGATCGCCGCCGGGGCCGGCCTGCTGGCCTGGGCGTACCGCCGGCCGACCGCCGCGTAGCCGCGCGCCGTCGGGCAGCACCTGTGGCTGCGGCGATGCCGGAGAGATAGCGACAAGATAGGCGCTTTTTCGGCCTTATTGCCGCTTTTCGAGGCAGGCCAGCTTGTCAGCCCGGTAGGGATCGGGTATCGTCCATCGCCGTCGTCTGCCGACGAGACCGTCAGGAGCTCGGCCCCGCATGCTTGTCGCAGTACTCGCCGGATTCATCCTCGCCGCCCTGGTCCCGTGGCTGCAGCCTTACTTCGGGGAGCGCGCCGGGCGGCTCTACGCCCTGCTGCCGGCGGCGCTGACCCTCTACTTCGCGACCTTCCTGCCCGGCGTGGCGGCGGGGGAGGCGAGCCAGGCGGTCTACCCGTGGGTGCCCGGGCTCGGGCTCGAGCTGGCGTTCTACCTCGACGGCCTGTCCCTGCTGCTCGCGCTGCTCATCTCCGGGATCGGCGCCTTCGTGGTGCTCTACGCCGGCGACTACCTCCACGGCGATCCCCGCCAGGCCCGGTTCTTCGTCCAGCTCCTCGCGTTCATGGCGTCGATGCTGGGGCTGGTCCTGTCGGATAACCTCATCGCCCTGTTCATCTTCTGGGAGCTGACCAGCATCACCTCGTACCTGCTGATCGGCTTCGACCACGAGGACGCCACGGCCCGCCGGGCAGCGCTGCAGGGGCTGGTGGTGACCGTCGGCGGCGGCCTCGCGCTGCTCGCGGGGCTGGTTCTGCTCGGTACCGTGGCCGGCACGTACACGATCAGCGAGATCGTCACCCAGGGGGAGGCGATCCGCGAGCACGGCCACTACGTGCCGCTGCTCCTGCTGGTGCTCCTCGGCGCCTTCACCAAGTCGGCCCAGGTGCCCTTCCACTTCTGGCTGCCCAACGCCATGGCGGCGCCGACGCCGGTCTCTGCCTACCTGCACTCGGCGACCATGGTCAAGGCCGGGGTCTACCTCCTGGCGCGGCTCCACCCGGCCCTGGGCGGCACCGACGCCTGGATCGCGATCTGCTCGCTGATCGGCGGCGCGACCATGGTGACCGGCGCGTATCTGGCCGTGCGCAGCACGGGCATCAAGTGGGTGCTGGCGTACTCCACCGTCATGGCGCTGGGGACGCTGACCATGCTCGCCGGGGTGGGGACCGAGGCGGCGATGGTCGCCTTCGTCGTCTTCCTGCTCGGCCACTCCCTCTACAAGGGGGCGCTGTTCCTCGTCGCGGGCGGCCTGGAGCACGGGACCGGCACCAAGGACCTCCTGGCGATGGGCGGCCTGCGCCGGGCCATGCCCATCACGGCGCTGCTCGCCGCCGTGTCGGCGCTGTCGCTGGCCGGGCTCCCGCCGCTGTTCGGCTTTATCGGCAAGGAGCTGATGCTCGAGTCGCTCCTCGCGGCGCCGTTCGCCGGCGTCCTGCTCACCCTGCTGGCCGTGGTCACGGCCTTGCTGGTGGTGGCCGCTGCCGGCGCGGTCGCCCTGCGCCCCTTCTTCGGCCCGTACCGGGAGACGCCGGAGGTCCCCCACGAGCCCTCCAACGCCATGCTCGCCGGGCCTGCGGTGCTCGGGCTGCTGAGCCTGCTCTTCGGCCTCGTGCCCGGGATCCCCGGCGACGCCTTCGTCTCGGCAGCGGCGGGTGCGCTGAGCAGCGAGCCCGTCCACGCGCACCTGGCGCTCTGGCACGGCCTGACCCTGCCGCTCGGGCTGTCGGCGCTCGCCGTCGCCGGCGGGGCGCTGCTCTACAGCCGGTGGGATCGGGCCCGGGCCGCCATGCGCCGGATCGACGCCCCGCTCTACGAGCGCGGGCCCGAGGCTGGCTACGACCGGCTCATGGCGGCCCTGTCGGATCTCGCCCGCCGGGTGACCCCGGTGCTGCAGCACGGCTACCTGCGCTACTACATCGCCACCACGGTGCTGACCCTGGTGGCGCTGGTCGGCTTGACGCTGATCACCCGCTACGAGGGCGGCCTGGCAACGGCCATCGACGTCCGCTTCTACGAGCTGGCCATCGCCGTGCTCTTCGTGGTGGCGACGGTCTTCGCCTGCCGGACCCAGTCGCGGCTCGGCGCGGTGGTCTCCGTGGGCGTGGTGGGCTACGCCGTGGCGCTGTTCTACCTCCTGTTCAGTGCCCCGGACCTGAGCATCACCCAGATCCTGGTAGAGACGCTGACGGTCATCCTCCTGGTGCTGGTGCTGTTCAAGCTGCCGGGTTTCGTGAGCTTCTCCTCGCCCCGGCAGCGGGCCTGGGACGCCCTGGTCGCCGGCCTGCTCGGGACGCTCGTGACCTTGCTGCTGCTCGTCGCCGTCGATCACCAGTTCGCGGCGCCGATCTCCGAGTACCACCTGGCCGAGAGCGTGCCCCTGGGGCACGGCCGTAACGTCGTCAACGTGATCATCGTCGACTACCGGGCGCTGGACACCCTGGGCGAGATCTTCGTGGTGGCCCTGGCGGCGATCGGGGTCTACTCCATGATCCAGTACACCCGGCCTGCGCGGGAGGAGCGCTCATGATCCGGCCGCGCTCGCTCATCCTGCAGACCATGGCGCGGCTGCTGCTGCCGCTGCAGCTGCTGTTCTCCGTGTTCATGCTGCTGCGCGGCCACGATCTGCCCGGTGGCGGGTTCATCGCGGGGCTCGTGGCGTCGGCAGGGTTCATCCTGTTCCTGTTCGCCTTCGGCATCCCGGCGACGCGGGCGCTGCTGGGCGTCGATCCCCGCAGCGTCACCGGCGCCGGCCTGCTGCTGGCGGTGGCCTCGGCGCTGCTCGGCCTGCTCGGCGGCGACCCGGCGTTCACCGCGCAGTGGTGGCAGCCGGCGATCCCCCTGATCGGGACGATCAAGATCGGCAGCCCGATCATCTTCGACGTGGGGGTCTACCTCACCGTGATCGGCGCCCTGCTCACCATCGTCGTCAGCCTCGCGGAGGCGGAGGAGTAGCCCCATGGAAACGCTGATGGCCGTCCTGGTAGGGATCGCCTTCGCGGCGTCGCTGTACATGATGATGCGCCGCTCCATCGTCAAGCTGATCATCGGGCTGATCCTGCTCTCCAACGCGGCGAACCTGCTGTTCTTTACCGCCGGCGGGCTGACCCGGGGGGCGCCGCCGCTGATCCCGGAGGGGGCCGAGGCCCCGGCAGGGGCGGTGGCCGACCCGCTGCCGCAGGCGCTGATCCTCACCGCCATCGTGATCTCGTTCGGGGTGCTCGCCTTCGCCCTGGTTCTCATCCGCAAGGCCTACCAGGTGGTACAGGCCGATGACCTGGACCAGATGAAAGGGACGGACACGTGAGCCTGGAGATCGCCCTGCCCATCCTGCTGCCGCTAGGCTTCGGCGCCGCGTCGCTGGCCGCCCACCGCCACATCGCCCTGCAGCGCTGGCTCGGCGTGGCGGGGACCGGGGCGCTGCTCGCCGCTGCCCTGTGGCTGCTGCGCTCGGTCGGGCGCGAAGGGATCGTGGTGATGCACATGGGCGATTGGCACGCGCCCTTCGGCATCACCCTCGCCGCGGACCTGCTCGGCGCCAGCATGGCCGTGCTCACCGGCCTGCTGGGGCTAGCCACGGCCGTCTACTCCCTGGCGAGCACGCCGATCGGGCACGAGCGCTACGGCCACTGGCCGCTGCTGCACCTGCTGCTCGCCGGTGTCACCGGGGCCTTCCTCACCGGTGACATCTTCAACCTCTACGTCTGGTTCGAGGTGATGCTCGTCGCCTCCTTCGCGCTGCTCACCCTCGGCGGCGAGCGGGCGCAGATGGAGGGCGCGATCAAGTACGTGGCCCTGAACCTGCTCGCCTCCATGCTCTTCCTCTCGGCGGTGGGGATTACCTACGGCCTCGTCGGCACCCTCAACATGGCCGATATCGCCGCCAAGCTGGGCGAGGTGGACCGGCCCGGCCTGGTGAGCACCCTGGCGGCGATGTACATGGTCGCCTTCGGCGTCAAGGCAGGCGCCTTCCCGCTGTTCTTCTGGCTCCCGGCGAGCTACCACACGCCGCCGGTCGCCGTCTCGGCGCTCTTCGCGGGGTTGCTCAGCAAGGTCGGCGTCTACGCCCTCTACCGGGTCTTTACCCTGATCTTCACCCAGGATGTCGCCTACACCCACGAGATCCTCCTCTGGGGCGCGGGGCTGACCATGCTGACCGGCGTCCTCGGGGCGCTGGCCCAGACGGAGATCCGGCGTATCCTGTCCTTCCAGATCATCAGCTCCGTCGGCTTCATGCTCATGGGGCTGGCGCTGTTCACGCCGCTGGCGATAGCCGGCGGCATCCTCTACACGGTGCAGGATATCGCGGTGAAGATCGCGCTCTTCCTCACGGCGGGGATCATCTTCCGGCTGCTCGGCAGCTACCGCCTCGAGGCGCTCGGCGGCCTCTACCGCTACCGGCCGTGGCTCGGCATCCTGTTCCTGATCCCCGCCCTGTCCCTGGTGGGCCTGCCGCCGATGGCCGGCTTCATCGGCAAGCTGACCCTCGTCCGCGCAGCGCTGGAGGAGGGCGCCTGGGGGATCACCTTCATCGCCCTGCTGACTGGGCTGCTGACCCTCGTCTCCGTCATCCGGATCTGGCAGCAGGGCTTCTGGCGCGGCCTGCCTAACAGGGTGGCGGATGCCGCGCTGCTAACCGGCGAGCGCCGGGACGCCACGCTGTGGCTGATGTACCTGCCCGTGGCGGTGCTCGCTGCGCTGATCCTCGCGGCCGGGGTCTATGCCCAGCCGCTGTTCGCGCTCAGCGAGAGCGCCGCCGGGCAGCTGCTGGCCCCGCAGGCCTACATCGACGCCGTCCTAGGGGAGGGTGCGCCGTGATCCCGTTCGCCTGGAACGTCATCCTGGCGGTGCTGTGGGTGGTGCTCACCGCTGAGCTCACCGTCCTCAACCTGGTCTTCGGCCTCGTGCTCGGCTACCTGGCACTGGCCATCGTCCAGTCGCAGATGCCGGCGCTGGACGGCTACGCCCAGTGGGTGCCGCGGCTGATCCGCTTCCTGCTCTTCTATCTCGGGGAGATCGCCAAGTCCAACGCCCGGGTCGCCTACGACGTCGTCCGGCCGCAGTGGGATTTCCACCCCGGCGTGGTCGGCGTCCCGCTCGAGGCCTCGAGCGACGGGGAGATCACTGTGCTCGCCAACCTCATCACCCTGACGCCGGGTACGCTGTCCCTGGACGTCTCCACGGACCGGCGGGTGCTCTATATCCACACCATGTACATCGCGGACGAGGCGGCCTTCTGTGCCGAGATCAAGGAGCTGGAGCGCCGCGTGCTGGGGGTGATGCGCTGATGATCGAGCTCGCCGTCGACGTCGTGTTCGCCATGATCTGCGTCGCCCTGGGGCTGGCCTTCTACCGGCTGGCTCTGGGGCCGCGGCTGCCGAGCCGGGTGGTGGCCCTCGAGCTCATCACCTCGCTGATCATCGGCGCTGTCGCCGTCTACGCCATCAAGAGCGACATCGAGGAGTTCCTCGATGTGGCCATCGTTACGGGGCTGCTGGGCTTTATGGCTACCGTCGGCTTCGCCCGCTACATCGAGAAGGGAGGCCCGCGCGATGACTGAGTGGCTGCAGCTGCTGCTGACCACGGTGCTCCTCATCGTCGGCGGCGGGCTGATGCTCATCGCCGCCGTCGGCGTCGTGCGGCTGCCGGATCTGCTCATGCGCATGCACGCGACGACCAAGGCCGGCACCCTGGGTGCGGCGCTGACGGTCGCCGCGGTGGCGGTCCACTTCGCGGAGGCGGCCGTAACCGCCCGGGCCGCGGCCATCATCCTGTTCATCGTGCTGACGGCGCCGGTAGCGGCCCACGCCATCGGCCGGGCGAGCTACTTCGCCGGGGTGACCCTGTGGCGGGGCACGGCCCGTGACGACCTGCGCGGCAAGTACGATGCGGATAGCCACACCCTCGCCAGCGGCCTGGAGGGGGAGCAGGACCCCGATGACCAGACGCCGTCGGCGCGGTAGGCGCGGGCGCTAGTCGCCCCCGCGGCCGCGGGAGGCCAGCCGCTCCAGGGCCTCCCGCAGGCGCGGGTCCTCGCTCGAGGCAGCGGCGCTGCGCAGGGTGGCGCTCGCCGCCTCGCTGAGCGCGTCAGGCCCCTGCAGCCGGCGCGGCGAGCTGGCCGACGGCGCTACACGCACCGTGACCCGCTCCGGCCGGAGGCCGGCGAGCCGCTCGGCGGCGTCCTGCAGGGCGCGGCTCAGGTAGCGCAGCCGGGTGGCCCAGGCGCTGCTGCCGGCCACCACGACCATCTCCGCCTCGTCGAGTCGGGCTAGCTGCCACTGCCCGCGCATCTCCTCCGGTAGTGCGCGCTGGATCCGGCGGTTGAGCCGCTCCAGGGTGCGGGCGTGGTCGATCACCGCGTGCAGCGGGCCCGGCCTCTGGGCCAGGCGCGGGGCGAGGCGGTGCAGCTTGCCTTCCCGGCGGGGCGGCTTGCGGGGGTTAAAGCGCTTCGGCTCGGATGACATAGCCGTTCAGTATCCGGCCGTGCGCTACCGCTTACAAGAGGCGGCAGGGCGCGCCTGCCTCCTTACCCCGGGGCCGCCATGATCTGTATCCTGTGGGACTTGACCGCGCTGGAAGACCTGTAGCGAGTGCCCATGTTCTCCACCATTGCGAAACGCCTCTTCGGAACCCGCAACGACCGCGTGCTCAAGCGCCTGCGCAAGCGCGTCGAGACGATCAACGCCTACGAGGCGGAGATGCAGCGGCTCTCGGACGAGGCGCTCCAGGCGAAGACTCGAGCCTTCAAGGACCGGCTGGCCGCGGGCGAGGCCCTCGACGACCTCCTCGAGGAGGCCTTCGCCGTCGTGCGCGAGGCGTCGAACCGCGTCCTGGGGCTGCGCCACTTCGATGTCCAGCTGCTCGGCGGGATCGTCCTGCACCAGGGCCGTATCGCGGAGATGAAGACCGGCGAGGGCAAGACGCTGGTAGCGACCCTGCCCGTCTACCTCAATGCGCTGACCGAGCGCGGCGTCCACATCATCACGGTCAACGAGTACCTCGCCCGGCGCGACGCCGACTGGATGGGCCAGCTCTACCGCTTCCTCGGCATGGAGGTCGGGGTGGTGGTCCCCCGGCAGGACACCGAGGAGAAGATCGCCGCCTACAGGGCCGACATCACCTACGGGACCAACAACGAGTTCGGCTTCGACTACTTGCGGGACAACATGGCGTTCCGCAAGGAGGACAAGGTCCAGCGCGATCTCTACTACGCCCTCATCGACGAGGTCGACTCCGCGCTCATCGACGAGGCGCGCACGCCGCTGATCATCTCGGGCCCGGCGGAGCAGGCCGGCGAGATGTACCAGGCCATGACCCGCGTCGTCCCGCGCCTGGAGCGCCAGCGGCCGGAGGACCAGCCCGAGGAGCAGCCCGAGTACGGCCCCGGCGACTACTACGTGGACGAGCAGGCCCGCCAGGTCTATCTCACCGAGGCAGGCCACGACCGGGCCGAGCAGCTGCTGCGCGAGGAGGGGCTGCTCGGCGAGGGCGAGAGCCTCTACGATGCCCGCAACATCAACATCGTCCACCACCTCAACGCCGCGCTGCGGGCGCACACCCTCTACGAGCGGGACGTCCACTACCTCGTGCGCGACAACCAGGTAGTCATCGTCGACGAGTTCACCGGCCGCGCCATGCCCGGGCGGCGCTGGTCCGAGGGCCTGCACCAGGCGGTGGAGGCGAAGGAGGGGCTGCCGATCCAGCCCGAGAACCAGACCCTGGCCTCCATCACCTTCCAGAACTACTTCCGCCTCTACGACAAGCTCGCCGGCATGACCGGCACGGCGGATACCGAGGCCTTCGAGTTCCAGCACATCTATAGCCTTGAGGTCTTCTGCGTCCCCACCCACGAGCCGATGATCCGCGAGGACCACCACGACCTCGTCTACCGCAGCGCTGACGAGAAGTACGATGCCATCATCGCGGACATCAAGGACTGCGTGGAGCGGGGGCAGCCGGTCCTGGTGGGCACGACCTCCATCGAGTCCTCGGAGCGGCTGTCCCAGGCGCTGAGCCAGGCCGGCGTGGCGCACAACACGCTCAACGCCAAGCACAACGAGAGCGAGGCGCAGATCATCGCCGACGCGGGCCGTCCGGGGACGGTGACGATCGCCACCAACATGGCCGGCCGCGGCACGGACATCGTGCTCGGCGGGAACCTCGACCAGGAGCTCGCCGAGCTCGGCGAGGACCCGGACCCGGCGGAGGTGGAGCGCCGCAAGGCCGAGTGGCAGAGGCGCCACGACCAGGTGGTCGAGGCCGGCGGCCTCCACGTCATCGGCACCGAGCGCCACGAGTCACGCCGCATCGACAACCAGCTGCGCGGCCGCTCCGGTCGCCAGGGCGACCCCGGCTCGTCGCGCTTCTACCTCTCCCTCGAGGACCCGCTGCTGCGCATCTTCGCCTCGGAGCGCATGTCCGGGATGCTGCAGAAGCTGGGCATGGAGCACGGCGAGGCCATCGAGTCCGGCATGGTCTCCCGGGTGATCGAGAACGCCCAGCGCAAGGTCGAGGCGCACAACTTCGATATGCGCAAGCACCTGCTGGAGTTCGACGACGTCGCCAACGACCAGCGCAAGGTGGTCTACGAGCAGCGCAACGAGCT
>CAJXLI010000042.1 GCA_913055575.1 uncultured Ectothiorhodospiraceae bacterium
CGATGATCTTCCGGCCGGTCAGGCCGCAGTCGCCCAGCGGACCGCCGGTGACGAAGCGCCCGGTCGGGTTGATGTGGTAGCTGGTGTTCTCGTTGAGCCAGCCGGTGTTGCCCAGCACGGGCTTGATGACCTCCTCCATCACGCCCTCATGGACCTGCTGCTGGTCCACGTCGCCGTCGTGCTGGGTCGACAGGACGACCGCGTCGCAGCCGACGATCTCATCACCCTCGTACTGGAAGGTGACCTGGCTCTTGGCGTCCGGGCGCAGCCAGGGCAGCTTGCCAGCCTTGCGCACCTCCGCCTGCTTCTTCACCAGCAGGTGGGAGTAGTGCATCGCCGCCGGCATGAGGACGTTCGTCTCGTTGGTGGCGTAGCCGAACATCAGGCCCTGGTCGCCGGCGCCCTGGTCCTTCTCGTCCTCGCGATCGACGCCCTGATTGATATCCGGGGACTGCTCGCCGAGCGCGTTGAGCACCGCGCAGGTATCGGCGTCGAAGCCCATATCCGAGCTGGTGTAGCCGACATCGCGGACCACGTCCCGGACGAGCGGCTCAACGTCCACCTGGGCCGTGGACTTCATCTCGCCGGCGACGATGACCATGCCCGTCTGGAGCATGCTCTCCGCCGCGACACGGGACTTGGGATCCTGCTTGATGTACTCGTCCAGCAGGGCGTCCGAGATCTGGTCGGCCATCTTGTCCGGATGGCCCTCGGAAACCGACTCGGACGTAAAGAGGTAGCGCTTGCTCATGGTTTCTCCTTCTCGCTCGGAATTCCAGATTCACGCGCCCCCTTGTAGCGCGGCCCGGAGGCCGCTCGCCACGAGGGGATCACATAGGGAACGGGGCTCAGCCCTTCCGGAAGTGGAAGATGCCCCAGGTCAGGTAGCCGTTGTTGCCGCCCTCGACCCAGTGCTGCAGGCCCGTCTTCATCCGGTCGATGTAGGCCTGGGAGACGAGGCCGTCGAGCTGCGGCTCCCGGCGCTCCAGCTCCTTGTGCACACGGCCGTAGTGGCGGGGCAGATGAGAGCTCTGGTCATCGAACTCGAGCTCGGTCATGCCGTGCTTCTTCAGCTCCTCGCGGTAGAAGCCCGGCGACCCCATGGCGGAGAGGTGGATGCGGTCGTAGATGGGCTGCAGCACCCCTTCCGGGCAGTTATCCACCTGCATGGGATCCGTGAAGACGAGCTCCCCGCCCGGCTTGAGCACCCGGGCGATCTCGCTCATCACGCCGGCGCGATCGCCGCTGTGCAGGATCGCGTCCTGGCTCCAGACGACGTCGAAGGTCGCATCCTCGTACGGGATATTCTCGAAGGCGCCGTCGACGATCTGGACCAGGTGATCGATGCCCTGCTCCTTGTTCATCTGCCGGCCGCGCTCGTTCTCCCGCTCGGAGAGGTTCAGCGCGACCACCTGGCAGCCGTAGGTGTGCGCCAGGTAGCGGGCGGAGCCGCCGTAGCCGGCGCCGACATCGAGCACATAGCTGTCGGGGCCGAGGTGGCTCAGCTTCGAGGCCATGCGCTGGACGGTGCGGCGGCTGGCGTCGAAGATCGACTCCTCGTCGTCCTGGTAGATCCCGACGTGGAGATCCTCGCCGCCCCAGACGTGGAAGTAGAAGTTATCCGCGTCCTCGCTGTTGTAGTACTGCCGGGCCGTCTCGATGGCCTCGTCGTCGTAGCGACTCATGGGCTCACTCCTCCTCTCGATAGGCCTTCTCGGCGACGTGGATGAAGAAGTCCGGATCCGCGTCCTGGTAGGTCTCCTCGAAGTCGCCGTAGGTATCGATCCGCTGGAAGCCGACCTCGTGCATCAGCCGCCGCGTATAGTCCTTGCGCAGCGGGAACATATTGAGGTAGTAGGTCGAGCCGTCGTCGTTGAAGTCGTAGCGGAAGCGGGCCAGCCCCTCATCGACGTGATCCGGATAGACGGAGACGCTGTCGCCGCAGTAGTAGTAGGTGTGGCTGGAGCCGTAGCCGACGTCCAGGATGCCGTCGTAGTTCCGCTGGTCGAGGATGAGGACGCCGTCGTGGCGCAGGGCGGAGTAGAACTCGGCGAGGGTCTTGCGGCGGTCACGCTCGTTGAACAGGTGCGTGAAGGAGTTGCCGAGGCAGATGATGGCGTCGTAGTGGCCGTGGATATCCTGGTTGAGCCAGCGCCAGTCGACCTGGACCGTCCGCATGATGTGGCCGCGCTTGCGCCCGTTCTCGAACGCCTTGGCGAGCATCTCGCCGCTGCCGTCAGCGCTCACGACCTCGAAACCGGCCTCGCGCAGGCGAACCGAGTGGAAACCCGTGCCGGTTGCGACGTCGAGCACGCGCTTGGCACCGCGGTTCTTCAGCTCCTGGATGAAGAAGTCGCCCTCGCTGGCAGCGCGGCTGTCCCAGTCGATGAGGTCGTCCCACTTATCGACGAAGCCGTCGACGTACTCCTCGGTATAGTGGTCGGTGTCCCGGACCTTGGTCGGGTCCGCTCCGAAGTCTTGCTCTGTTTGAGTACTCATAGCTCACCTCTGTCTGGTGATATGTCATCCGGGCGCACGCACGCACGCTGGATATAACTCTCCGTATCGGATCGGAGACCCCGCGTCACCGGTACCGCTTGGGTAGGTTACGTTGTCGTTGCCTCTCTGCTGCTTCCGATTGATTGATATGCGGCATGCGCCCTCGCGCCATGCGGGGCGTGTCTCGGACAGGGGGTTATACCCAGCTGAGGGTACCGAGCCAGCCAGCGGGCCGTCTCGCGACTCCGGGTCTCGGCACCGTCCTTGTCATGACCAAGCTGACCGCCCTGCGGCCGTTAGCGTGGCGATACTGTGCGCGATTTCTGCGTCGAGTTCAACCCCGCCCCTTCACGCTCAACGAACCAGCTGTAGATGGCCTGCCACCGGCGCAGCCTCCGGGAAATACTGCCGTGACGGGACGCAACCGAGGACGTCCAGCTCGCGCTGGAAGGTCCATCCGGGTCCCGGGAGCGCTTCCCCGAAGGCCGTAACATCCCCCTGCAGACAAGGAGTTGCAACGCCATTCGCGGCGTATTGCCACGCCCGCTCGGAGGGGCATAGCGCCTCGAGTTGCAGGCCAAGCTGCCAGCGGTCACGCTGCAGCCCATCCAAGGCGCCGGCAAGGATCAACGGCTCCACCAGCCCGGCGGATGCTGCACCCCCGAGACCCCGGACCAGCACATCCCTGAGGCTGCGGTACGCACCAGCGCGACGCCCCGCGAGCAGGCGCCCGGCTACCTCGCGGTCGATCCGTGCCACGGCGCCAAGGCCGAAGAGCAGCGTCTCCCGATCCAGGGCCCGGAACGCCCAGTCGCTGCGATTGATATCCGGGGGCAGCACCGCCAGGCCGTCGCGGACGGCCTGGCGGCAGAGCCGA
This sequence comes from uncultured Ectothiorhodospiraceae bacterium, assembly GCA_913055575.1. Lineage (GTDB taxonomy): Bacteria > Pseudomonadota > Gammaproteobacteria > Nitrococcales > Halorhodospiraceae > Halorhodospira. The sequence goes on from CAJXLI010000042.1 coordinate 3,377, forward strand.
ACCACCGCTCCACGGTTGGGGCAGGCGGCATCTCCGGCAACGCTACCCTCGCTGTAGCGTTGCCCCTTGTCGGCCGAGACACCGGCGAGGGCACGGTTCAGCCGCGCCGCCTGGAAGGCCGCCGGGTAGTGCGCCTTGTAGTACGCCTGCCGATAGGCCTCGGTGACCTCGGCCAGTACCGAGGCCCGATCGGCCACCTGCCCCAGGGCCCGGCGGAGCGTGCGCACCAGATACAGCCCCCGGGCGTGGGGCAGCTCCCAGCCGCCGGCGAGCCGCTCCCCGAGCGCCCGGGACAGCGCCCCCTCCCGCGCCTCGGAGCCCTCCTCCACCAGCCGCTGCGCCACGCCCGCGGCGTGCTCCAGATCGCAACCCAGCAGCCGCGCCAGCGCCGCGACCACTTGCTCGCGGTAGAGCCAGACCCCGCCGGTAGGCGTCAGGATCCCCTGCAACGCCGGATGCGGCGCCGGCGGACGGCCGGCTCCGTTGCGCGCCGCCATGTAGCGCTCTAGGGCCCCCTGGGGAGCGCTGTCCCGCGCCGCCACCACGACCTGCACCACCTCCGCCAGGCTCCGCGGCACCGCCTCCCGCAGCCAGGTGCGCAACCCATCGTCCTCGAGCAGCGCCACGCCCTCCGTCTCGCCGCGGGCGATCAGGCGCAGGGCCTCCGGGTCCGCCCAAGGGTAGGCCTGGGTGGACAGGCCGCAGTCGCGGTCACCGCTGAGGCCGCCTGCCATGCGGACCATATCCCGGGTCAGCGCCAGGCCACTCTCGTAGCCGATGACCACCTCCAGCACACCGCCGTCGCCCAGCTCGGCCACCTCACCGGCCCCGCAGCGCCGCAGCGCGGCCGCCAGCTCAGCCTGCTCGACCCGCGCCGCCACGCGCAGATGCAGCCGCCGCGCCTCAAGCTCCCGGCCGAAGCCGAGGAAGGGCAGGTCGTGCGCCACGGGATCGATCCCGTTGAGGCCGAGGAGGTGGAGCAGCAGGGAGCCGCTCTGGGGACCATAGCCGGGGCCGAAGGTCACCCCGCGATCGGCGAGGTCTTCCACCACCCAGGCGAGCTCAAGCAGCAGGCCGGGCTGGATGCCGAGCCGGGCGAGCGCCGCGACCTCCTGCTCCACGCGGTGCCGGTAGCACGACCGCCACGCCTGCTGGGTGCGGCGGGCGCACGCGGCGTAGGCAGTACCCCGCAGCTGATCCCAGCCGGCGCGCCCTAGCGCGCCGCTGCCGCGGAAGGGGACAACCGTGGCGGCCTCGTCCTGCATACCCCGAATATAGCCGGCCCGTAGGGGGGCGTCGATCCGCCCGTGGTCAGCGGCGGGCGCGGAAGAAGGCGCGCAGGAGCTCGCCGCAGGCCTCCTCGAGCACGCCGCCGGCGACGTCGACGCGGTGGTTATGGCCGGGCAGGCCGAGCAGGTCGAACTGGCCGCCGCACGCCCCGCTCTTCGGATCGGGCGCGCCGTAGACCAGCCGGTCGATACGCGCGTGGAGCAGCGCCCCGGCGCACATGAAGCAGGGCTCGAGGGTGACGTAGAGGGTCGCTCCGGGCAGGCGGTAGGCGCCGGCCGCCGCCGCGGCAACGCGCAGGGCGTTGATCTCGGCGTGAGCGGTGGGGTCCTGCGCCGCGATGGGGCGGTTCCACCCCTCCCCGAGGCGGGCGTTGTCACGGACGACCACCGCCCCCACCGGCACCTCGCCGGCGTCGGAACCCCGGCGCGCCAGCTCCAGGGCGCGCGCCATCCAGGCCGCGTCCGTCGCGTCCGTCACCGGGGCGCTCACTCCCACTCGATGGTCGCCGGCGGCTTGCCGGAGACGTCGTAGACGACGCGGGAGATACCGTCGATCTCGTTGATGATCCGCCTCGAGACCCTATCCAGGAAATCGTACGGCAGCTGCGCCCAGCGGGCCGTCATGTAGTCCACCGTCTCCACGGCGCGCAGGGCGATGACGTACTCGTAGCGGCGACCGTCGCCGGTCACGCCTACCGAGCGGATGGGCAGGAAGACGGCGAAGGCCTGGCTGGTGCGCTCGTACCAGCCGGCCTCGCGCAACTCCTCGATGAAGATGGCATCGGCCCGGCGCAAGAGCTCGGCGTAGGCCTTGCGCACCTCGCCGAGGATGCGGACACCGAGGCCCGGCCCGGGGAACGGGTGGCGGTAGAGCATGTCCGCCGGCAGGCCCAGCTCCAGCCCTACGCGCCGGACCTCATCCTTGAACAGCTCGCGCAGCGGCTCCACGAGCTCGAGCGCCATGGTCTCGGGCAGACCGCCGACGTTGTGGTGGGACTTGATCACGTGGGCCTTGCCGCCGGCGTTGCCGGCCGACTCCACCACGTCGGGGTAGATGGTGCCCTGCGCGAGGTACTCGACCCCCTCCAGCTTGCCGGCCTCCTCGTCGAAGATCTCGACGAAGAGGTTGCCGATGATCCGCCGCTTCTCCTCCGGGTCCTCGACCCCTTCTAGGGCTGCCAGGAAGCGCTCCTCGGCGTCGATATGGATCACCCGCACGCCCATGTGCTGGGCGAAGGTGGCCATCACCTGCTCCGCCTCGCCGAGGCGTAGCAGGCCGTTGTCGACAAAGACGCAGGTGAGCTGATCGCCGATGGCCCGATGGATCAGCGCTGCGGTCACCGAGGAGTCCACGCCGCCGGACAGCCCCAGGACCACGTGGCGATCGCCGACCTGCTCGCGGACGCGGGCGGCGCTGTCCTCGACGATGTTCCCCGGCGTCCAGTCCGCAGGGCAGCCGCACACCTCGCGGACGAAGCGCTCCAGGATCCGGCCGCCCTGGGGGGTATGGGTCACCTCCGGGTGGAACTGCAGCCCGTAGAGCCCGCGCGCGTCGTCGCCGATGCCGGCCACCGGCGCGGCGTCGGTCTCGGCGATGATCCGGAAGCCCTCGGGCGGGCACACCACCCGGTCACCGTGGCTCATCCAGACGTCGAGCAGGCCGTACCCGTCGGGGTCAGCGTGATCCTCGATCGCCCGCAGCAGGCGGGTGTGGCCACGCACCCGGACCTGGGCGTAGCCGAACTCCTTGTGCGCCGACGGCGCCACCTCGCCGCCGAGCTGCGCCACCATGGCCTGCATCCCGTAGCAGATCCCGAGCACCGGCACCCCGAGCCCGAGGACAGCCTCGGGGACGCGCGGCGTCTCCGAGGCCGTCACCGTCTCCGGCCCCCCGGAGAGGATAACGCCGGCGGGATCGAAGGCCCGCACCGCCGCGTCACCGGCATCCCAGGCGCGGATCTCGCAGTAGACGCCGGCCTCCCGGACCCGCCGGGCGATCAGCTGCGTGTACTGCGAGCCGAAGTCGAGGATGAGGATGCGGTGGGCGTGGATATCCGCCCCGTCCTGGCTGCTCATGATCGGCTCCGGCTCACTCGGTACGGTAGTTGGGCGCTTCCTTGGTGATGGTCACGTCGTGGACGTGGCTCTCGCGCATGCCGGCCCCGGTGATACGAGTAAACTGCGGCCGGGTGCGCATCTCCGCCGTGCTGGCGCAGCCCACGTAGCCCATGCTGGCGCGGATCCCGCCGATGAGCTGATTGGCGATAGTGACCATGCTGCCCTTGTACGGGATGCGGCCCTCGATGCCCTCGGGCACGAGCTTGTCCACGGACTGCGCCCCCTCCTGGAAGTAGCGGTCGGCGCTACCCTGGCTGCCGGACATGGCGCCGAGCGAGCCCATGCCCCGGTACGACTTGTAGGAGCGCCCCTGGTAGAGCTCCACCTCGCCCGGGGCCTCCTCGGTGCCGGCGAACAGGCTGCCGACCATGACGGAGTGGGCCCCGCTGGCAAGGGCCTTGGCCGCGTCGCCGGAGAAGCGGATACCGCCGTCGGCGATCAGGGGCACGTCCCGGTCAGCGAGGGCGTCGGCGACGTTGGAGATGGCCGTCACCTGCGGCACGCCAACGCCGGCCACGACACGCGTCGTGCAGATCGAGCCGGGGCCGATGCCCACCTTGACCGCGTCCGCGCCGGCGTCGGCCAGCGAGCGGGCGGCATCGCCGGTGGCGATATTACCGGCGATGACGTCGATGTCCGGGTAGTGCTGCTTGACCCAGCGCACCCGCTCCATGACCCCGCCGGAGTGGCCGTGGGCCGTATCGACCACCAGCACGTCCGCACCGGCGGCGGCCAGGGCCTCGGCGCGCTCCTCGGCCCCCTCGCCGACCCCCACGGCAGCGCCGGTACGCAACCGCCCGTGGTCATCCTTGCAGGCGTTCGGGAAATCCTGGCTCTTCTGGATATCCTTGACGGTGATCATCCCGCGCAGATGGAAGGCGTCGTCGACCACCAGGATCTTCTCGATCCGGTACTGGTGGAGCTTGCCGAGGACCTCCTCGCGCTCGGCGCCCTCGCGGACGGTCACCAGCCGGCTCTTCGGCGTCATGGCTACCGAGACCGGCTCGTCGACGCGGTTCTCGAAGCGCAGGTCGCGGCCGGTCACGATGCCCACCAGCTCGCCGCCGTCGACTACCGGCACGCCGGAGATCCCCTGCTGCCGGGTCACCGCCAGCACCTCACCGATGGTCATGTACGGCGAGACGGTGATCGGCTCCTTGATGATGCCGCTCTCGAACTTCTTCACGCGGCGCACCTCGGCGGCCTGCGCCTCGACAGCCATGTTCTTGTGGATGATCCCCACGCCCCCCTGCTCGGCCAGGGCGATGGCCAGGCGCGCCTCCGTCACCGTATCCATGGCTGCGGAGACCAGTGGCACGTTAAGCTTGATCCGCCGCGTAAGAGGTGTGCTCAAATCCGCATCCCGAGGGAGCACGTGCGATTCAGCGGGCAGGAGTAGGACGTCGTCGAAGGTCAGGGCTTCCTGGGCGATTCGCATGGTGTACAGACCTCGGGCGGTGACGCTGCATCGATATGGAAAAGAGCCGTTTATTTTACGGTGCAGCGGGCGCTTTGCTCAATAAACTTCCCCTCTATCGAGCCGCCGTGTAGCGTAGGCTCGACCACCCTGGAGCGAGCCGATCTCCGCCATGGAGCGCCCCAGCCCCGACGAGCCCAGCGTCTACACCCCCTCCCAGCTCAACCAGGAGGTGCGGGGCATGCTGGAGACAGTGCTGCCCTCGATCTGGGTCGAGGGGGAGATTTCCAACCTCGCCCGCCCCGCCTCTGGGCACATCTACTTCACCCTCAAGGACGCCGGGGCCCAGGTGCGCTGCGCCCTGTTCCGCGGCCACGCCTCGGCGCTGCGCCATCGGCCGGCGGACGGCGATCAGGTCCGGGTCCGCGCCCGGGCCAGCATCTACCCGGCGCGCGGGGCGTTCCAGCTCATTGTCGAGCACCTGGAGGAGGCCGGCGAGGGGGCCCTGCAGCGCGCCTTCGAGGCGCTCAAGCAACGCCTCGCCACCGAGGGGCTGTTCGACGCTGCGCTCAAGCGGGAGCTGCCCGACGTACCGCAACGCCTAGGGGTGATCACCTCGCCGACCGGCGCGGCCCTGCGCGACGTCCTCCGGGTCCTGGGGCAGCGCCTCCCGACCCTGCCGGTGCTGGTCTACCCGGCCCCGGTCCAGGGCGAGGCGGCTGCCCAGGCCATCGCCGAGGCCATCGCCCTGGCCGGCCGGCGCGCCGAGGTGGACACCCTGCTGCTCACCCGGGGCGGCGGCTCCCTCGAGGATCTCTGGCCCTTCAACGAGGAGATCGTGGCCCGAGCCATCCGGGCCTGCCCCATCCCGGTCGTCAGCGCCGTAGGCCACGAGGTGGACGTCACCATCGCTGACCTGGCCGCCGACCTGCGCGCCCCGACCCCGTCGGCGGCAGCCGAGGCCGTCACCCCGGATCGGCAGGCGTGGCTGGCGCAGCTCGAGACCCGACACCGACGCCTGAACGCGGCGATGCAGCGCCGTCTGCGCCGCGATGGCGAGCGCCTGGCGGGGCTGCACAGGCGGCTCAACACGCAGCACCCGGGGCGCCGGCTCCGCGACCGCGCCCAGCGGCTCGACGAGCTGGAGACCCGCCTCCACCGCTCCGGACGCCAGGCCGTAGAGAGGCGCCGGCAGCGCCTGGCGGCAGCGCGGCAGCGGCTCCAGGGCCAAGATCCGCGGCGGCGCACGGCCGCCCAGCGGCAGCAGGCGGCAGAGCTGGCGCAGCGCCTGCGGCACCTGGCGCGCACCCGCGTGGCGCGCGCCGGCGAGCGCCTGGGCAATGCCTCCCGCGCGCTGCACACCGTCAGCCCCCTCGCCACGCTGGAGCGCGGCTACGCCGTGGCCCAGCGTGGCGACGACGGCACAATCCTGCGCCGAGCGGATACCGTCACCGCGGGAGACCCGGTACGCGTACGCCTGGCCCACGGACAGCTAGACTGCCGTGTAGAGACAGCCCACCCCCCCGACGATGAGGCCAACGATGCGCCCTGATCGCGCTCGCCGCACCCGCCCGGCGTGGGCCGCCGCCGGCCTCCTGCTGGCCGGCCCGCTCCAGGCGGAGCTGCCGCCGGACCGACCGATCCCCGGCGGCGTCGCCCGCATCGATCTGGCCACCGAGGAGCGGCCCGAGCAGGTCCGCTACGCAGACGACGAGGTGCTGCTCCACCGCGATGGGGCGCACTGGCAGGCAGTGGTCGGCATCGACCTGGACGCCGAGCCGGGGCAGCACGGCCTCACGGTGGACGGCAAGCGCCACACCTTCACGGTGGCGCCCTTCGAGTACGAGACTCAGCGCCTGACCATCGACGAGGAGGCGATGGTATCACCGTCCGGCGAGACCCTGGCGCGCATCCGCGCCGAGCAGCGCGAGATCCGCGCCGCCTACCGCAGCCAGGCGGTAGAAGCCGAGCCGCGGCTGGATCTCCACCCGCCGGTGGACGACGCCCCGGTCTCGGGGCCCTTCGGGGTGAAGCGCTACATCAACAGCGAGCCGCGCAGCCCGCACAGCGGCCTGGACCTGGCCGCCCCCACCGGGACCCCCGTCGAGGCCGCCGCGGCCGGCGAGGTCGTGGAGACCGGCGACTACTACTTCAACGGCAAGACCGCGCTCATCGACCACGGCTCCGGGCTCATCACCATGTACTGCCACATGGATGAGATCACCGTGGCGCGCGGCGACCGGGTGGCGCGTGGCGAGGCCATCGGCACCGTCGGCGCCACCGGCCGGGCCACCGGCGCCCACCTGCACCTGAGCGTCATCCTCAACGGCAACCCCGTGGATCCCGAGCTCTTCTTGTAGCAAGACCGAGCGCAATCACGCATAAAGGAGGCAATATGTCCCAGCGCCGCGTCGTCATCTGCGCACCCACCCGCACCGCCATCGGGACCTTCAGCGGCTCCCTCAAGAACGTCCCTGCCCCCGATCTCGGAGCGACCACCGTCAGCGCCACCCTGGAGCGCTCCGGACTCGATCCGGCGAGCGTCGATACCGTGGTGCTCGGTAATGTCGTCCAGGCTGGCTGCAAGATGAACCCGGCCCGGCAGGCTTCGATCAACGGCGGCATCCCCGCCGAGGTCCCGGCCATGACGGTCAACCGGGTCTGCGGCTCGGGGGCGCAGGCCGTTGCCAACGCCTTCCAGGAGATCGCCCTCGGCTTTGCCGATACGGCAGTCGCCGGCGGCATGGAGAACATGGACCGGGCCCCCTATCTGCTGATGCAGGGCCGCAACGGCTACCGGCTCGGCCACGGCCAGGTGCTCGACGCCGTGCTCACCGACGGGCTCAGCGACGCCTTCTCCGATCAGCACTCGGGCTGGCACACCGAGGACCTGGTGGAGCAGTACCAACTCAGCCGCGAGGAGCAGGACGAGTGGGCGCTGCGCTCCCAGCACCGGTTCAGCAGCGCCCAGGCGGAGGGCCGCTTCGAGCAGGAGATCACGCCGGTGGAGGTCCCCGACCGCAAGGGCACCAAGCGCTTCGACACCGATGAGCACAACCGCGGCGACACCACCTGGGAGGGGCTGCAGAAGCTGCGTCCCGCATTCCGCAAGGAGGGCACCATCACCGCCGGCAACGCCCCGGGCGTCAACACCGGCGCCGCCTCGATGGTGGTCGCCGAGGAGGAGGCTGCCCGCCGGCACGGGCTGACCCCGGCCGTGCGCCTGGTCGCCTACGGCGTCGGCGGCGTGGAGCCCGGGATGTTCGGCCTCGGTCCGCTACCGGCCGTGCGGCAGTGCCTGCAGCGGGCCGGCTGGTCCACGGACGACGTGCAGCGCTGGGAGATCAATGAGGCCTTCGCCGCCATCGCCATCGCCGTGGCCCGGGATCTGGACCTCGACCCGGAGCGCGTCAACGTCGAGGGCGGCGCCATCGCCCACGGCCACCCCATCGGCGCGACCGGCGCAGTGCTCACCACCCGGCTGATCCACTCGATGCACCGCGACGGCATCGACCGGGGCGTGGCGACGATGTGCATTGGCGGTGGGCAGGGCATCGCGCTGGCGCTCGAGCGGCTGTGAACCGCCCGACGGCACCGGATCTTCGCGGACGGCAAGCCTAAAAAAAGGGCGGCCTAAGGGGCCGCCCTCTCGCTATGTAAGGACTGGGGGCAGCCGGTTACTGCCCCGAGCCCGAGCTACCGCTACCGCCCTGGGGCATCTGGCCTCGGCCGCCGCCCATATTCTGCCGCATCTCGGAGCGCAGATCCTTCATCTCCTGCATCAGCTCCTCGGAGCGGGGATTCTGCTCCTGCATGGTATCGACCAGATCCTGCTGCAGCTGCCGGCGATCCTCCCGCCACGCCTGGGCGAACTCCTCGTCCTGCATGGCCTCCCGCTGGGCCTTTTGGAGCTCCCTCTGGATCTGCTGATCCTGCTCCATGCGCTCCCGCATCTCCTCCTGGGACATGTCGCCGGACTGCATCTCCTCCATGGTCTGCTCAAGACGCTCGATATCCTCGCGGACGTCTTGGTAGCCCATGTCCTCCATCTTGTCCAGCAGCCGCTGGTCCAGCTCTTCGGCCCGCTCCTGCAGCTCAGGATTGGACTCCAGCGTCTTCTGCTGGATCTGGCCCAGCTCGCGCTGGATCTCCTGCATACGCTGCTGGCTCTCGGACATCTGCGGCATGGCCTGCCCCGACCTGCCTTGCCCCTGGCCGCCGCCCTGCTGGCCGCTCTGGGCGTGGGCAGCACCAGCCGCGAACGCAAGGGCAAGGGCAGAAGCAACAATCGTGCGGAACATAATGGCTCTCCTTCGATATAAGTCCACAAATCGTAACCGTTAGGCCGGTTATAGTAGAAGACAGCGGCAGCTTCCGATGGTTCCTGGCACCCCCTCTCAGGGGCCTAGCGCCACACCGCCGATCGCGTATGGCGTATACGGGGCACTGCAGATCGATCTGATCAGCCTATACCGCTTTCTCCATCAGGCTTCTTGATTGCAAGAGCAGCGCCAGCGGAGACATCATGAATTTTACTAATTCTTATTCTTTTAACGGAGGGAGCACCTGATGGCACACCGCATGGAAGGCAAAACAGTCCCGAGCGTTACCTTTCGCACCCGCGCGAACGGCCAATGGCAGGACGTCACCACGGACGAGCTGTTCAACGGCAAGACGGCGGTCGTCTTCGCCCTGCCCGGGGCCTTTACGCCCACCTGCTCCGCGACGCACCTGCCGCGCTACAACGAGCTAGCGCCGGTGCTCCGGGATAACGGGGTCGATGACATCGTCTGCCTGTCGGTGAACGATGCCTTCGTCATGGAGCAGTGGCGGCACGACCAGCACGCCGAGGATGTCACCTTCATCCCCGACGGCAACGGCGAGTTCACCGAGGCGATGGGGATGCTGGTGAACAAGCACGAGCTGGGCTTCGGCAAGCGCTCCTGGCGCTACGCCATGCTGGTCCGCGACGGGGTCATCGAGAAGCTGTTCGCTGAGCCGGAGAGGCCTGGCGATCCCTTCGAGGTCTCGGACGCCGATACCATGCTCCGCTATATCAATCCGGAGGCGCCGCATCCCTCCTTCGTGACCCTGTTCAGCAAGCCAGGCTGCCCGTACTGCGCCCAGGCCAAGGAGCTCCTTGAGGCGCACGGCTACGACTACGAGGAGATCTGCCTCGGCGAGGGGGTGACTACCCGCTCCGTACGCGCTACCACCGGCTCCGGCACGGTACCGCAGGTGCTCATGGACGGCCGGCTAATTGGCGGTGCCAGCGAGCTGGAGCAGCACCTCGGGCAGGCGTGTGCGGCGGCCTGATCCCCGGCCCCGGAAGCGGGGCTGAGCATCCGGACCTGCCCCGGGGCCAGGCAGCGCCCCGGGGCTCCTGGGCAACGGGCCCGCTCAGAAGCGCAGGAAGGCACCCGCATACGGGCCGCTGAAGGAGACATCCACGGTCACGTCGTCGAAGTCGTCGAGATCCACCGACATATCGCGGTAACCGACCATGGCCCCGGCGTACCCCCACTTGTACGCCAGGTGGGCCTGCGTATCGGAAATGGTGTGATCGCCGACCCCGAGGTACTTCACGGAGGCCTCGAGCTCGAGATGGGTGGCCGGGATATCGAGGCCGAGCCGGCCGTAGGCCATGGGCAGCGGCCCGGAGAACGATACCGCCTCCTCTTGCCCGCCGCCCTCGACGCGGATGCGTCCGTCGATGACCTTCCCCGTCAAGCCGAGATCGAGATCCACGTAGGGCAGCGGCAACGGCCGCCAGAAGAGGGTGACGTCGGTCTGGTCGAGCTCCACGACACTGTCGACGTCGACGTTCCCGGAAATAGCCCCGTAGGAGGTCTCGATCGTGCCGCTGCCGGTCTCCTTCAGGCCCGTGTGCTCGACCCGGATCTTGGGCACGATCGGCACGGCGTGGTCCCACTCGAGCCACAGGTGGGCATCCGAGTCGTCATCGAGACCGAGGTCATCATCGACGTCGAAGGTATGGCCATCGAACGTCTGCGTACCGCTGGGCTCATGGGCCCAGATGTTGGCACCGCCGGAGAGGCCGAGGGTACCGGAGGCGTGGGCTGCCCCTGCTCCCAGGGCCAGGGTGGCCGCTGTAGCGCTGATCAGGCTCTGCCGCATGGAGGACTCCTGCTCGGTTGGAAGGTGGTCGTCGTGGCGTGGTGGCCGCTCCCTGCCGCGCCCCGATGCGGCGTCACGCCAGAGATCGCTCAGGCCACCGGCGCCTCGGGCGAGACGGCCGGGTACTCGTTCATCACGCGCCCCGTCTCCGGGGCCACCTCGTAGAGCTTGACGTCGTAGCCCCACAGGTCCGCCAGGTTGCGCAGCACGGCCAGGGCGTCGCCCTTCTCCAGGGTGATGCCGTCGACCACCCGGTGCTCCAGGACCAGCGTACGGTCGCCGTCCAGATCCACATCGACCACCTGGATGTCCGGCTCCTGGCGGGCGATGTCGTGGCGCCTCGCCAGCGAGCGGCGCACCTCCCGGTAGCCGGGGTCATCGTGGATGGCGTCGACGACCAGCTCCGGTGCCTGGGCATCATCGTGGACCCGGAAGAGTCGGAAATCCCGGATGACCTTGGGGCTGAGGAACTGCAGGATGAAGCTCTCGTCCCGGTACTCCCGCCAGGCCTCCTGCCAGACGCCGACCCAGTCGCCGCAACCGGCGATATCCGGGAACCAGCGCCGGTCCTCCTCGGTGGGCGCCGTCGCCATGCGCTGGATATCCTGGAGGATAGCAAACCCGAGGGCGTAGGGGTTGATCCCGGAGAAGCGCGGGTCATCGAACGCCGGCTGGAAGATGACGCTGGTATGGTTATGCAGAAACTCCAGGAACGCCCCCTCCGTGAGCTGCCCCGTCTCGTGGAGCCGGCTCATGATGTAGTAGTGCACGGCCGTCGCGCAGCCCTCGTTCATGACCTTGGTCTGCTTCTGCGGGTAGAAGTACTGCGCCACATTGCGGACGATGCGTAGCACCTCCCGCTGCCAGTGCTCCAGGCGCGGGGCACGCTTCTCCAGGAAGTAGAGCAGGTTCTCCTCAGGCAGCCCGAGACGCTGCATGCGCCGCTCCACGGGGTTCCCCTCGGCCGCCGCCTCTGCCTCGCCGGGCACGGTACGCCACAGATCGTTGTAGGTCTGCTCCTCGTAGCGGATGCGCTCGATCTCGCGATCCCGCTCCTCGCGCAGGCTGCGGGTTTGCGGCTTGGGATAGCGGTGCACCCCCTGGCTCATCAGCGCGTGGGCGGCGTCGAGGACCCGCTCCACGGCCTGGACGCCGTAGCGCTCCTCGCACTCGGCGATATAGCCCTTGGCGAAGTCCAGGTAGTCGAGGATGCCGTCGGCGTCGGTCCACTCCCGGAAGAGCCGGTTGTTCTTGAAGAAGTGGTTGTGCCCGAAGGCGGCGTGGGCGACCACCAGGGTCTGCATGGTGAGCGTGTTCTCCTCCATGATGTAGGAGATACACGGCCTGGAGTTGATCACGATCTCGTAGGCGAGCCCGGTGTAGCCCTTGCGGTAGAGCATCTCATCGCGGGCGAACTGCTTACCGAAGGACCAGTGCCGATAGAACAGCGGCATGCCCATGGAGGCGTACGCATCGAGCATCTGCTCCGAGTCGATCACCTCGATCTGATTGGGATAGGGGTCGAGGCCGAGCTCCTCCTTGGCGATGCGCTCGATGGCGTCGTAGACCCGCATGATATCCCGGTAGTCCCAGTCGGAGCCGGTAAACAGGGGCTGCTGCTGGACAGCGGCATTCGGTGCCATGGCGTCACCTCATCCCTTCAATTCCGCCGGCGTGAACAGATCCCGGAACACCGGGAAGATATCCGCCCGCGTCTGGACCCGGCGCATGGCCAGGTGGGAGTCGCCCTCGGCGAGGCGCTCGTAGGCGCGCCACAGGTCCGAGGGCACATGGGCCATCTGCCCGCCGCCGACCTCGATATAGGCGAAGTACTGCACCAGCGGCAGGATACTGTCGGCCATCAGCTTGCTCGTCGCAGGGTTGTCCGCCGGGGTGTTGTCCCCGTCGGAGGCCTGCGCCCCGTAGATGTTCCAGTCGGCGGTGGGGTAACGGGCATCGATGATCTCGCGCATCATCGTCAGCGCCGGGGAGACCAGCGTGCCGCCGGTCTCGCGGGAGTAGAAGAAGGTGTCCTCGTCCACCTCCTGGGCGATGTGGGTGTGGCGGATGAAGACGAGCTCCACGTGCCGGTAGCGCCGCTCCAGGAAGAGGTAGAGGAGCATGAAGAAGCGCTTGGCCAGATCCTTCATCTCCTCGGTCATGGAGCCGGAGACGTCCATGAGGCAGAACATCACCGCCTGGGAGACCGGCCGCCGGACCGGGTCGAAGCGGTTGTAGCGGATATCCACCGGGTCGATATACGGGATCGCCCGGGTACGCTCCTGCTTGCTCCGGCGAAGCTCGATGAGCTCGCGCAGGCGCTCCGGATCGGTGCCGGTGCGCTCCAGACGGTCGATCTCCTCGTCCAGCTCCCGGATATCCTCGCCCCGCGGCCGGCGCAGGGCGATGCGCCGGGAGAGCGAGTTGCGCATGGTGCGCTCGACGTTGAGGTTCGACGGCGAGCCCTGGACCGAGTAGCCGGCCCGCTGCTGGGT
>CAJXLI010000043.1 GCA_913055575.1 uncultured Ectothiorhodospiraceae bacterium
TGGTTACGAACTGCTCAATCACCGACATCAACAAGGCGGCACCTTGGCTCTCACGGCTTTCTCGTGAATACGACAGGTTGACGCGCGCCATACGGCTTGCATGCGGATCGAATGCTGTGCTCTTCTGCCGAGTCGTCTGCATCATAAAGAGTCGCCATGGCCGGCACCAACTCCACAGGAATCCTCTCCACGATCTCCGATCTAACAGCCGCTATAGGGGCCGATCCGTGCCTCGCAGCCATTGTGCTTGTCGTCGGCTTGTCCTATTGGTGGAGTAGCAAGATCCACGCAAGCATGCAAAAAAATAACGAGCGCAGGATGGACCAGATTCTCCGAGCGACGACTGTCGGAGCGCAGGCGGCGCAGAGTTCGGCGGCCAAGTCGCCATCAGACCATTGACCGAGCGGGAGTCACAGCATGGGGATCATCGAGATCGGATTGCTCTTGGTAGCTGTCGCATACGGGCTCGCACTCGCACGAGTTCAGCTCGATCGGAAAGCGATTGAGCGGCGGGAGCAGATGGTGCCGGCTGTCCGAGAGATTATCGAGGACCCGGAAGCCTCTTACCGCCTGAAGCGGCTAGCCGGCGTCTTGATGGCGGACTGCATGAAGCCCACGCTTGCCGTTTCGATCTCGTGGTTCGCCCTCCTCCGGTGGGTGAACCCCACGTTTCGGCACCGCACTCACCCGGATATGGGTAGCCACGAGCTGGATCGCTTGGTCAAGCTTATCAACAACCACGCGTTCCCCGTGAACCTCCGCGCTGGAGTGCACTGGCACATTGTTGTCCTGGTCGTCGCAGTGATCCCGCTACTGGTGTTCTTCGCGCGCTACCTGATCCATCGGCATCTAAAGCGGGCAACCACGAAGATCACACGTGGGCTAGACACCGGTGCGTTCGTCCGGGCTCAGAAACATCTGACGCGGGATGACGACAATCAAGCGGGCGCGCACTGAGGGTGGGACCCCGAGGGCTCAAACCCCTCCGTCTCTGCCAAATAATCCTTAAAATCAAGAAATTAAGAAATGATCACCGATCCATTTTGGCGCCAAAAAAGGCTGCATTTGGCTCCAGAATAGCAGCGGAATGCAAGCCCCGCGGAGGGCGGGCCCTTTCGCGATTTTGGTGGGTGGCAGACAGTTGCGCGGGGGTAGCGAGCTGGCGCCTGGACCCAATATGTTGGGGCGAGCTTGACCTGCCGAGGAGACGCCACGATGAGTACGGACCACGCCCTGTTCACCGCCGCGCTGGGTCTGAGCGCGCCCTGGGAAGTCAGCGATATCCGCTTCGACTCCCGGCTCTCGAACGGGGCCGTGGAGGGGATGAACGCCCAGATCCAGGCCGCGAAGGCCCGCGCCCGCGGCTTTCGGCGCATCCAGAACCTGATCACCGTCAGCTACCTGGTCTGCGGCAAGCTCAGCCATCTGCCGGCGTCACCCTATCGCACAACATGTAGGGCCGCCGCGGCCTGACCTGATGAGCTCGTCACCCACACAGATTTCGATAGCGCCCGGAGGGCGACGATGGAGTTCGCGAACAGCGACGAGCTCGTCTACGAAGGGGACACAGAGACGGTCCGGTTCGATGTCATCGACGGCGAGGTGGTCGTCCCGTGGCGGGTGTCGCAGTGATGCACTGGAGGAGGCGGCCGAGCGGGATCAGCTTGAGACTGCCTGCGACGCGCTGGACACGGCGCGCACGTACTTCGACCGGCTCACCTGGCGCTAGATGGAACGGATCCGCAACGGCACCCGAGAGGAAGACGGGTCGGTACTACTGCGCTCGCGCGACCTCGCGCGCTAGGCCGTGCGGGGGCACTTAGGCAAGATCTAGTGCGGGCCGCGCCAAGCACCCTGGACGATCCGGACCAACTGGCGCTTTCCGTTGGCGCAGATAAGGCAGGAGTTCTGAATCTCGCTGGACGGTCAGCCGCGGTCAAGGTTGGCGAGGAGTGCTTGTCCGGGCGATCCCGTCTAGATAGCCGGTTAGGGGGCGCTGCAGCCTAGGCGGACTCGTCTAGGCCGCCTGCATGCGTGATCGGTTAAGCCTTCGGTGCGTAGGGTAGCACCCCCTGTTCGACGTTCTGGAGCAGGCTATTGCGGTGCTTGTTGGGGTCGACGGCCTCGTTGAGGAGCGT
Source organism: uncultured Ectothiorhodospiraceae bacterium (assembly GCA_913055575.1). Taxonomy (GTDB): domain Bacteria; phylum Pseudomonadota; class Gammaproteobacteria; order Nitrococcales; family Halorhodospiraceae; genus Halorhodospira. The sequence goes on from CAJXLI010000043.1 coordinate 2,139, forward strand.
GGTCGCGAGCTGTTGTCGGAGCCATCGTGTCTCGCGAGCGGGCGCGAGGAGCACGAGCAAGAGCTGCCCGGACAGCTCGGCGAGCAACCGGGCGAAGCGCTGCGTCTTGAACCGTTCGGCCTGGTGCTCGGGCAAGGCTTGGCGTACGGCCTGGAGCAATCGGCGGCTGACGACGAGCGAGAGGATGGCGACGTACAGGAACGTCTCCACCACTTCCTGGCGCCGGCTAGGTAGCTGATCGAGCCGATAGTTGGACTTGAGCTCCTTGAACAGGAGCTCGATTTCCCAGCGCAGGGCGTAGGTCGTCTGGAGGTCCTTAGCGGGTAGCTGCTTGACCGGCACGTTGGTCAGGTAGAGATGGTACTCGCCGCTTTGCCCGTCGCGGATGCCGACGAGCCGCAGCCGCAGGGTGGCCGTGCGCTGTTGCCCCCGGTAGGGGCGCTTGCGGTAGCTGACCTCGACCTCGGCGTCGAGGATCTCGCGCTGCAGCCAGGGCAGCACCTCCTGGAGGGTCCGGCCGACCAGCGGGATCGCCCGGCCCCGATGGGTCCGATAGACTGCCGTAATACGCGGGTTGGCGTTGCGCTTGAGCCGGGAGAGGAAGTAGCTACCGTTGTTGCCCATGCAGGCGAACAGCCGGAAGTCATAGTAGCCCAGATCGAACAGCAGGAGCTTGCCGCGAACCCACGGCCCGATTTGCAGGCGCTTATTATCCGAGGTCCGCTCGTCGGTGAGCTGGACCAACTGCTTGCTCACGCCGCAGATGTTCATGACGACGTGGAGCTTGGCCGCCGCGCGGGTGTGGTTCGTCCGGCAGGCCGGGAAGGCCTTCTCCAGGAGCCAGTGCAGCCGCACGATGGTGGCATCGGCCAGCACCACGTCCCGAAAGCCGGCCAAGGGCCCCTTGAGGGCTTGTGCCCCGCCCAGGCTCTCTTGCAGGGCCCGCTCAAGGCAGTGTCGAAACAGCCGCGCTAGCTTCGGCGTGAAGCGCTCCTGGAAGCTGCTCGCCGCGATCGACCGCCCCGCGGCGAGCTGATAGCGCTGACGCAGCTGGGCAAAGGAGCGCTCGTCGCTGAGCCCGAAGCCCAGCACCAGCGTCCAGAACAGCGTAACCGGATCGATCTTGCGCGAGCGCATCACGGCGCCGCATTCCCGGGCCAGGCGGCGCAACAGCGCATCCGGGAAGAGGTTGACGAGCTCGGAGCGGATATCGATGCTTGAGTAGGTGGCCATCGTTCCCCCGTTACCGTTGGTTGCTGTTACTCCCTACCGTAACGGCAACGGTGGCCACCCTTCGACCTCCCTTTTTACTGGCCTATCAAGTAGATAGCCGCATTAACCGATCACGCATGAACTCCGCACGAACGTGTTCGGACACTACAGACCTCACTGCAGGCGAAAGCTAAGGCTGAACCGGCCTTCCGGTTCTACAGCCTCTGGGACAAGAGCTACCGCTGGGATGTACTCTACGTCGCCTACCGCCGATGCCGCCGTAATGGCGGGCGGTCGGGGGTGGACGATGAGCGCTTCCAAGACGCGTAGACGCAGGGGCTGACCCGGTGGCTGGAAACGCTGAGCAGCTCGACCGCTGGCAGGCGATCGCGGAGCTCGTCGACTGGGCCCAACCTGAGGGCCCCTGACGGCGACCGTCGCGTGCGCGGTAAGCGGAGCTTGCGGGACAACACTGTCGTCCCGGACCGCAACGATCAGTCCGTGGCTAGATCGGTATCTCGCTGATACGCGTCAGGAAAGCCGGAATCACGGCCGGCTCCAGCAGGGCCATAAAGCACACGCCCCAGGCCGCTCCCCAGAGGTGGGCGCTATGGTTGATCGAGTCCCGTGCTTGCTGCTGCGCCCAGATCGAATAGGCCATGTAGGCCCCGGCGAAGAGGATCGCCGGCACGGGAACGAAAAAGACGAAGAGCAAGGACCAGGGCTGGAGCAGGATGTAGCTGAACAACACCGCGGCTACGCCCCCGGAGGCGCCCAGGCCACGGTAGCGCGTATCACCCCGATGACGCAGGTGGGTCGGCAAGATCGCGATCCCGATGCCGGCCAGATAGAAGCCGGCAAACCCCAGGGCGCCGATCCGTTCCGTGAGGATCGACTCCATGGCGGCACCGAAGAAAAAGAGCGTGATCATATTGAAAGCGAGATGCTGGCCATCCGCGTGGACGAAACCGTGCGTGAGGAGTCGCCACACCTCACCCCGGCCCACGGCCAGCGGCTCGTAGCTCAAACGCTCCAGGAGCCTGGGATCGCGCCAAGCCAGCATGGAAACGGCGACTGTGAGGCCGATCAGCGCCAATACTACTGGGGCTTGCGTAAGCTGCTGCATGGATGCTCCTGATTCGGGATGCTCGCCACCCTGTGTACCCACCCTGAGTCCGGCAGTGCCGAGCGTTTCCCTTGTCGGATTTTGGCTACTGAGCGGAGGATGGGCCGATGATCGACGATACCGAGCGAGCCTAGGGCGCAGCTCCGGTGACCGCAAGCCGAGGGACGCCCGGCACCGGTGTATCGAGCAGCCGGCGATCGAGAGCCAACGGGGCCAAAACGTATGACCACCGACCCGCCTACCACCCTCCTGCTAGACGACTTCCGGAACCGGGGCGGCACCGCCGTCATCGGCACCGAGTGGCAGGGCTTGACCGATCGCGTCATGGGCGGCCGCTCGGACATGCAGGCCGGCGTCGTCGAGACGGACCGGGGACCGGCCCTGCAGCTGCGCGGCCAGGTCCGGCTGGCGAACAACGGCGGCTTCATCCAGAGTCGGCTGCCGCTGAGCGGGCCGGGCGCGGCCTTCGATGCCAGCGCCTGGACGGGCTTCGCCGTCACTCTTCGCGGCGAGCCGGGCCCCTACTACCTCCACGTGCGCAGCGCGGACACCCGGTTGCCGTGGCAGCACTACCGGGCCCACCTGCCAGTCGAGGCGGACTGGCAGCGGGTGGTCGTGCCGTTCTCGGCCTTCTACCCGCAACGGCTCAATAAGCCGCTGGACCCGCAGCGCCTGCACGCCGTGGCGGTAGTCGCCTACGGCGAGGCCTTTGAGGCCCACGTGGAGATCGCCCGGCTGGAGCTGACTGCGGAGCGCTAGTACTGGAGAGGAAGGCCCTGGCCACCCGAGGTGGCCAGGGCTGCTACGAGACGGCTGCGGCCTCGAGGCGCGGCCTGCCACAGCAGGCCGCCAAGAAGCCGCTAGGCCGCTTAGCTACGCTCCGAGGCGGAGGCTACCTTATCCGGCTCAGCCTCCTGGGCCTCACCCTGCTGGCCCTCGGCCTGGACGTCGGCCTGGCTCTCGGCCTCCTCGTCCTGGCGGTTCACCTCGCGGACGTAGTTACGCTGTGCAGTGACCATGCAACCCAACATATCGATATCCCTCCTTCGGATATGCCTTTCCGGACCAAGAATGGCCTCGGCCCGAATCTATAATACACCGATGTGCGACGGCGCAACCGGTCCATCTACCCGCATGGACCGCGCCCGGCCGATAGCAGCGAGGGCTCAGCCGCTCCGGCTGGGTGAATAGACCGAGCACCAGCCGTTCTTGTTGACGAGGACATTGCGGAAGCTCGGATGGACGCACCGCCCATACGGGTCATCAACCATCTGCGTCCAGAACTGGCAGTTCTGGCAGGCTTGGCCGGAGCGGTAGCGCGGCTGGTCCGTGTTCGAGGCATTCTCGACGTAGTTGTGGGCGTGGCCCGGCTCAGCCGGCTGCCGGCCCGAGCTGCTGCGGCCGTTGCCGCGGTTGTTGTCCCGGCCCTGGTTGCCCGGCTGCTGCTCCGCGTCACTCCGGCCACGGCCCTGGCCCCTGCCTTGCTCCTCCTGCTGGGCGCTCCGTGCCTCCTCGTCGCCCATGGATGTGCCGTCGTCGTCCTCCTCGTCGTCCTCGTCCTCGCCGTTCTCGTCCTTGGCCTCGGAGCGGGCCTCGGCGGCCTCGATGGCCTCCTCGGACAAACGCTCCCGGGCCTCTTCAAGCGCCTCCCGGGCGGTCTCGCGGTCGACGCCCTCCAGCTCCCTCATGAGGCGCTCGGCAAGCTCGTCCTCGTCCGCAGCCTTCGCGACCGTCGGGACAGCCACGACAGCGGCCGGCGCCGCCACGAGGGCACCCAGGACACGGCGGCGGTCCATGGCCCCGGCCTGATCTCGCTTATCTCGATCCTCTTGCATGGAGACTCCTCCTCTCTGGGTTCTCTGGTTAAGCCTTGCACAAGCGTCGCGGCTCGGCAAAAAGTCCCGCACGCGAATTGTGCCGTCGCAGCCGCGCCGTGGGGTCACCATGGCAACAGTATTGTCGCTCTGCCATCCGTGTCTCCACTTGCCATGAGGAGAGCCCAGCCATGGACGCACGTACCGTCGGCCTCGACGCCCTCCCCTGGGGGCAGAGCTACGCGGAGCTGCCGGCGCGCCTCTACCAGCGGGCCGGCCCGCGGCCCGCGCCGGCGCCAGATTGGATTCGCCTCAACCATGCCGTGGCACGCTCGCTGGGGCTCGATCCAGCGACACTCGCCGGCCCGGAGGGGCTGGCCATCCTCGTCGGCAATCGCATCCCGGCGCCGGCCGAGCCCCTCGCCCAGGCCTACGCCGGCCACCAGTTCGGCCACTTCGTCCCGCAGCTCGGCGACGGCCGAGCCCTCCTGCTCGGCGAGCTCACGGACCGCAACGGCGTCCGCCGCGACGTCCAGCTCAAGGGCAGCGGCCCGACGCCCTACGCCCGCGGCGGCGATGGGCGCGCGCCCATCGGCCCGGTCATCCGCGAGTACCTCGGCAGCGAGGCCCTGGCTGCCCTCGGGATACCCACCACGCGGGCCCTGGCCGCCGTGACGACCGGCGAGACGGTGTACCGCTGGCAGCCGGAGCCTGGCGCGGTGCTCGCCCGCGTGGCCGCGAGCCATCTGCGCATCGGCACCTTTGAGTACGCCGCGGCACGCGGCGACGAGGCGGGCGTGCGCGCCCTGGCCGACTACGCCCTGGCCCGGCACTACCCGGACCGCGCCGGCGCCGAGCGCCCCTACCAGGCCCTGCTCGAGGGGGTGAGCGCGGCCACGGCGGACCTCGTAGCGGACTGGATGCACGCGGGCTTCATCCACGGCGTCATGAACACCGACAACCTCGCCATCGCCGGCGAGACCATCGACTACGGCCCCTTCGGCTTCATGGACGCCTTCGACCCGGCTACGGTCTACAGCTCCATCGATACCCAGGGCCGCTACGCCTACGACCAGCAACCGGTCATCGCCGAGTGGAACCTGGCCCGCCTGGCGGAGGCCCTGCTGCCGCTGCTCGGCACCACCCGCGAGCAGGCGCTGGCGCGCGCCCAGGAGGCCCTGGCCGGCTTCCGGCCGCGGTTCGAGGCGAGGCATCGGGCGGGGCTGCGCGCCCGGATCGGCCTCGCCGAGGCGCGCGACGGCGACGATGCCCTGGCCAACGAGCTCCTGCGGCACATGGCCGAGCAGGGGGCCGACTGGACGTTGACCTTCCGCCGCCTGAGCGATCTCCCGAGCGATACGGCGGAGGCGGACGAGCCGGTACGGCGGCTGTTCCAGGCCCCGGCGGCCTTCGACGCCTGGGCCGCGGCGTGGCGGGAGCGCCTGGCCGCGGAGGTGCGCAGCGACGCCGACCGGCGCACGGCCATGCGCGCCATCAACCCGGCCTACACCTTGCGCAACCACCTGGCGCAGTGGGCCGTGGACGCGGCGACGGAGCGGCTGGACCTCGCCCCCATGGAGCAGCTCCTCCAGGTCCTGTCGGAGCCGTACGCCGATCATCCAGGATGGGAGCACCTCGCCCAGCCACCGCAGCCGGAGGCGCGCGTAACGCGGACCTTCTGCGGCACGTAGGGCCTGGGGCGAGCGCACACCGAGGTACGCCATGGCATCAGGCGAGGAGCTAGCGGACAGCGAGCGGGCCATCGAGCTCCAGGCGCTGAGCGGCATCGAGCAGATCGACGCCGCCGAGTGGGATCCCTGCGCGGGCGCGGCCGAGCCGTTCACCAACCACGCCTTCCTGGCCGCGCTGGAGCGCAGCGGCTCGGCGACGGCGGCCACCGGCTGGCAGCCGAGCCACCTGATCGCCCGGGACCAGTTGAGCCGGACCGTGGTGGGCGTCGTCCCCGCCTATATCAAGGACCACTCCTTCGGCGAGTTCGTCTTCGACTGGGGCTGGGCCGAGGCCTTCGAGCGCGCGGGCGGCACCTACTACCCCAAGCTGCAGGTCGGCATCCCCTTCACCCCGGTGACGGGGCCGCGCCTGGCCGTCCACCCCGGGGCGGCTGACCCGGCCGGGGTGCGCCGGGCGCTACTCCGGGAGCTGGAGGGGCTCTGCAGCCGCAGCGGCCTCTCCTCCGTCCACGTCACCTTCCCCCCGGAGACCGAGTGGCAGGAGCTCGGCGCGCGCGGGTGGCTGCAGCGCACCGCCCACCAGTACCACTGGCACAACGACGGCTACCGGGACTTTGACGGCTTCCTGGCGGGCCTCTCCCACGCCCGGCGCAAGGAGATCCGCCGCGAGCGGCGCGCTGTCGCCGGCAGCGGCGTGGAGATCCACGCCCTCCACGGCAGCGAGCTGCGCAGCGAGCACCTGGACGCCTTCCACGCCATCTACCAGGCCACGTGCCGCAGCAAGCTCGGCCCCGGCTACCTGAGCCGGGCCTTCTTCGACGAGGCCTCGGCCCGGCTCGGGGACCGCATGCTGCTGCTCATGGCCCGCCACGAGGGGCGCTGGCTCGCCGGCGCCCTGCACTTCTACGGCGCTGACGCCCTCTACGGCCGCCACTGGGGATGCCTGCCCGGCACCCGGGAGCGGGTCCCGTTCCTGCACTTCGAGCTCTGCTACTACCGGGCCCTGGAGCGCGCCATCGACGCCGGGCTGGGCCGGGTGGAGGCCGGCGTACAGGGTGAGCACAAGCTCCAGCGCGGCTACCTGCCGCAGTGGACCTACTCGGCGCACTGGATCGCCCACCCCGGCCTACGCGCCGCCGTAGCGGACTACCTGGAGCGGGAGCGCGCCGTCGTGGCCGAAGCCGTGGAGGCCCTCGGGGCGTCCGCCCCCTACCGGGCCGCGGAGTAAGGCAGGCGCCGCCCGCCGCAACGCCCGGCGGGCACAAGGCCGGCGACCCCGGTAGAATGGCCGGCTCGACACCCCGGAGCAGGAGCAGGATGGAGCTGACCTACTACACCGACTTCGCCCTGCGGGTATTGCTCTATACGGCGGGCTACCCGGAGCGGCGCGTGACCATGCGCGAGGTCGCCGGCGCCTACGGGATCTCCCAGGAGCACCTGCGCAAGGTGGTCCACCGCCTCGCCCGGCACGGCTACCTGCAGACCGCGCAGGGCCGCAGCGGCGGCATGCAGCTCGCCCGCCCGGCGACGGAGATCCGGGTCGGCGAGATCGTCGAGCTCATGGAGGATAGCCTCGAGCTCATCCACTGCGGCCGCGAGCCCTGCCCCCTGTGCGGCACCTGCTCGCTCAAGCGCGCCCTCGACGACGCCCGGGATAGCTTCCTCGACCACCTCAACCGGATTACCCTCGCGGAGCTCCTCAAGGATCCGGCCACCGCCGACCGGGTCCGCAGCCTCGCGCGCCAGGCCCGCGCCTAGCCCCCGCGCCTCGGACCGATACCGCCGGCCCTCGCCACGCCGCCACGGGCATCGCCCCGTGCCAGGCACCGGGCCTGGCTAGCGCCCGGCTAGACCACCCTCGCCCGGTGCCGGGGCGCAGATGCCCATAAAAAAAGCCCGCCAGTAGATGGCGGGCTTGGACGACTCGCTCAGCCGCTTGGGCGGCTTTTAGAGCGCAGCGACGTCCTCGGCCTGCAGGCCCTTCGGGCTGCGGGTCACGTCGAACTCGACTACTTGACCCTCGTCCAGGGAGCGGAAGCCGTCCCCCCGGATGGCACGGAAGTGGACGAACACGTCTTCACCCCCTTCCCGGCTGATGAAGCCGTAGCCCTTGGCGTTGTCGAACCACTTAACCGTACCTTGTTGACGCTCTGACATCTCAAACAACCTCTGTATTAATCAGCTATATCGCGGCCCTAGACCAGGGTCAGGTCTCCATCTTGGCCGCATGTTCATCATGACATAAACGGGGGCTTAGGCAAGGAGGCGCTGTATCTTTTTGGGCATCGATTGTGTTGCACCGCAACAAGCGACCTGCTATGATGCAGCGCAACAGCTAACGGCAGACCTCGCAGTCCACGAGGCAGGAGAACAGGATCATGATGAACTACCAAGATATGCTCCAGCAGATGCAGCAACCCTTCAGCAACTACGCCGAGCCGTTCCGCGCGGTCAACAGTGCCCTGCTCGAGCACTGGGAGAAGATGGCGGGCTACCAGCTCGACATGGCTCGCCGCTACACCGACGTGGCCCTCGGGCAGCTGCGCGAGGCGTCGGAGGTCCAGTCGCCGGAGCAGCTGCAGAGCTACCTGCAGAAGAGCACCGAGGCCGTCCGGGAGACGACGGACAGCTTCGCCAAGGATGCCCGCACCCTCACCGAGCTGGGCCAGGCGATGGCCGAGGACGTCCAGAAGCGCGTCCAGGAGCACGCGCCCAACCTCCAGCCGCCGATGCCCGGCCAGGGCAGCAACAAGGCGGCCTGAGGCGCCCTTCGGGCCGGTGCCGCCCCCGGAGCCGGGGGCGGCACGCCTCGCCCATACCGGCAGGCACCGCTTCCCTTGATTCGCAGCGGGGGCCGCCCTACCCTCCCCGCATCGTGCCGGCACCGGAATACCTCTTCCGCCTGCTCGCCGGCCCGGCTGCGCTACCTGCTCCTGCTCGGCACCCGGGACAGCCCGGCGCCTGCGCGCTCACCGCCGCCCTGGATACCGTCCAGCCGCAGTGTACCCGGCACCCGGCGATGCAGCGCCAGGCCGGGCTCACGGCGCTCGAGCGCCGCGGGCACCGGGGCCACTGCCGCATCGCCCCGGAGCGCAGCCGGCGCGGCTAAGCGCCGTCCTCGACACGGCGCTAGCGGGCAGCGAGGGGCGGGCCTGGCACGATGAGGGTCTAGCGCGCCTGGATAGCAGGCCGCACCGCGCAGCCACAGAGGATGGATGATGGACCAAGCGAGCCACTTGGAGACCGTGGAGCGGACGGCTGGCGATGCAGTAACCGCCAGTGTGGTCTGGCTGCACGGCCTCGGTGCCGACGGCAACGACTTCGCCCCCCTCGTCGACGAGCTGACCCAGTCGGCGCCGCAGGGGGTCCGCTTCGTCTTCCCCCACGCCCCGGAGCAGCCGGTGACGGTCAACGGCGGCATGCGCATGCGGGCGTGGTACGACATCCGCGGCCTCGGGCCGGGCGGCATCGACGAGGACGAGGCGGGCCTCGCGCAGGCGAGACAGCAGGTGGAGGCGCTGCTGCGCCGGGAGCAGGAGCGCGGCGTCGCCGCGGATCGCCTGTTCCTCGCCGGCTTCTCCCAGGGCGCGGCCACGGCGCTCTACACCGCCCTGCACGCCGAGACGCCGCCGGCCGGCATCATCGCCCTCTCCGGCTGGCTGCCCGCGGGGCGGAGCCCGGATGCCGCCGCGGGCCGGCCGCCGGTCTTCCAGGCCCACGGCGACCAGGACGCCGTCGTGCCGCTGGAGCTGGGCCGACAGGCCGCTCACGCCCTGCAGGAGGCCGGCTTCCCGGTCGACTGGCACGAGTACCCCATGGAGCACGCCGTCTCCATACCGGAGATCCAGGCGCTCGACGCCTGGCTAGCCGCCCGGCTGGGCTAGCCCGGCGGCGCAGCTAGGGGAGGCCCAGGTCCTTGTGGCTCTGCAGGCTCAGCCACCACTGCGGATGCGCCAGGCAGTAGTCGACCGTGGCCTGGGTATGGGCCTCCCGCTCGGGGTCATCGAGGGGCTGGAGATAGAAGTAGCGGAAGGCCAGCGCCGCGTAGCGCGCCGGCTCCGCGCCCGGCTGCGGGTAGATGAGCTTGAGCTCATCGCCCCCGGTCACCGCCAGCTCCGTGCCCGCCTTGGGGCTGACGCAGACCCAGTCGATCCCGTGCGGCAGGGGCAGGGTGCCGTTGGTCTCCACCGCCACCTCGAAGCCGCGGGCATGCAAGGCCGCGATCAGGGCCTCGTCGAGCTGCAGGAGGGGCTCGCCCCCGGTGCACACCGCGTAGCGGGCGCCGCCGCCGGGCCAGTAGGCGGCCACCGCCTCCGCCAGGGGCTCGGCGGCGGCGAAGCGGCCGCCGCCGGGGCCACCGGTCCCCACGAACGCCGTATCGCAGAAGCGGCAGATCGCCGAGGCGCGATCGGCCTCACGGCCGCTCCACAGGTTGCAGCCGGCGAAGCGCAGGAAGACCGCGGGGCGGCCGCTGCGTGCCCCCTCGCCCTGGAGGGTGTAGAAGAGGCTGTGTACGGCGTAGGCCACGGCTACCCCGGATAGGCGATGGCGCCTACACCGTCGCCCTCGTAGACGTCGACGCGGCAGAGCTGCGGCAGGCGCGGCGCCGTGGCCTCCACCACCCAGCGGGCCAGGCTGGCCACGTCGCCCGCCTCGAGCCCCGGCAGGGCATCCAGGCGCTGGTGGTCCAGGGCCTCCCGGACGGGGCCGAAGGCGGCCTTCACGTCGCCGTAGTCCAGCGTCCAGCCGCGGACCTCATCCAGCGGGGCCGTGACGTGGATGCGCAGCCGGTAGCCGTGGCCGTGCAGCTGCGCCCGGCGGTCCCCGGCCCCGGCGACGCGGGTGGCCGCCTCGAAGCGCTGCGCCTTCCAGATGGTATGGCGGGCGCCATCGTAGGTGCAGCCGGAGTGCTCGGTCTCGAGGACGTGGAGGCGCCGCACGCCGCTATCCGGCGCCCCCAGCCGCTGCCAGAGCCAAGCGGCGAGCAGCTCGCTGGTGGGGTTGGGCAGGAAGTCGTTCAGGCAGGCGTGGTCGAGCTCGGCCCCCACGGGCGCCCACAGCGCCCCGAGCTGCTCGGCGTCGAGCCCGACGCCCTCGAGCACCACCTGGTAGCCGTGGCCGTGCATGCGGGCGCAGGGGTGGCCGCTGGGCACGTTGGGCAGCCGGTGGGCCGCCTCGAAGCCGAAGGCCCGCCAGCACCAGTCCCCCTCGCTCCGCCCCGCGCCCCTGTCCGGGGCGCTGCGCAGGGCCAGGCGTCGGGGAGCGACGCCCTGCTGGCGCAGGCGCTGCTCCAGGGGCTCGAGGAGCGCCGCGTCGCCGGCGGGCTCGACGTGCTCGTTGAGCAGGCTGCTGTCGAGGGGCGCCACGGCCTCCCGGGCCGAGCGCGCCAGCGCCGTGGCGTCCGCTGCGCCGCCGTCGGGCGGCGTCCGTACGCGGAGCCGGAAGGAGTGCCCGTGCCAGCCGTGGGCATCGCGTCGGGCCGCCTCGAAGGGGGCCTCGGCGGTGTAGAGGAGCTCCGTCATGGGCGCTACTCTATCACGGCCGTGCGGCAATCAGCGGCACCCGCTGCTCGGCGGCCGAGGCGCCGCCGTGGACCCCGACCTGGCCGAAGTCGCCCTCGCCCACCAGGCGGTCCTTGATCACCCAGCCCTCCGCCGGGAGCAGGACCCAGTCACCGATCCGGCGCCGCAGCTGCGGGTGCTCCGGGGTGGGACCGAACCAGCCGGCGGCGAGCAGCTCCTCGGAGCGCTCGGCCCGGCAGACGTGGCCGAGCCGCTCGCGGACGTAGGCCTGGAAGTCCGCCTCGGCGCCGTTGCGCAGGTAGCAGTACGCCGCCCGGGGCTCGCCGCACAGCGGCAGCGCCAGGGTCTCGGCGAGCTCCGGGTGGTCCTCCAGGTAGAGCGTGCGCTCCGGGGCGGTGTCGATGAGGCCGTGATCGGCGATGCCCAGGACCACGGTCTCGGTCCCCTGTACGCCCTCGAGCAGCCGCTGCCAGGCGCCATCGACGGCCTGGAAGTGCTCCTGCACCGCCGCGCTCTCGATGCCGTGCTGGTGGCACAGGGCGTCCAGCTCCGGCCAGTAGGCGTAGACGAAGCGCCGCCTCCCGCCCGCCGGAGTATGGGCGATAGCGGTGAGGGTCTCGAGCAGCCCCTCCAGGCCCTGGTAGCCGTGGCGGCGGGCGCTCCTGCCGGTGGTGGCGCGGCTGTAGGGGGTGTCCACCAGCCACTCCGGCTGGACGACGTGGGTCTCCGCGTCGAAACGGTCCCAGAGCGTCTCGCGCTCGAGCAGCCCTGCGCTGTCCGGCTCCAGGTCCACCCACTGCCCCTTCCCCACGCGCGGCCCGAAGGGCAGCCAGGCCGTCACCGCACCGAGCTCGTGGACGTACATGAACCACCCGGTGACGCCGTGCCCCCGGGGCGGCAGGCCGGTCGCGATGCTCGTCAGCGCCGCCGAGGTCGTCGCCGGGAACACGGAGCTCATGCCGCGCACCCGGTCCCGGGCCAGGGCGCTGTCCGGGTGGCGGCCCAGGTAGTGATCGCCGAGGCCGTCGATGACCCAGAGGATCACCGTGCGCGCCTCCTCCAGGCCCAGCGGCACGCCGGGGTCGAGGGGCGGATAGGGGCTCGCGGGGGCGCCGAGGGCGCTACCCAGCCGCGCCATGAGGTTGACCAGGCCGTCGCCGTCGTAGCTCGGTCTATCCATCGTCACCGCCCTACAGGGCCTCCAGATCGTCGAGCCAGGCCCGCAGGCCGAGCAGCGTCGCCCCTTCCGGGTCGTCGATCCGCGCCAGCGGGATCGGGGCCAGGTAGTCCCGGAAGCGGCCCTTGGCCAGGAACTGCTCGTGCAGCGGCGAGGCCCGCAGCCGCTCCGCTGCCAGGCGCGGCAGGATCCCGCCGGCCAGGTAGACGCCCCCGCGCGCGCCCAGGGTCAGCGCCAGGTTACCGGCGACGTTGCCCAGGAAGGCGAGGAACCGGTCCACGGTCAGCGCCGCCTGGGGCTCGGCCTCCGCCAGCGCGGCGGTGATCGCCTCCGGCGTCCGCTCGGCGCCGTGCAGGAGCCGGTGGAGCCGGCTGAGGCCGGCGCCGCTGAGCACCGCCTCGGCGGAGACGTGCCCCAGCTCGCCACGCAGGGCCTCGAGCAGGGCCGCCTCGTCCGCGTCCGCCGGGGGCAGCGTAACGTGGCCGCCCTCGCCGGCGACCACGCCCCAGCCCGTGCCGGCCGGGACGACGCCGGAGACCCCCAGGCCCGTACCGGGACCGAGCACGGCCTGCGCCGCTCCTGGCGCCGGCACCTCGCCGCTGAGCCGGGTCAGGTCGCGGGCGTCGAGCGCCGGCAGGGCGCGGGCCAGCGCCTGGTAGTCGTTGATCAGCACGGCCCGCTCGGCGCCGGCCTCGCGCGCCAGGGCGTAGCCGCTCAGCGACCACCCCAGGTTGGTCAGCTGCACCCGGCCGTCCTCGACGGGACCGGCTACCGCGGCAGCGACCACCCAGCCGCGGCTGCCGGCGCCGTCGCGTGCGGCGAGCTCCCGGCGCAGGGCCTCCGCCGGCCCGTCCAGGTCGCGGTTGCGGTAGCGGGCCACGCCTTGCGGGCTGCCGCCGGGATCGGCCACCGCCACCCGGGTGTGGGTGCCGCCGATATCGGCGAGCAGGTAGCGGGTCACGGGGCCTCCGGGGCGCGCGCCCGGTGGGCCTCGTGCAGCGCCTGGACGTAGTCGCTGCGCCAGCGGTGGATGTCGTTGCGGCGCAGGGCCTCCATCATCTGCTGCCAGCGCTCGCGGCGCTCGCCGAGGGGCATGGTCAAGGCGCGCTGCATGCCGTCGACCATCTCGTCGATATTGTAGGGATTGACCAGCACGGCGCCGTCGAGCTCGCACGCCGCGCCGGCGCAAGTCGATAGCACCAGGGCACCGGGATTGCCGGGATCCTGGGCGGCCACGAACTCCTTGGCGACCAGGTTCATACCGTCGCGCATGGGGGTGATCAACCCGACATCGCTGCGCGCCAGGAAGCCGAGGATGTTGGAGCGGTGGAAGCCGCGGTTGAGGTAGCGCAGCGGCATCCAGTCGTACTCGGCGAAGCGGCCGTTGATGTGGCCGGCGAGGTACTCGAGGTGGTGGCGGATCTCCTCGTACTCGGGCACGTCCCCCCGGGAGATCGGGGCGATCTGCAGGTAGCCCAGATCGCCGCGGTGCTCCGGGTACTGCTCCAGCAGCGCCTCGTAGGCCTCGAAGCGGTTGTGCAGCCCCTTGCTGTAGTCCAGCCGGTCGACGCCCATCATCAGCCGCCGCTCGCCGAGGCTCTGCTGCAGCCGCCGGCCCTGCTGGGCGTTGTAGCCGCGCTGCGCCTCCCGGGCGACCTGCTCGACATCGATGCCGATGGGGAAGACCTCCGCCCGCGGCGGCTCCACCCCCGTCGGGCATTGCGCGAGGCAGTCGAGGAAGTTGTCCCGGTCGATAGCGGTCTGGAAGCCGACCAGATCGTAGTGGCACAGGGCGGCGAGCAGGCGCTCGTGGTCCGGCAGGGCGCGGAAGATATCCCAGGGCGGGAAGGGGGTGTGGAGGAAGAAGCCCAGCGGCGCCGCCACCCCCTGCTCGCGCAGCAGCTGGCCGAGGGGGATGAAGTGGTAGTCGTGGACCCAGATGAGCTCGTCGCCGTCGAGCAG
>CAJXLI010000044.1 GCA_913055575.1 uncultured Ectothiorhodospiraceae bacterium
CGGGCCCTGGGCGCCGAGCGCCGCGACGGGCGCTGGCACTACGCGGGCGAGCCGATCACCCTCACCGTGCTCATCCGCACCGAGGACAACCGCAAGCAGGTCGGCGACTACGTGGCCAACCTGATGGCGGAGCTCGGCTTCCGCGTCGAGCGCCTCTACCGCACCGCTGAGGAGGCGTCGCGGATCTGGATGAGCAGCGATCCGGCGGCGGGGCAGTGGCACATCTACACCGGCGCCTGGGTGGCGACGACCATCGACCGCGCCACCGGCGACAACTTCACCTACTACTACACGCCGCGCGGCCGCCCGGACCCGCTGTGGCAGGCCTACGACCCCGCCGAGCCCCTGAGCGAGGCCGCCGAGCGCCTGGAGCAGCGCGCCTACAGCAGCATCGAGGAGCGCGAGGCGCTCATGGCGAAGGCGCTCAGGCTGGCCATGGAGGACTCGGCGCGCATCTGGCTGGTGGATCAGCTCAGCGTCTGGCCCCACGCCGCTGACGTGGAGGTCGCCGCCGACCTGGCCGGCGGCCTGGCCGGCTCGCAGCTGTGGCCCTACACCCTGCGCTACCGCGATCGCCTGGGAGGGCGCATCGTGGCCGGCACCCCGAGCATGCTCACCGAGCCGTGGAACCCCGTCGCCGGCAGCAACTGGCTCTACGACCGGATGATCATCCGCGGGCTGACCGACTCGGCGGTGCTGCCGGACCCGTTCACCGGCCTCTACCGGCCGCAGCGCCTGGCCGCCGCCGAGGTCACGGTCACCGAGGACGCCCCGGTGACCCGGACCCTGGACTGGGTGTCCCTGGAGCGCGCCGAGGAGATCGTGGTCCCCGAGGACGCCTGGATCGACTGGGACCCCGAGGCCAAGCGCATCGTGCGCGTCGGCGAGAAGTACGACGAGCCCCTGACCGCCCGCTCCCGCACCGTGCTGCGCTACGAGGACGGCTACCTGGAGCGGCGCTGGCACGACGGCTCCCGGGTCTCCGTCGCGGACCTGGTGCTGCCGTGGATCCTCCAGTTCGCCCGCGCCGATGAGGCCAGCCGCCTCTACGACGCCTCCCACGTGCCGCGCTTCAAGGTCTACCAGCGCAACTTCCGGGGCTGGCGGATCCTCGACACCGAGCCGCTGACCATCGAGGTCTACAGCGACCAGATCAGGCCCGACGCGGAGAACCTGGCCGCTAGCCGGGTCCCCGCCGTGCAGCCCTGGCACGTGCTCAACCTGGGCATCCAGGCCGAGCGCCGCGGGGAGCTGGCGTTCTCCTCGAGCAAGGCGGACCGCATGGAGGTGGAGTGGCTCAATCTGGTCTCCGGGCCGAGCCTAGGGACCCTGCGCGAGCGCCTCGACGTGGCCGCCGCGCAGGGACAGGTACCCTTCGAGGGCGTCCTCGGGGCATTCCTCCGGGATGGCGAGGCCTCGGCGCGCTACCGCAAGCTGGACGCCTGGCAGGAGGAGCACGGCCACTTCTGGGTGGATGACGGCCTCTTCTACCTGGACGAGGTCCACCCCGTGGAGGGCACCCTGGTCCTGCGCCGCTTCGAGGGGCATCCGGATCCCGCGGACAAGTGGCTGCGCTTCAGCGAGCCGCGCATCCCAGAGGTGGCGGTGGACGGGCCGCTCATCGTGGAGCAGGGCGAGCCCCTGACGCTCGAGGTATCCGTGACCTTCGGCGACACCCCGTACCCCGTCGACGAGATCAGCTCGGCCCGGTTCCTGCTCTTCGATAGCGACGACGAGCTGATCCGCCGTGGCCCGCTGGAGCCGGTGGCGGACGGGCGCTGGCAGGTGCGCCTGGCGGCCGACGAGCTGGCGGCCCTGGGCACGGGCGCGAACAGCCTCGAGCTGGCGGTCACCTCCGAGCGCGTGGCCCTGCCGGCGTTCGCCACCCACGCCTTCGCCACGGTCCCGGGATCCGCCACCAGCGGTGAGGAGGAGTAGCGTGGCAGCCGCGACCCACCGCAGCACCAGCGCCTCCCTGCTGCGTGACCTGCGCCGGCTGGGGCTCTTCACCGCCAAGCGGGTGCTGGCGCTGGTCGTGACCGTGGTCATCGGCGTCTACCTGACCATCGTCATCGCCAACATGGGCGGCCAGGTGGACGACCTGCGCATGGCGCAGATCCGCAGCGAGGTGGCGGAGCAGGTCCGCGGCGACCCGGCCTTCCAGGAGCTCAGCGCCGAGGAGCGCGAGGCGCTCATGGAGGAGCAGGTGCAGCTGGAGGTGGAGCGCCTGCGCCTGGACGAGCCCTTCATCTGGCGCAGCCTCGACTACCTGCGCCAGGCCGTGCTGCTGGACCTCGGCCGCGCCGAGCAGATGCACAGCGACGCGGGCTCGCGGAAGGTCTACAACATCATCGCCGAGCGCCTGCCGGCGACCATCCTGCTGTTCGGCACCGCCAACCTGCTGGTGTTCTTCGCCTCGGTCCTCGCGGCGCTGTGGCTATCGCGGCGCTACGGCAGCCGCCTGGACCGGGCCGCCATCGCCCTGGCGCCGAGCTCCGCCGCGCCCGGCTGGTTCTACGGCATCTTCCTGATCCTGCTGCTGTCGTTCGTCGCGCCCCTACTCCCCTCGGGCGGCATGGTCGCCGCGCCGCCGCCGGAGGACCCATGGGCCTACGCCGCCAGCGTGGCCCGGCACATGGCCCTGCCCGTGCTGGCGATGTTCATCTCCCAGATCTTCATCTCCATCTACTCGTGGCGGACCTTCTTCCTCATCCACGCCAGCGAGGACTACGTGGAGATGGCCCGCGCCAAGGGGGTGCCGGACCGGCTGCTGGAGCGGCGCTACATCCTGCGCCCCACGCTGCCGCCCATCATCACCAGCTTCCTGCTGATGCTCATCGGGCTGTGGAGCGGGGCGATCATCCTCGAGCAGGTCTTCAACTGGCCCGGGCTGGGCACGCTGCTGTTCGAGGCCATCGGCCACCGGGACACCCCGGTGATCATCGGCTCGGTGGTGATCTTCGCCTACCTGCTGGCGGCCACCGTGTTCCTGCTCGAGTTCCTCTACGCCATCCTGGACCCGCGGGTCCGCATCGAGGGGGGGCAGCGATGAGCCCGTGGCTACAGGGCCTCACCCGGCTGAGGCAGTACCCCTCGGCGCTGGCCGGCCTGGGGATCATCGTCCTGCTGGTGGCGGTAGCCATCTACGCCGTAACGGCCATCCCGTACTCGGAGGCCCGCGACCTCTGGCGCAGCGGCGAGGCCTGGCAGGACCTGCCGACGAGCGCCCCGCCGGTGTGGGCCGATCGGCTCCTCGGCGGCGATGCGCCCCGCACTATCCGCGTCGCCACCGATGACGTCGTCATGGAGCAGGAGCGCTACGAGGGCGTGCGGCTCCAGCGCGCCACCCTGCCGGTGGAGTTCCCCTACGGCGGCTTCCCCCAGGAGGTCAACCTCTTCGTCGAGAGCCAGTTCGATGACCGCCAGCCCTTCGTGCGCCTGACCTGGCGCACCCCGGACGGCGAGGCGATCCCGCTCGGGGCGCGGCGGGTGGGCGAGAGCGAGCGGATCTCCATATCCCAGGACCGGCAGCTGGAGAGCCGCCTGGGCTTCGCCCCGCAGGTCGGGCTGTTCACCGACGCCGCCCCCGGGACCGATGACCCGCAGGTGCGCCAGGGCACCTACGAGCTGGTCATCGAGGCCATCCAGTTCGAGGAGACCGCCACCCTGGACGCCAACCTGGTGGTCTACGGCCAGGTCCACGGCCTCTTCGGCACCGACCACAAGCGCCGCGACCTCGCCGTGGCGCTGCTCTGGGGGACGCCGATAGCGCTGGCCTTCGGGCTGCTGGCGGCGGTGGGGACGACGGTGACGACGCTGATCATCGCCGCCACCGGCGTCTGGCTCGGCGGCTGGGTGGACGCCGCTATCCAGCGCCTGACCGAGGTCAACATGATCCTGCCGCTGCTGCCCATCCTGGTGATGGTGGGCACCCTCTACTCGACGAGCATCTGGCTGATGCTCGGCGTAGTGGTGGTGCTCGGCATCTTCAGCGCCGGGATCAAGATGTACCGCGCCATGCTCCTGCCCATCCGCGAGGCGCCGTACATCGAGGCGGCCCGGGCCTACGGCGCCGGCAACGCGCGGATCATCCTGCGCTATCTGGTACCGCGCATCCTGCCGGTGCTGATCCCGACCTTCGTGACCCTGATCCCCACCTACGTCTTCCTGGAGGCCTCGCTGGCGGTGCTCGGGCTCGGCGACCCGGTGCTGCCCACCTGGGGCAAGATCCTCAACGACGCCCAGGCGCAGAGCGCCCTCTACCACGGCCACTACTACTGGGTGCTCGAGCCGGCGGCGCTGCTGATGCTCACGGGGCTGGGCTTCGCCATGCTCGGCTTCGCCCTGGACCGGGTCTTCAATCCGCGGCTGAGGAGCGTGTGATGGCCGACGCCCCGCTGATGGAGATCGAGGACCTGGGCCTGAGCTACGCCACGGAGCAGGGCACCCTGCGGGCGGTGGACGGCGTCGACCTGGCGCTGCACCGCGGGGAGGCCCTGGCGGTGCTCGGCGAGTCCGGCTGCGGGAAGAGCTCGCTGGCCAAGACCCTGCTGCGCACCCTGCCGCGCAACGCCTACCCGCCTACCGGGCAGCTCCGGCTCCAGGGCCGCGAGGTGCTGGGGCTGCCCGAGGAGCGCTTCCGGCGCGAGGTGCGCTGGGTACGCATCGCCCTGGTCATGCAGGCGGCCATGAACGCCCTCAACCCCGTGGTCCGCGTCGGCGAGCAGGTGGCCGAGCCGCTGCGCATCCACCGCCGCGCCTCGCGCCGGCAGGCCCGCCAGCGCGCCGCCGAGGCCTTCGAGGAGGTGGGCATCCCCACGGACTTCCTCCGGCGCTACCCCCACGAGCTCTCCGGCGGCATGCGCCAGCGCGCGGTCCTGGCCATGGCGCTGGTCACGGAGCCGGACCTGGTGCTGCTCGACGAGCCCACCTCGGCGCTGGATGTGCTGACCCAGGCCTCGATCATGAACGTGCTCAAGCGCATCAAGCACGAGCGCGGGGTCAGCTTCGTCTTCATCACCCACGACGTGGCCACGGCCAGCGAGCTCGCCGACCGGGTGGCGCTGATGTACGCCGGCCAGGTGGTCGAGGCGGCCAGCGCCCGGGCCTTCTTCGACGAGCCGGCGCACCCCTACTCCCGGCTGTTGATGGCCGCCGTGCCGCGCCTGCACCAGGAGCGGCCGCCGAGCCCCATCCCTGGCCGGCCGCCGAGCCTGCTCGACCCGCCGGCCGGCTGCCGCTTCGCGGAGCGCTGCCCGTGGGCCTTCGAGCGCTGCGGCGAGCCGCCGCCGATGGCCCCCTGCGGCGAGCGCCACCACGCCCGCTGCTGGCTCCACCCCGGCCTGGGAGGCGAGCGATGACGACGCCGCAGCCATCTACCCGTCCGCCGCAGGCCGCGCCCGGCGAGCCGCTGCTCTGCGCCGAGGGCCTGCACACCCACTTCGAGCTGCGCCAGTGGGGCTTCGTGCGCGTGGGCTCGGTGCGGGCCGTGGAGGGCGTCGACCTCACCCTCGGCGCCGGCGAGGCGGTCGCCGTGGTCGGCGAGAGCGGCTGCGGCAAGAGCTCCCTGGCGCGGACCCTGCTCGGCCTGCATCGGCCCACCGGCGGTACCGTCCGCTTCGACGGCACCCCGCTCAACGGGCTCAGCGGCCGCGCCCTCAAGCGCTACCGGGCGCGCGTGGGCTACGTGCAGCAGGACCCCTACGGCGCCCTGCCCCCGTTCATGGACATCCAGCGCATCCTCGCCGAGCCGCTGATCATCCACGGTGTGCGCGGCCGGGCCGAGCGGGAGCGGCGCATCGACACCGCGCTGGCGGAGGTGGGGCTCACGCCGGCGGCGGACACCCGCAGGAAGTTCCCGCACCAGCTCAGCGGCGGGCAGCAGCAGCGCGTAGTCATCGCCCGGGCCCTGCTGCTGCGCCCGGCGATGATCATCGCCGACGAGCCGGTCTCCATGCTCGACGCCTCGGTGCGGGTGGAGATCCTCGAGCTCCTCCGCCGCGTGCAGCGCGAGCATCGCCTGGCGCTGCTCTACATCACCCACGACCTGTCCACGGTCCGCCACTACGTGGACCGCGCCCTGGTCATGTACGGCGGCCGGATCGTGGAGCAGGCGCCGGTGACGGACCTGCTCGCCCGCTCCGGGCACCCCTATACCGAGGCCCTGCTCAGCGCCCTCGGCGACCCGGACGCGGACAACGCCCGCCGCCAGCGCGAGGTCCCCGGCGGTGAGCCCCCGAGCCTGGTCCACCCGCCGAGCGGCTGCCGCTTCCACCCGCGCTGCCCCCACGCCATGCAGGGCAAGTGCGAGGTGGAGCCGCCCCCGCCGGACTTCCGGCCGCGCGCGGACCACCGGGTCGCCTGCTGGCTGCACGAGTAGTGCGCGGCCTCGAGCGCATCCCCTGGCTCTACGACGCCGGCATGGCCCCCTTCGAGCGCCTGGGCATGGGGCGCTGGCGCCGCGCCCTCGTCGCTGGGGTGCACGGCCGGGTGCTGGAGGTCGGCTGCGGTACGGGGCGCGGCCTGACCCACTACGGGGCGGGGGTGACGCTCTTCGGGGTCGACCCCGACCTGCCGGCGCTGCGCCGGGCGCAGCGCCGCGCCCCGCGGGCCGCCCTGGCCGCCGCCCGCGCCGAGGCCCTGCCCTTCCCCGACGGCGCCTTCGACACGGTGGTCACGAGCCTCTCCTTCTGCAGCGTCGACGACGTCCCGCGGGGGCTCGCGGAGCTGCGCCGCGTGCTGCGCGACGACGGCGAGCTGCGCATGCTCGAGCACGTCCGCTCGGCGGGGCTCGCCGGGCGCTGCCAGGACTGGCTTCAGCCGGCGTGGACGGCGATCAGCGGGGGGTGCCGCCTCAACCGCGACACGGAGGCGGCCGTCGAGGCGGCGGGCTTCCGCATCGATCCCGCCACCCGCATCGCGCGCGGCGTGATGCGCTGCCTCCGGGCGCGCAAGGCGACATCAGCCGCCGGCGCCGGGCAGCCGCAGGCCGATCTCCGCGTGGTGGGCGACGGGCCCGGCGAGTAGCCAGGCGTCGATCCCCGGCCAGGCCGCGCCGGTGCGCGGCCCGGCTGGGGACCGATGCCCGGCGAGCAGGCGGGCGCGGCGGATCAGCCGCGCCGGCGCAGGACCCAGATCTCGAGCAGCGACCACTCCTCGCCGGGGTAGTTCTCCTGCTCCAGGGCCGACATCCGGCGGTGCCGGGAGGCCATGCTGCCGACGAACTCGAGCTGCTCGAGGAGCATCCGCTTCGTGGCGTCGGCCGTGTCCAGGGCGAAGGGGTTGAGGAAGTTGACGAGCATGTAGCCCTCGCGGCCGCCGCGGGCGAAGGCGTCGATAACCTTCTGCACGGCCTCGGGCTGGAGGTAGACCAGCGCCGCGGTGGAGATGACGATATCCGCCTCGCTCAGGGCCTGCTCCACGGCCGACTGGGTGTCGGGGGCGGGGTTATTGAGGTCGGCCTCGATGGTCTCGTCGTAGAGGCCGGCAGAGTGGCCGTAGGCGAGGGCGTTGGCGGAGATGTCGATGCCCGTGGTGCGGGCCGGGAAGCGCCGCGGCTGGTCGATGCTCTGGGCGGCCTCGGCGTTGCGCCAGTTGTGGCGGATGGCGTCGAAGTCCATACCGTTGAGGGTCGCCATGGTGGTGTTGCCGAAGCAGCCGGCCAGGTCGACGAAGTTCAGCGGCCGCTGCGCCGTCGCCTGCTGCTGCGCCCAGGGCAGGATCAGGCGGTCGAAGGTCTGGCGGTTGAAGTTGTCGGAGACGTACTCGAGGCCGTCGAGGATCTCCTCCTTGAACGGCACCGGCGTCTCGGCGACGTAGATGTGGTCGAAGTGCTGCTTCTTCTCGTCGGTCTGGACCTGGGATTGGCTCATGGGGTAGACCTCTGCGGCTCAAGTGAGGGGCTCATGATTGGCCCCCGCCGGGCGCGGGTCAAGCGCCACCGCGGGGTCACCTCCCGCCGAGCCGCGCCTGCAGGCCCTCGCGCAGCCGCTCGGCGGCCGGCTGCGCCTGGGCGAAGATCTCCTCGAAGCGGTGGAAGTCGAGCATCTGCACGTTGTGGATCTCGGGGCTGACCAGGAAGTCGGGCCGCTGGCGGCGCAGCTTCTCCTGGAGGATCGCCGACTGCATGATCTGGAAGGTGTTGAAGCTGTTGTCGAGGTAGGAGGGCTTCGGGGCGGTGCTCGCGTCGCGGCCCTCGGGGACCCGGGCGCCGAGGACGTCGACGGCGATGGTGATCTCGCAGTCGTCCGGGAGGATGTCGTAGGGCACGGGATTGGTCAGGCCGCCGTCGACGAGCACCCGCTCCTGGTGGCTCACCGGGCTGAAGAGGCCGGGCACCGCCATGCTCCCCTGCACCGCGGGCCAGAGCTCGCCGGTGTCGAGGACGGCGGGGCTGCGCCGCCAGTAGTCCGTGGCCACGACCTGCAGGGGGATCTCCAGGGCCTCAAAGCGCCGCACCCCGGCCAGGTCGGCGAGGTACGCGATGAAGGCGTCGGCCTCCACCAGCCCGCCGTCGTCGCCGAGGGGCTGGAAGAACTGCAGCCACCGCGTCCAGTTGCCCTTGAACAGGGCCCGGAACCACCCCTCGTCGGTCTTGAGCGCCAGCTCCTCGACGGCGGCGCGGATCTCCGCCGCGGACAGCCCGGCGGCGTAGAGGGCCCCCATGATGGCGCCGATGCTCGAGCCAGCGATGCGGTGGGGCCGCACGCCCAGCTCCTCGAGGACCTCGAAGACCGCCACGTGGGCCAGGCCCCGGACGCCGCCGCTGCCGAGGGCCAGGCCGATCCGGGGCACCGGCTCGTCACCCGCCGGCGCGGCCGCGGAGGCGGGGCGGAGCAGGGAGAGGAGCGTGGCTGAAGAGGCCATCTGGAGGATCCGTCGTCGCTGCTGATCGCAGAGGGGTGAGGGCACGGTGGACTCTCGCTGGCAGCGGGCGGCGGGTCGCGGCCGCGCCGGATCCAAGCATGGGCGCTGGCGAGGCGGCGCGCAACCCTGCGGGTGGCCGCGGGGCTGCGCGCCTGGCCGCGGGGAGGCGGCTCAGTTCGCCTTGTGGATGGCCCGCTTGCCCACGGCCAGGGCGGCCTCGTGGACGGTCTCGGACAGCGTCGGGTGGGCGTGGATGGTACGGGCGAGGTCCTCCGCCGAGCCGCCGAACTCCATAGCCACCACTGCCTCGGCGATGAGCTCGGAGGCCTGGGGGCCGATGATGTGCGCCCCGAGCAGGCGGTCCGTCTCGGCGTGGGCGATGAGCTTGACCGTCCCGGTGGTCCGGTCCATGGCCCGCGCCCGGCCGTTGGCGGCGAAGCCGAACACGCCGGTGCTGAACGGGACGCCCGCCTTCTTGAGCTGCTCCTCGGTGCGGCCCACCCAGGCGATCTCCGGGTCGGTGTAGATCACCCACGGGATGGTCTCGTAGCTGACGTGCCCCTCCTGGCCGGCGATGCGCTCGGCGACCATGACGCCCTCCTCCTGGCCCTTGTGGGCCAGCATCGGGCCGCGGACCACATCGCCGACGGCGTAGACATCGGGCAGGTTGGTCCGGCACGTCTCGTCGACGTCGACGAAGCCGCGCTCGTCGAGGAGCAGATCGACCTCCTTGGCGCTGAGCTCATCCGTGTTGGGGCGGCGGCCGACGCAGACGATGAGCCTGTCCACCGTCAGCTCCTGGCTGCCGCTCTTGTCCTCGTAGGCGACGGTCACGCCGTCCTCCCCCACCTGGGTGCCGGTCACCCGGCAGCCGAGGCGAATATCGAGGCCCTGCTTCTTGAACGCCTGCTGCCCCGTCCGCGCGACCTGGCGGTCCACCGGGCCGAGGAACGCGTCCTGGGCCTCGAGCAGGACCACCTCGGAGCCGAGCCGGCTCCAGACCGACCCCATCTCCAGGCCGATGACCCCGGCGCCGATGATGCCCAGCCGAGGCGGGACCTCGCGGAACTCCAGGGCGCCGTCGGAGTTGACCACCCGCTCGTGGTCCAGCGGCGCGGCGCCGATCTCCACGCTCCGCGAGCCGGTGGCGAGGACCACCGCGCCGGCGGCGTAGCGCTCCCTCTCGCCGCCGCTACGGGTGACCTCGACGGTCTTCGGCTCGACGAGCTTGCCGTGGCCGTGGAGCCAGTCGATCTTGTTCGCCTTGAACAGCTGCCGGATGCCGCCGGTGAGCTCCTTCACCACCCGGTCCTTGCGGGCGATCATCTGCTCGACGTCCAGGGTCACGCCCTGGGCGTGGATGCCGTGGGCGCTGAGCTCGCTGTTGACCTTGTGGTACTGCTCCGAGCTGTCGAGCAGGGCCTTGGAGGGGATGCAGCCGACATTCAGGCAGGTGCCGCCGAGTGCCGGCTGCCCGTCCTTGTAGACGAAGTCGTCGACCACGGCGGTGCTCATGCCGAGCTGCGCGCAGCGGATGGCGGCGCAATAGCCCGCCGGGCCGGCGCCGATGACGATCACGTCGTAGTTGTTGGCCATATCGCAACCCTGTCGTCTGGGTGGATGGACGGCCTGGCGCGCCGGGCCCGTGCCCGGACGGCGGCGCTAGACCTCGAGCAGCAGGCGGGAGGGGTCCTCGAGGCATTCCTTGACGGTGACGAGGAACTGCACCGCCTCCCGGCCGTCGATGAGGCGGTGGTCGTAGGTATGGGCCAGGTACATCATGGGCCGGATGACCACCTCGCCGTCCTCGGCCACGGGGCGCTCCTGGATCTTGTGCATGCCCAGGATCCCGCTCTGTGGCGGGTTGATGATCGGCGTAGAGAGTAGCGAGCCGAAGATCCCGCCGTTGGTAATGGTGAACGTCCCGCCGGTGAGCTCGTCCATGCTCAGCTTGCCCTCCTGGGCGCGCTTGCCGAGCTCATTGATCTGCGCCTCGATCTCGGCGAAGGAGAGGCGATCGGCGTCGCGCAGCACCGGCACCACCAGCCCGCGCGGCGAGGAGACGGCGATGCCGATGTCGTAGTAGCCGTGGTAGATGACGTCTTGGCCGTCCACGGAGGCGTTCACCGCCGGGTAGCGCTTGAGCCCCTCCACCACCGCCTTGACGAAGAAGGACATGAAGCCGAGGCGCACCTCATGGGCCTGCTCGAAGCGCTCCCGGTAGCGGCTGCGCAGGTCCATGACCGGCTGCATGTTCACCTCGTTGAAGGTGGTGAGCATGGCCGCGGTCTGCTGCGCCTCGACCAGGCGCTCGGCGATGCGCTGCCGCAGGCGGGTCATGGGCACGCGCTGCTCGGGCCGCTCGCCGGCGGGCACCTCCGTGCCGGCGGCAGCCCCCTGGGCGGCAGGCTGCCCGGGGGCGGCCGCCGCCTCAGCCGGGGCCGAGGCAGGCGCCGCGGCCTCGCCCCCGTCGCGGCGCTCCAGGTGGCGCAGGACATCCTCCTTGGTAAGCCGGCCGTCGGCGCGGCTCGCCTCGATGTGCGCCGGATCGAGGCCGTGCTCACGGACCAGCCGCCGGACCGCCGGGCTGAGCCGGTCCAGGTCGTCGGCCGGGGCGGCCTCCTCGGCCGGCGCCGCAGGGGCCGCCGCCTCGGCGGCCGGCTCCGTCCCGGCCGCGGGCTGCTCCGCCGGGCCCGCCTCATCGCCACTCGGCGCCGGCGCGCCGCCAGCTGTCGCGGTCTCGTCGACGCTGCCGAGGACATCCTCGGCTACCACCGTATCGCCGGTAGCCTTCTGCACCGCCTCCAGCACCCCGTCGGCGGGGGCCGGGACCTCGAGGACCACCTTGTCCGTCTCCAGATCCACCAGGTTCTCGTCCCGGCTGACGGGATCACCGGGCTGTTTGTGCCAGGCGACGACCGTCGCCTCGCTGACGGACTCGGGCAGCGCCGGAACCGGGATATCAACGCTCATGGAGCTCCCCTTCTATGGTTATTCTCTGCCAGCGGGCTCAGCCGAGCGCCTGGGCCACCAGGGCGCGCTGCTGCTCGTGGTGCAGCTTCGGGTAGCCGACCGCCGGCGAGGCGGCAGCGGCCCGGCCGGCGTACGCCAGGGTCTGGTTCGAGCCCATGGCGTTCTCGAAGTGGTGGTTGCTGGAGAACCAGGCGCCCTGGTTCTTGGGCTCCTCCTGGCACCAGACCACCTCGGTGGCCGCGGCGTAGCGCTCGGTCAGCAGCTTGCGTAGCGCCTGCTCCGGGAACGGGTAGAGCTGCTCGATGCGGACGATGGCGACATCGCTGCGCTCCTGGCGGCGGCGCTCTTCCAGCAGATCGTAGTAGACCTTGCCCGCACACAGCACCACGCGCCGGCAGGCGGCCGGGTCCAGGTCGTCGATCTCATCGATGACGTTGTGGAAATGGCCGCCGGTAAGGTCGTCCAGCGCCGAGGTGGAGAGCTTGTGCCGCAGCAGGCTCTTCGGCGTCAGGACCACCAGCGGCTTGCGGTAGCGGCGCAGCATCTGCCGGCGCAGCATGTGGAAGAACTGGGACGGCGTCGAGGGCACGCAGACCTGCATGTTGTACTCGGCGCACAGCTGCAGGTAGCGCTCCAGCCGTGCCGAGGAGTGCTCCGGCCCCTGCCCCTCGTAGCCGTGGGGCAGGAACATGGTCAGCCCGGATAGCCGTCCCCACTTGGCCTCACCGGCGGCGATGAACTGGTCGATGACGACCTGCGCGCCGTTGGCGAAGTCGCCGAACTGCGCCTCCCAGATCGTCAGGGTGTCCGGCTCGGTGGTGGCGTAGCCGTACTCGAAGCCGAGCACCGCCTCCTCGGAGAGCAGCGAGTCGATGACGGCGAAGTCGTGCGGCTCCGTGGTCACGTCCTGCAGCGGCACGAAGGTGGTGCCGTCCTTGGCGTTGTGCAGCACGGCGTGGCGGTGGAAGAAGGTCCCGCGCCCGGAGTCCTGGCCCGAGAGCCGCACCCGGTAGCCCTCCTGCAGCAGGGAGGCGTAGGCCATGGTCTCGGCGAACCCCCAGTCCAGCGGCAGGGCGCCGGCGGCCATCTTGCGCCGGCTCTCCAGGATGGAGGCCACCCGGGGGTTGAGCTCGAAGCCCTCGGGCAGGGTGTCGAGGATCCCCTGCAGCCGGCGCAGGCGCTCCTGGTCGACGGCCGTGGCCACGGGCTCGTTCCACACGCCGCCGAGGAACCGGCTCCAGTTGGCCGCGTAGTCGTTGCGCACGCCCGTGAGGATGTGCGAGGCCACCACCTGGTGGCTCTCCAGGGCCTCGCGGTAGGCGCTGGCCATCTCCTCGACCTCCTTGGGACCGATGATCCCCTCCCGGACCAGCCGCTCGGCGTAGCGCTGGCGTACCGGCGGCTGCTGGCGGATCTTCTGGTACATCATCGGCTGCGTCGCCGCCGGCTCGTCGGCCTCGTTGTGGCCGTGGCGGCGATAGCAGATCAGGTCGATGACCACGTCGCGGTGGAAGGTGTTGCGGTACGCCAGCGCCAGGCCGGTCACGAAGGCCACCGCCTCCGGATCGTCGCCGTTCACGTGGAAGATCGGCGCCTGGATGATCTTCGCCACCTCGGTGCAGTAGTGGCTGGAGCGGGTATCCTGCGGGTGGGAGGTGGTAAAGCCGATCTGGTTGTTGACCACCACGTGCACCGTGCCGCCGGTGTAGAAGCCGCGCGCCTGGGAGAGCTGGAAGGTCTCCATGACGACGCCCTGGCCGGCGAGCGAGGCGTCGCCGTGGATGAGCACCGGCAGCACCTGCTCGGCCTCCGGATCGTGGCGCCGGCGCATGCGCCCGCGGCAGGAGCCCTCCACCACGGGATTGACGATCTCCAGGTGCGAGGGATTGAACGCCAGCGCCACGTGCAGGGGGCCGCCGGGCGTCTGGATATCCGAGGAGAAACCCAGGTGGTACTTCACGTCCCCGGAGCCCTGCACCTCGTCGGGCTGATAGCCCTCGAACTCGGCGAACAGGTCACCGGGATCCTTGCCCAGGATATTGGTCAGCACGTTGAGCCGGCCGCGGTGGGCCATGCCCAGGACGACCTCCCGGACGCCCTCGCGGCCGGCGCCCTGCAGCAGGTCGTGGAGCAGCGGGACCAGGGTATCTCCCCCCTCGAGGGAGAAGCGCTTCTGGCCCACGTACTTGGCGTGCAGGTACTTCTCGATGCCCTCGGCGGCGACCAGCCGCTCCAGGAGCTCCTTCTTGCGCGCCGCCGACAACCGCGACCGGCCGCTCTCCCCCTCGAGCCGCTCCTGGATCCAGCGCTTCTGCACCGTATCGGTGATGTGCATGTACTCCGAGCCCACCGGCCCGCAGTAGACCCGCTCGAGCCGCTGGATGATATCGCGGAGGGGCAGCTGATCCGGCGCGTAGAGCGAGCCGGTATTGAAGGAGCAGTCCAGGTCCGCCTCGGTGAGCCCGTGGTAGGCCGGGTCGAGATCCGGCACCGGCGGCTTCGCCCGCAGGTTGAGCGGGTCGATGTCCGCGGCCTGGTGGCCGCGGAAGCGGTAGGAGTTGATCAGCCGCAGCACCGCCGCCTGCTTCTCGGCGGCCTCGGCGCTAAGCTCCGCCGGCGCCGCCGGCGTCGCACGCGCCGGGCTGCCGCCGTTGGTGCGCCCGTACCGCTCGAAGCGCTCCCGGATCGGGGCGTGGGGCACGTCCGCTCCGCCGTCGCCTTCCTGGGACAGGGCCCGGAAGTAGGCGCGCCACTCCGGATCCACGCGGCCCGGATCCTCCAGGTAGGCCTCGTAGAGGTCCTCGATGAAGGCCGCATTGGCACCGTGGAGATACGAGGTGCTGCGCAGGCGTTCGAATGAGGCGCGATCCGTCATGCCAAATCCCTAGGGCTCACAACCAGCGATGAGACAGGCCGTACAGCGTGGCTACGAGCGCCACCTCGGCAGCTCCCGGCGCCACGAGGCGGACCCTCAGCCGCCGTGCTCGCCACCGGTGCCGCCGGCCGCATCCCCGGGCGCCGGCTGTACCCGCCCGGCGACCAGGATGCCGACCTCGTAGAGCAGCCACACGGGCACGGCCAGCAGCACCTGGGACAGGACGTCCGGAGGCGTGAGCATCATCCCGACGATGAAGGCGGCGACGATGATGTACGGCCGCTTGGCCGCCAGGCTCTCCTTCGTCGAGATCCCGGTGCGCACCATCAGGATGGTGGCGATGGGCACCTGGAACGCCACGCCGAAGGCGAAGAACAGCGTCAGGACGAAGGAGAGGTACTCGCCGATGTCCGTCATCATCTGCACGCCCTCCGGCGATACGAAGGCGAAGAAGCGGAAGGCGATGGGGAAGACGATGAAGTAGGCGAAGGCGGCGCCGAGGTAGAACAGCGCCGTGCTCGAGATCATCAGCGGCCAGACCGCACGCCGCTCGTGGCGGTAGAGCCCGGGGGCGATGAAGGCCCAGAGCTGATAGAGGCTGTACGGGATGGTCACGAAGACCGCGGCGACCAGCGCCAGCTTCATGGGGATGAGGAAGGGCGCGGCCACCTTGATGGCGATCATGGAGGAGCCTTCCGGGAGCACCGCCTGGAGCGGGCCGGAGATCCAGTCGTAGAGCGGCTCCCGGAAGGGGTAGAAGACGAAGAAGGCCGCGAGCACCACGACCACGACGCGCAGGACGCGATCGCGGAACTCCTTGAGGTGGCTGAGCAGCGGCGCCTGCTGCTCGTGCCCTTCCTCGCCCTCGCTATCCGGGTCCTCGGTGCTCACGGATCCTGTTCCTCGCCTTCGGGGCGACGCTTGTCCCCGCCTGGGCTATCGGTGCGCGGCGGCTGGCTGGCGCGCCGGGCGCCACGGCTCTCGCGCTCCAGATCCTCGCCGGCGCCCTTGAGGGCGCGGCGCGTCTCCTCGACGTCCTGCCGGACCGACTCGCCGGCCTTGCGGATCTCCTCGACCCGGAGCTCCCGCTCGACCTCGCTGCGCGCGGAGTTGAACGAGGCCCGCGCCTTGCCGGTCCAGCGTCCGAGCACGCGCACGGTACGCGCCATGCGCTCGGGGCCGAGCACCAGCAGCCCGATCAGGCAGAGGATCAGGACTTCCCAGAAGCCGAGGTCGAACATCGCCGCTCCGCGTCAGCCCGTGGCCCGACGGGCGTCAGCCGTTGCGGTCCCGCTGCTCGGCGGGCTCGCGGGCTGCGGTCTGAGGCGCCTGCCCCTGCTCCTGATCGCTCCGGTGCTCCAGCGGCTCCGGCTCGTCGGAAGCCTCGTCGGTGCGCTTCTGGCCTTCCTCTTCCTCCTCGCCCTCACGCATGGACTCCTTGAAGCCGCGGATAGCGCCGCCGAGGTCGCCGCCGATGTTGCGCAGCTTCTTGGTGCCGAACAGCAGCGCCACGATCAGCAGGATGATCAGCAACGACCAGATATTGAATCCCATGTCACACCCTCCGGCGCCCTCCGGCGCCCCGTTGTCCTCGCTTACTCGCCGCGGGCCGCCTTCTCGTCGAGGCCCGAGCGGCCCGCCCTTCGCTCCAGCTCAGCCAGCACCTCGTCCACCGAGACGCCGCTCGACGCGAGCATGACGAGGCTATGGAACCACAGATCGGCGGTCTCATAAACGACCTGGTCCCGCTCCCCGCCCTTGGCGG
>CAJXLI010000045.1 GCA_913055575.1 uncultured Ectothiorhodospiraceae bacterium
AGCTCTCAACTTCATGATTATCCAGAGATCCCGGCGTCACGCCAACCTACTTGGCCGCCTGCCGTGCATAATCCGGGTTTTGGAGCGAAGCGGAGAAAAGGGCATCCGTGTGACGCGTATTGTTAGATTTTTAGTCGCCGCCCCCGCGAATATACTCATGAGAAGGCACGAATAGCGGCACAGTCACTCCGTCCGTTTTCTCGGAAATCCTTCTTTCTCTAATCAGAACCATTTGCACGAAATAAACCACTGCGGCTCTAGTCAACTTCAGCGTGTGAAGGGACTCACGTGTAAACTCTTCAAGGTCAAAATGCTCAACACAGCCGGACGTACCTTTTCCTCCTGACAGCCCCATATCGTGCAGAACAGTAAATCGATGTGTCGAGGAATTTCTCGAGCTCTGTTTTATTGACAAAAAACCTTGTTTGTTCGATAGGTCTCGAGAAATCTCTGTCAGTGCCAAAAGGGCCGTATTACCATTTTCAATTTCGTTTGCAACTACCGGATCGAATTCTCTCGTTTTTTGGCCTTTCTCAGGTTTCTTAAACCAAGCGTTCTTCATAGACGCGTCTTTCGCCCCTCTCACCGAAAGGTAAGAGAGTGATGCCACCGCAATTTTATCAAGTATATCCAGGGCACTACGTTGGGCCAAAGCTAAGGCTGACTGATTTACGCCGTAGCTAGCATAATCAAGGGTGTCATTATAGTTGGCAGTTTCGTTGAAGTGATCGTTGCACGCATGGAAAAATATTTGCCTGGCTAGAATGTAATCAGATTTTAAGACATTGACCATCGCAAAAACCTCAGGGACACCGCCTTCTGATCCAGAAGGAGAGGTTACTGAGGAAACATTTATATTGTCCCAGTATTCGGAGCTATGCGTATGTGAGTGAATGGTGGGCGAGAGCGTTAGGTTGTTTTTTATGACGAATCTCTCATAGCTATCGGCTTGAATTTCTTGGTCCGATTTTTTAGATGGACGAATATCGGTTATTTCGTCCATTATTCCATTTACCCCATACTCACCCGAGTATGCATATATGGTGTCAATATTCTGATTAACATGAGACGCAAGATGTTCGATCTCTGCTTTTACCAATTCAAAATCGCCCAATCCTTGCCCTAATGCATATCTCAGCATTTTTAAGGCACCTGAACTGGCGACGGCATTCTTTGGGTTTTTCTCTAGGGCTTGAGAATAGAAATCATATGCTTCAACCCACCGATAAGATGACCACAGAAGATTACCCAAATTTGTAAAAGACTGAGATCGAATACCTGGAGTTGCTTCCGCATCAGTAGCTGCTTTATAGAACAGCTGCCGGGCCTCCAATCGATACTTTTCAGTTACTCCATACCAACTATACCCTTCGTAGATCGTCGATAAGGCGAGCGCATGAAGGCCATTCGCCAAATTATAGTTTAGCTCTGAGTTTTCTTCACACTTTCCGACAACAAAGCGGAAAATTTCCACTCCTTTAGAAATCGAATCAAAATCCTTTAACAACCCTCCAGCGTCAACCAGAATTGCTGCTTTCAACAAATCAATATTGATATTGCCGGAGAGATCCAGCGCTTCACGAATAGCTTCGCGCGGATTCTCATCGACCAAGCGATTCAGCCTTTCCGCTTGTGCAGCTAATTCCACTCAGCCTCCTAAAAATCTAACGAGTCGCTAACGTGCTGGGTGGAGCGAAGCGGAACCCAGTCACGTTGAGCGGTTTGTTAGATGGCGCCGGTCGTCGCAAGCCGGACTTCCCAGATAAGCCTTCCGACTCCTGTGATAAGCCCTCGTGCTCCGGTGACAACACATTGACTTCCTGGGTATGGACCGACCTCATCCGGGGCCCGGGGACGTAATAGGTGGCCACCCCTTTGGGCACCTGCTCAAGGAAATTCAGGTCCGTGCGGCGGCGCAAATGCTGGCTGGCTGAAAGGGTATCCACACCCATAATTAATCGATGTTTTTGGCGAGTATTTATACTTTATTAAAAATCAGCTACGCGCAAACCACGCAGGGACTTGCGCACCTTCCTCTCGTAAGTTCTCGCATATGAATCCGACGAATTCGGAAGCGGCTTCATGTGCACTCATATCTGACGGAATCCTTTCGGCCGCATGGAATGCATCGTCCAAATTTATCAAGGTACCTGTAGCAGAAAATATATGCCTTCGACTACGTGCATCTTCCTCCAGGCTAAGATTAATCGCATTATTAATTAACGCGGTCTGAACTTCAGTAATAAACTGGAACTTTTTCCAATCGAAACCACTTGACATACTTACTCCCTTTCGGTTTATGCCGGTGTCTCTAGACGACCTTCAAAGGCGCACTTGAGAATGGATTGGCGGAGAACCTGTTCTCTTTGAATGCTAGTGACTACCGTATTTTCCAAAGGCTCCACCGAATTAGCATTCTCTTCAACAAGCCTGCCCAACTCCTTTTGCTCCTCCAGGGGCGGCAGCGGGAAAATTAAGTTCTGGATATGTTGCTGATTAATCTTATAAATCCCGGCCGTGGTTCGTGCCGCCGCTTCGATTTGATTTCGGATGACCCGGGAATTCCATACGTGGCCGAAGAATTTTGGGTCTACTCCGGAAGTAACTAACCGAAGTCGAATCATAGTGTCTGGAAAAGCAACTGCGCGTGAAATGGAGCCAACGGCGCCTCCCGATCCCACCAAATGCTTACTTCCATTCCCTCGCATAACCAAAAAATCACCATAAGAAACTATATAATCCTTAGCTTCCTCTTCCTCCCAATCCCCGAACTTAAATTCCCCAAGATCTATACCCCCCTCTTTCATTGCAGTTAATCGCAATACAGGGAAACCGCCATCTCTATCCTTAACTGACCTTCCGTTATGGGGAGGCACAAGCAATAAATCCCCTACACGCACCCAAATCCAACCCCGGGGCAACTCTGGCAACCTACTGGTGTCTTCAAAATAAATGGGTTTCTGAGCTTTCATAGCTGCCGGCTTCCGCGGCTTCTTCCCAGGCTTCCCCTCGGCCTCCCACTGGGCCACCTGGGCCTTCCATTCCTCTAGCTGCTGCTGATAGCGGGCCTGGCGCTCCTCGCGGATGCGCTCCAGGAGCTGGTCGGCGCTTTCCAGCTCGTCGGCGTGCTCGCGGCGCCACTGCTCAGTGAGGCGGCCCTCGAAGGCGTGCTTGAGGAGGGATTTGCGGTAGGTCTGGAGCCGGGCGCGGGCAGTCTCCAGGTTGGCCACGCTGTCGTCCAGTTCGGAGAACAGCTCCTCGATCTTGGCGACGATTCGGCGTTGTTCCTGATACGGGGGAACCTGGATTTTCAGGTTGCGCAAATGCTCCCCATTGATGGCCGAGAAGGTTGAGCCGGTGCCTTCCGTCGACAGGGCAGGCTCAATCGCCCGGAAGAAATAGAGGAGGAAATAGGTATCTACCCCTTGAATGGGTTCAATTGCGGCAAGCCCGCGCCCGATGCAGCATTCTTCCGGCGCGAGGTTAGTTGGACCAACCGGAGCCCTTACCGAAATCAAGATAGCCCCTGCTGGCGCAACCTTCTTGGGCACAGAGCAATATTTTCTAATCTCTGGATACCAACCCCCAAATTCCGCCTTGCCTTGGAAAAAAGGCAAGCCGTGGCCAGAATTGTTGTAGGTATCGGATGGCGGAGATTGCCCCATTTCTATCCGGGCAATAGCCCCTAAGGTCGTAGCCTCCCAGACTTCCGGGAGAGGCGACTTGGCATCATCGTGGTCATCAATTTTGGAGACCAGGTTCGCCTCGTTCACGCCACCATCTCCTCATTCATCTCCTCAATCACCTCGTTCATACAGTCCCCAAAAAGCTGGTACATGCGGCCCCGGCCGCCTTCTTCGTTAAAAGGAGTTAAGTCCAACTCTTCCACTTCAATATGCAGGGAGGTGGCAATGTGATCGCGGATCATCTCCAGCCAGCGGCGCTGCTCCTCGGTAAACTTGGGGGCGTTACCGGCGTGCTCGCCGAAGATCCAGCGCTTGAAGTTGCGGCGCACGGTCTCGTCGAAGGGGGTGAGCTGCGCATCCCAGCCGGCCACGCGGCGCAACAGGGCGACGATCTGCGCCAGCTCCTTCTCGGGGCGGCGGACCTGGACCGCATCCAGGGCGGCGTAGGCGGCCCAGACCTTCACCGGGGCGAGGTCGGGGCGCTCGCGGCGCAGGGCCTCCAGCACCTCGCTGACCTTGGCGCGGGTCAGCTCCCGGCGGCGGTGGGGCTCGCTGAACAGGATGGTCAGGGCGTCCAGCTCGTCGCGGTGCGCCCGGGCCCAGTCGGCGAAGCCCTGCACCAGGGCCTGGCGGTGGGCCTCGGTGTTCTCGGCCCAGTCGCTGGTGAGCACGGCGTCCGGGTTCACCTCGTCGATGACCTGCTCCTGGCGGCGCTTGATGGATTCCATGGCCTCGTTCAGGTGGCCAGTGACGGCGGCGGTGGCGCGCCGGGCGCGGGCCTCCCGGGTCGCGGCGTACTGCTCCGGATCCGGCTCGGCACCCTCGGGCAGGCCGTACTGCGCGCGGGCCTCCTCTTTGAGGCGGTCGGGGTCGTCCACGGCCAGCAGCTCGGAGGCGACGCTGGGCAGGTCGGGGCCCCCGGTGGCCTGGCGGATCTCCTGCTCGCCCTCGTCGTCCAGGCGCTTGGCGAAGCGGGACAGGCGGCCGGCGAGGCTGCGCAGGCGCTCCTCGTCGCGCTGGCCCATGGCCACCGATTCGATGAGCTCCTGGGTGGAGACCGAGGGCTTACGCTCCAGGGTGCCGGTCTCCATCTTCTCGGAGTCGGTGACGCCCACGGCGTCCACCAGGACGAAGCCCTCCTTGGGGCCGTGGGCGGCGGGGGTGACCTGGCGCAGGCCTTCGGCGTCCAGGCTGCGGGTGCCGCGGCCCACCATCTGGGTGTAGTAGGTGCGGCTCTTCACGTCGCGCATGAACACCACGCACTCGATGGGCTTGACGTCGGTGCCGGTGGCGATCATGTCCACGGTGACGGCGATGCGCGGGCTGTAGTCGTTGCGGAAGGCGGCGAGGACCGCGTCGGCGTTCTCCGCGCTGCGGTAGGTGACCTTCTTGCAGAAGGCGTTGCCGGCGTCGAACACCTCCCGCGCGGTGCGGATGACGTCGTCGGCGTGGCTATCGCTCTTGGCGAAGATGAGGGTCTTGGGCACCTCCACGCTGCCGTCGTCGCGGATCCGGTCCGGGAACATGCGCGGCAGGGCGTCGCGGAAGGCGCTCAGGACGGTGCGGATCTGGTCGGGGTTCACCACGTCGCGGTCGAGCTGGCGGCCCTCGTAGACCACCGGCTCGTCGAGCTGCTGCCAGCGCCGCTCGCGGGAGAGGCGCTCGCGGTGCTCCACTACCTCCTCGGCCTCGATCTGGCCGCCCTCGCGGGTGCGCTCGGTGTCGATGCGCCAGATGCGGTGGTCGACGTTGACGCCGTCCACCACCGACTGCTCCAGGGTGTACTCGCTGACCACGTTCTGGTGGAAGAAGGCGTAGGTGCGCTTGTCCGGCGTGGCGGTGAGGCCCACGAGGAAGCTGTCGAAGTACTCCAGCACCTGGCGCCACAGGTTGTAGATGGAGCGGTGGCACTCGTCGATGATGATGACGTCGAAGAACTCCGGCGGCACGCGCTCGTTGTAGGCCACCGGCACCGGCTCGCGGTCCGCGCCGGCGCCGCTGCCGGGCTGCTCCTCGGCCGTCTCGTCCAGGGGCTCGCCCTGGAGAACGGAGTACATGCGCTGGATGGTGCTGATGCAGACCTGGCCGTCCGTGGGCACATAGGGCGAGGTGAGCCGCTGGACGGTGTAGAGCTCCGTGAACTTGCGGTTGTCGTCCTGGGGGATGTAGTCGTGGAACTCCCCCTCCGCCTGCTTGCCGAGGTTGCGGGTGTCCACCAGGAACAGCACCCGGCGGACCCGGGCGTGCCGGAGCAGGCGGTAGATGGCGGTGATGGCCGTGTAGGTCTTGCCGGCGCCGGTGGCCATCTGCAGGAGGGCGCGGGGGCGATTGCGCCGCAGGGCGTCCTCCAGGTTGCGGATGGCGGTGAACTGGCAGTCGCGCAGCCCGGCGCTCGACAGCGCCGGGAGCTGCTGCAGCCGAGCGCGTAGGGTACTCGGCTCGGCCAGCCAGCCCGCCAGGGTCTCGGGCCGGTGGAAGTGGAACACCTCCCGGGAGCGAGGCTCGGGGTCGGCGGTGTCGGTGAAGTAGGTGACGGTGCCGGTGGCCTCGTAGCGGAAGCGCAGCTCCGCGACGCCCACGTGCTTGAGCTCGGCCGTGGCGTAGCTCGCGGTCTGCTCCTCGACGCGGTGGAGGTGCTGGCCCGCCTCCTTGCGCTTGGCCTCGACGACGCCCGCCGGCTGGCCGTCCACCAGGAGCAGGTAGTCCATGGGGCCGGCGTCGGTGGGGTACTCGCGGACCGCCACGCCGCGGCCGGCATGCGGATCCAGGCCCTGGCGGTCCTGGACGGCCCACCCGGCCGCGCGGAGCTGGCCGTCAATGGCGTCGCGGGCCGCTTGCTCGGGGTGCTGGTTCGGGGCCTGGGCCATCCTTTCCCTTCATCTCGGCGAATCCGGCTCAAACATGGGGACGGGCAATCCGGTGTCCCGACTTCAGCTCGCGCAACGGGTTACGTGGCCCCGCAACCTCACGCCGCTCCCCTGAAGGACGAAGCTGCTCCGTTCCCTTGTGGCGATTGTGCCCCAGCGTTTCGGCCATACGCATCCGGTACCCCAACACCCTTGCGGCTACTCGGCGGCCACGAAGCTCACCGACCTCATCGAGCTGCTCGCCCCGCTGGACGCCGATCTGCGGCGCTACCGAGGCACCCTACCTGCGGCAGGCCGCCGGGCATCGGTGCCCCGTAGTCCACCACTCCGACGATGGGATGGCTGCGCCGCTGCCCGACGCAAACCCGGACCCGATACCCCGGCTGCCGCCAGTAGGCGTGGTCTCCGCCCCCCTTTCCACCCCTCATGCGGGCGGCTCTGCACCTCAGAGCTTGACGCTTTACGTAAAAGATAAAATCATTGAGCAATGATCAGGACCTTCCGGGATAAGACGACGGCTGCCCTGTTTCTGGGCAAGCCGGTCAAGCGGCTCCCGCCGGAAATCCGGAAGCGGACCCGGGAGAAGCTGGATATGATCCACAACGCGCATGCCCTTGAGGACCTGCGGGTGCCACCGGCAAACCGCCTGGAGGCCCTATCGGGAGACCGGGAGGGCCAGTACAGCATCCGCATCAACCAGCAGTGGCGGGTGTGCTTCCGGTGGGAGAACGCAGAGGCCTTTGAGGTCGAAGTCACCGATTACCACTGAGGATGGCGGGACCATGAGTATCCGTATCGAGGACCTGGAAAATACCGATTACGAGGAGGTGGTCGAGGCCGGGGGGGAGGAGATCGCCCCGACCCGGCCCGGCGATACCCTGCGCCACGATTTCATGGAGCCCTTCGGGCTAAGCGCCAATGCGCTGGCCGGGGCCCTGAGTGTACCGCCCAACCGGATCACTGGCATTCTCAATGGCACCCGTCGAGTAACCGCCGAAACAGCTCTCCGCTTGGCCCGTTATCTCGGTACCACGGCTCACTTCTGGCTCAATTTGCAGGAGCAATACGACCTGACCGTGACGGCTGCGGAGCAGGGTGAGCGGATTGCTCAGGAGGTCGAGCCGTTGAGCAGGGAAGAGGCGGGCTGAGAGGTTTTGGCCCCACGCCGCTTTCCCGATAGGCTTGGGTGCCATGACGCGCGCGACCTTCGGCCGGACCTGGTGGGGCGAGCAATGGCTCGGCGCCCTGCACCAGATCGATCACACCAACCGCCTGCCGCGAGGCCGGCGGTACGCCAACAACGGCTCGGTGCAGGCCCTCACCATCGAGCGTGGCGCGATATCGGCCCGCGTGAAGGGCTCGCGCAGCAAGCCCTACGAGCTCCGCCTCCGGATCCCGGCCCTGAAGCAAGGGCAGGCGCGGCAGCTGATCGACACCATCGCCGACGACCCGGCCCTGCTCGCCGGGCTGCTCAACCGGCAGCTCGACCCGGCCGTCCTGGAGCGCGCCCAAGAGGCCGGCATCCAGGTCTTCCCGGGCAGCTGGCGAGAGCTGGAGATGCACTGCTCCTGCCCGGACGAGGCGGTGCCGTGCAAGCACCTGGCGGCGGCCATCTACCTCCTGTCCCGGGAGATCGATGCCGACCCGTTCCTCGTCTTCCAGCTGCGCGGCGTCGACCTGATCGCCGCGCTGCGCGAGCGGGGCCACACCATCCCGGGCAGCGAGACCGACGGGGCCCCGCCGAGCCTCGCCGCGGCCCTCAGCGCGATCGCCCCTGGGCCGGACGCCCTGGCAGCGGATCCCGCGGCCCTCGCGGAGGTGGACTACTCCCGGCTGCCGGACCGCGTCGACGCCACCCCGGATGCGCTCCCCGACGAGCCGCCCATCGGGGGGCTGAGCAGCTACCGCAAGCTCTGGCGCACCCAGATGCGGCGGGTGGCGCGCCAGGCCCAGCGGGAGCTGGCCCAGGCGGCCCGCCACGACGCGCAGGAGCAGGAGGCCCCGGCCGAGGCCGCCGCCCTGACCCCGGAGGACCGTCCGGCCCTGCGCCTCGATGCCGACGGCGAGGTCGACATCGACGGCTGCTCGGCGGCCACGGAGCTCGCCGACCTCATCGAGCTGCTCGCTCCGCTGGACGCCGACCGGGTCGCCGACCTGCAGCCCGAGGTGGCTGCGCTGCACGCCGCCTACCGCGCAGCGCTGCACCTGGCCGCCGCCGGCGCGGCCGTGCCCTGGGTGCTGGCCATCGACCGGGGCGGCACCAGCGTCCTGTGGATACCGGCGCGGCTGGACCCGGAGGTGGACACCCTGCTCCAGGCCCTCGCCGCCGGGTCGCCGGAGGCGATCCTCCGCGTGGACGATCCGGACGTGGACGGGCGCCTCGACCGCGCCACGCGCGTGCGGCTGCTCTGCGGCCTCCTCATGGACCACTGGATCCGCGAGTGGAGCGAGCTCTCCGCCAGCGCGGAGACGGACGCGGTGGCCGACCTGCTCTTCGGCGGCGGCTGCGCCTGGCTCTCGGACCCGGGTCAGGGCGGGACGGCCGCGAGCCTGCACCACTGGCTGCGACGCCTGCACCTGGCGGAGTCGGCCCAGACCCTGGTCCTGCGCATCGATGAGCCCGAGACGGAGGCCTTCCGGCTCTCCATCGAGATCACCGAGGACCAGGAGGGTATCGGGGATCAGGCGCACCGGCCCCTAGCCGAGGCGCTGGCCGAGGGTGGCCCCGGCCACGGCGACCTGCTGCGCACCACGGCGATGCTCGCGGATGCCTACCCGCCGCTTCGAGAGTACCTGCGCGACGGCGCCCGCACGCCGCTGGCGCTGACCCTGGACGAGCTGCCGGAGCTGCTCTTCGAGGTCCTCCCCACCCTGCAGCTGCTCGGGGTCCGCACCCTGCTGCCGCAGTCCCTGGAGCGCCTCGGCCGGCCACCCCGCACCACCATGAGCCTCAGCGCCAGTGAGCCCGAGAGCGACGGGCACCTCGACGCCAATGACCTGTTCCGCTTCGACTGGCAGGTGGCGGTCGGCGACGCCGTGGTCGACCCGGAGACCTTCGAGGAGCTGGTGGCGGACGCAACCGGGCTGGTGCGCTTCCGCGGCCAATACGTCTACCTCGACCCGCAGGAGGTCGAGCGGCTCCGCCGCAACCTGGCCGACCCGCCGAAGGTGGACGGCGCCGAGCTGACCCGGATCGCCCTCGCGGGCGAGTACGGCGGCACCCCGGTGAACC
The DNA here is from genome assembly GCA_913055575.1 of uncultured Ectothiorhodospiraceae bacterium. GTDB lineage: Bacteria > Pseudomonadota > Gammaproteobacteria > Nitrococcales > Halorhodospiraceae > Halorhodospira. Next base: position 9,786 of record CAJXLI010000045.1, read on the forward strand.
TGGACGACAGCGCCCGCGAGCGGATCGCGGCCCTGCAGCAGGACATCGAGCGCCCCCCGCCGCGCTCGCTGGCGGCCGACCTGCGCCCCTACCAGCAGCGAGGCTTCCAGTGGCTCTACGGCAACGTCCGCGCCGGGCTCGGCTGCGTGATCGCCGACGATATGGGCCTGGGCAAGACCGTGCAGATCCTGGCCCTGATCGCCCAGCTCCAGGACGACGGCGAGCTGACGGACCGGGCGGCGTTGGTCGTGGTCCCGACCAGCCTGCTGAGCAACTGGCTGCGGGAGATCGAGCAGTTCGCCCCGACGCTGAGCGCGGCCACCTACCACGGGCCCCAGCGCAAGCTCCCCGGCAGCGGCGAGCAGCCCGACATCGTGCTCACCACCTACAGCTTGGCGCGGACCGATGCCGCCCGGCTGCGCCGCCGCTCCTGGCGGCTGCTGGTCGTGGACGAGGCGCACAACCTCAAGAACCCCAAGGCCGCGCAGACCAAGGCGGTCAAGTCCATCCCCGCCGGTGCGCGCGTGGCCATGAGCGGGACACCGGTGGAGAACCGCCTGACCGAGTACTGGAGCCTGATGGATTTCTGCAATCCGGGGCTCCTCGGGACGCAGAAGCGCTTCACCCAGGCGTACGTCACCCCCATCCAGACCCACGGGGACCAGGACACGGCCGCGCGCTTCCGGCGCGTCACCGCCCCCTTCCTGCTGCGGCGGCTCAAGACCGACCGCTCCATCATCACGGACCTGCCGGAGAAGATCGAGCAGGATCAGCTCTGCCAGCTCACCGCCGAGCAGAGCGCCCTGTACGAGTCCGTCGTGCGCGAGGGGCTGGAGGTCATCCACGGGACCTCGGACACCTTCCAGCGCCAGGGGGTGGTGCTGCAGATGATCCAGGCGCTGAAGCAGATCTGCAATCACCCCCGGCAGTACCTGAAGGAGGGCGATACGGCCACCGAGGCATCCGGGAAGATGCAGCGCCTGCTCGAGCTCCTCGACCCGATCCATCAGCGCCACGAGAAGGCCATCGTCTTCACGCAGTTCCGGGAGGCCGGCGAGCTGCTCCAGGCGGCGATCGCCGAGGCCACCGGCCGTCAACCCGCCTTCCTGCACGGCGGCCTGTCCCGGCGCCAGCGCGACGAGATGGTCCAGCGCTTCCAGCAGGATCGGAGCGACCGGGTGCTGGTGCTATCCCTCAAGGCCGCCGGCACGGGGCTGAACCTGACCGCAGCCGCCCACGTGGTCCACTTCGACCTCTGGTGGAATCCGGCCGTCGAGGCCCAGGCCACCGACCGCGCGTACCGCATCGGGCAGTCGCAGACCGTGCAGGTCCACCGCCTGCTGACCCAGGGGACCTTCGAGGAGCGGATCAACGACATGATCCAGTCCAAGCGCGCCCTCACCGAGATGACGGTGGCGGACAGCGAGCAGTGGATCGGCAACCTGGACGATGCCGAGCTGAGCCAGGTATTCAGCCTGGCGCAGAACGGCTGAGGCGGCTACAGTCCCTGGCCGGCCGAGCCGGCACTGGAGGATGAGAAGATCGATGGGGTCCTGAGCAGCCCGCTTCACGGGGGCGATCGGTGCATCGATGAGGTGGCCCGGCAAGAGGGCGTGGAGCTGTGAGCGCTGGTAGGCAGGCTAAGCTGTAGGAGGCGATCGAGGCGTCCGCGGCTAGATCCGCACCTCCGCCAGCGACTCGGCCCCCTCGGCCACGGCCACCAGGCGATCCACGCCGACGGCGACCCCGGCGCAGTCCGGCACCCCCGCCGCCAGGGCCGCCAGCAGGCGCTCGTCCGGGTCGTGGACCGGCTGCCCGGCGGCGCGGCGCTGCTCGCGCTCGGCCTCGAATCGGGCCCGCTGCGCGGCGGCGTCGGTGAGCTCGTGGTAGCCGTTGGCGATCTCCAGGCCGTCGAGGAAGCACTCGAAGCGCCGCGCCGTGCGCGGATCGGCGTCGTCGAGCCGGGCCAGCGCCGCCTGGGAGGCCGGGAAGCCGTGGAGGCAGGTGATCGTGCCGCGCCCCAGGGCGGGGCCGACGGTGTGGGAGAGCAGCAGGTCCAGGGCCTCGTCGCGCCCCGGCGCCGCGCCCTGCAGGTCGATGCCGGCGGCGCGCAGCGCCGCGGCGATCTCGGCATCGCCGGCGGCCAGGGGGTCGATGCCGGCGTGGGCCCGGAAGGCCTCGGCGTAGCTGAGCCGCTCCACCGGCCGCTCGCCGACCACCTGCGCCAGCAGGGCCGCCACCTCGTCCATGAGCTGGTGGTGGTCGAGCCCGGTGCGGTACCACTCCAGGAGGGTGAACTCGACGGCGTGCCAGCGGCCCTGCTCGCCGCCGCGCCAGGCCGGCCCCAGGTAGTAGATGTCGCCGCTGCCGGCGGCGAGCATCGCCTTCATGGCGGATTCCGGGGAGGTCTGCAGGTAGAGCGGCCCGCCGTCGGCGGCGGCGCCGGGCACGGCGAGGCTCGCCAGGGCCGGCTCCATGGTGGGCGGGCCGAGGCACGGCGGCTGGACCTCCAGCACGCCCCGCGCCTCAAGGAAGCGCCGGATGGCGCTGAGGTGCGCGCCGACCCGGCGCAGGGTGGCGCCGTCGGCGCGCCCGGTCACTTGTTGGCGCGGCCGGCGTACTCGCCCTTGCGGGTGTTGATGCGCAGCACCTCGCCCTCCTCGATGAACAGCGGCACCCGCACCGAGGCGCCGGTCTCGAGCTTGGCCGGCTTGGTGCCGCCGCTGCTGGTATCGCCGCGCACGCCCGGGTCCGTCTCCACGACCTGGAGGTCGACGAAGTCCGGCGCCTCCACCTGCAGCGGCTCGTCGTTCCAGAGGATGACGTTGCAGAGGTCCTGCTCCTTGATCCAATTGGCCGCCTCGGCGACGGCGCTCTCGGGGGCGGCCTTCTGCTCGAAGGAGGTAGGGTCCATGAAGTACCAGAACTCGCCGTCGTTATAGAGGTACTGCAGGTCCTTCTCCATAACGTCGGCGCCCTCGACGCTCTCGCCGGACTTGAAGGTCTTCTCCACCACCCGGTTGTTTTTCAGGTTACGGAGCTTGACCCGGCTGAACCCCTGCCCCTTGCCGGGCTTGACGAACTCGTTCTCGACGATGGTGTACGGGTCGCCGTCGAGCATGACCTTGAGGCCAGCCTTGAACTCGTTGGTGCTGTAGGTCGCCATAGCCTCCCCCGGTGTGCGAAGTTGTCGGGATGCTAACCGATACGCGCCAAGCGCCCAAGCCGGGCGGCCGCAGCGGCGCCGAGCGCTGGCAGCGGGAGCTCGCCGGCGCTGTGCGGGAGCCGGCCGAGCTCATCCGCCGGCTGGGGCTGCCGGAGACGCTGCGCGAGCCGGCCGAGCGCGCCGCGCGGCTGTTCCCGCTGCGGGTGCCGGAGCCGTACATCGCCCGCATGCGCCCCGGCGACCCCGAAGACCCGCTGCTGCGCCAGGTCCTGCCCCTGGAGGCGGAGACGGAGGCCGTCGCGGGCTACGGCGCCGACCCCCTGGCCGAGCAGGCGCAGCGCACCGGTAGCGGCCTGCTGCAGAAGTACCACGGCCGCTGCCTCGTCCTCGCCGCCGGCGGCTGCCCCATGCACTGCCGCTACTGCTTCCGGCGCACCTTCCCCGCCGCCGACGAGGGCGGCTGGCGCGCCGCCCTGGCGCAGCTCGAGCAGGAGGGCGCGCCCGCCGAGGTCATCCTCAGCGGCGGCGACCCCCTGCTCCTCAGCGATGCCGCCGTCGCCGAGTGCCTGCAGCGCCTGGCCGCCCTGGACGGCGTCCGGCGGGTCCGCATCCACACCCGCATGCCTGTGGCGATCCCGGCGCGGGTCACCACCGCCCTGGTCCGCCACCTGGATCAGGCGCCGCTGCAGGCCGTGGCCGTAGTCCACGCAAACCATCCGAACGAGATCGGCGCGGAGGCGGCAGACGCCCTGGGCCGCCTGCACGGCGCCTGCACCGCCGTGCTCAACCAGGCGGTGCTGCTGCGCGGCGTCAACGACGACGACGCCGCCACCCTGGCCGCGCTCTCCGAGCGGCTCTTCGAGGCCGGGGTCCTGCCCTACTACCTGCACCTGCTCGACCCGGTCAGCGGGGCGGCCCACTTCGACGTGGACGCGGCCACCGGGCTGCGGCTGTGGACGGAGCTCGCCCACAGCCTGCCCGGCTACCTCCTGCCGCGCCTGGTCCGCGAGGCGCCGGGCGCGGCGGCCAAGGAGGTGCTCACGCCGAGCGGCCCTTGAGGGCCTGGATCCGCTCGTCGAGCGGCGGGTGGGACATGAACAGCCGCTTCAGGGTCTCGCCGCCCTGGCGGCCATTGATGCCGAGGGCCTCCATCTCGTCCGGCATGTTCTGCGGCTCCATCGAGCGCTTGAGCCGCTCCAGGGCCGCCACCATCTTGTCGCGCCCGGCGAGCTCGGCGGCGCCGCTATCCGCCCGGAACTCGCGCTTGCGCGAGAAGTACATGGTGATGATCGAGGCGAGGACGCCGAGGACCACCTGGGCGAACATCGTGGCGATGAAGAAGCCTACTCCGTTCCCCTCCTCGTTGTTGAACACGGCGCGGTCGACGAAGCGCCCGATCAGGTGCGCGAAGAAGATCACGAAGGTGTTCACCACGCCCTGGATCAGGGTGAGGGTGACCATGTCGCCGTTGGCGATATGGGTCACTTCGTGGGCGATGACCCCTTCGGCCTCGTCCCGGCTCATGCTCTGCAGCAGCCCGGAGCTGACCGCCACCAGGGCGCTGTTGCGGCGCGCACCGGTGGCGAAGGCGTTGATCTCCGGGCCGTCGTAGACGGCCACGTCGGGCATGCCGATGCCCTCGTGCTGCGCGAAGCGGCGCACCGTCTCCACCAGCCACTGCTCCTGCGCGTTGCTCGGCGTCTCGATGGGCTTGGCGCCCATCATCTTGGTGGCCATGAACTTGGACAGGGCCAGGGAGATGAAGGAGCCGGCGAAGCCGATGCCGGCGGCGAAGATCAGCAGCGTCACTGTCTCGGCGTCGATGCCCTGCGCGCGCAGGAACTGCTCGACCCCGAGGACGTTGAGGATGAACGACAGCACCAGCACGACGGCGATGTTGGTCGCGAGGAGCAAGGCGATACGGGTCAGCATCGGTGGCGACTCTCCTTTTCCGCAAGCCAGAAGCGGTTGCAGTCCTAGAGGCTGTGAGTGGGGGCACGCCCCCCAAGGTTTCAAGGCCGCCGGCGGGCGGCGGGCACCGGCACGCCGCGGGGCTGGCCGGCGCGGCGCACGGGGCCCGGGCGCCCGGCGAGGGCGCCGGTCACGCCGCCGGCGCCAGCCCCCGGAGCCGCCGCAGCCCCTGCGGCAGCGCGGTCCCGCGGCGCCCGCGGGTGGCGCGGAAGGGCGCCAGGTCGGACGGGCCGAGGCGCTTGCCGGACTTGCCGGCGTGCACCCGCAGCCCGGTCCCGGCGGGCAGCACCGTGACCGCCACCACGATCTCCTCGCGGCTGCGCAGCCGCTGCGCCGGGATGCCGATGAGCTTGTTGCCCTTGCCGCGGGCCATCTCCGGCAGCTCCTCCAGGGGGAAGACGAGCAGGCGGCCGTCGGAGCTGGCCACGGCCACCTCGGCGCCCTCCGCCGCCTCGGGGACCGCCGCCGGCGGCATCATCCCCGCCCCCTCGGGCAGGTTCAGCACCGCCTTGCCGGCGCGGTTGCGGGAGAAGAGCTCGCGCAGCGGCACCCGGAAGCCGTAGCCGGCGTCCGAGGCGAGCAGCCAGCGCGACTCCGGATCGCCGGCGAGCACCGCGCGGAAGCCCGCCTGCTCCGGCGGGCTCAGGCGCTTGGTCAGCGGCTCGCCCTGGCTGCGCGCCGAGGGCAGGGTGTGCGCCGGCAGGGCGTAGGCGCGGCCGGTGGCGTCGAGGAAGGCCGCCGGCTGGTTGGAGCGCCCGAGGGCGTGATCGAGGTAGCCGTCGCCGGACTTGTAGGACAGCCCCGCCGGGTCCACCTCGTGGCCCTTGGCGGCGCGCACCCAGCCCTTCTCGGAGAGGACCACGGTGACCGGCTCGCTGGCCATGAGCTCGGTCTCGTCCATGGCCCGCGCCGGCTCGCGGTGGACCAGCGGCGAGCGGCGCTCGTCGCCGTAGGCCTCGGCGTCGCCGAGCAGCTCCGTCTTGACCTGCTCGCGGAGCTTGCCCGCGTCGCCGAGGGTCTCGCGCAGCCCGTCGCGCTCGCGCGCCAGCTCGTCCTGCTCGCCGCGGAGCTTCTGCTCCTCGAGCCGGGCCAGGTGGCGCAGGCGCAGCTCCAGGATGGCCTCGGCCTGCTCGGCGGTGAGCCCGAGGCGCTCCATGAGCACCGGCTTCGGCTCGTCGTGCTCGCGGATGATGGCGATGACCTCGTCGATGTTCAGGTAGGCGGTGAGCAGGCCGTCGAGGATGTGCAGCCGCCTCTCGACCTTCTCCAGCCGCCAGGCCAGGCGCCGGCGCACCGTCTCGGTGCGGAAGCGCAGCCACTCGGTGAGCAGCTCGTGCAGGCCGAAGACGCGCGGCCGGCCGTCCAGGTCGATGGCGTTCAGGTGGACCCGGTAGCCGCGCTCCAGGTCGGTGGTGGCGAACAGGTGCTCCATGACCCGCTCCGGGTCCTGGCGCTTGGAGCGCAGCTGCACCACGATCCGCACCGG
>CAJXLI010000046.1 GCA_913055575.1 uncultured Ectothiorhodospiraceae bacterium
TCGCCCGCCGGCTGGGCATCCCGGACGTGCGCTGCGTGCCGCTGTCGGCGCTCCAGGGCGACAACGTCGTCCACCGCAGCGAGCAGATGCCGTGGTACGACGGCCCCACCCTCATGGAGCTGCTCGAGACCGTCGAGGCCAAGGCCGACCGCAACCTGCGCGACCTGCGCCTGCCCGTGCAAACGGTCATCCGCCCCTCCCACGCCTTCCGCGGCTTCGCCGGCACCCTGGCCGCGGGGACCGTGCGGCCCGGCGATGAGGTCGTCGCCCTGCCGTCGGGCACACGCAGCCGTGTGGAGCGCATCGTCACCCACGATGGCGATCTGGACGTGGCCTTCCCGCCGCAGGCGGTGACCGTCACCCTCGCCGATGAGATCGACGTCTCCCGCGGCGATCTCCTGGCCAGCCCTGAGCACCTGGGCACGGTGGACGACACCCTGGACGCGCGCATCGTGTGGATGGCCGAGCAGCCGCTGCTGCCCGGCCGGCAGTACGACATCAAGCTGGGCACGGCTACGATCCCGGCAGTGGTCGAGCGGGTCCACCACCGCATCGACGTCAACACCCTGGAGCACCACAGCGCCGAGGAGCTCGGTCTCAACGAGATCGGCCTGTGCCGGGTGCAGCTGTCGGCGCCACTGCCCTTCGACCCCTACGAGGAGATCGCCAATACCGGCGCCTTTATCGTCATCGACCGGATGAGCCTGCACACCGTCGGCGCTGGCATGATCACCCGCGCTGCCACGGAGGCCGCCGGCACCGATACCGAGGTGCCGCGCCGCGAGCTGGCACTGGACAAGGCGCGGCGGGCCGGGCAGAAGGGGCAGCGGCCGTGCATCGTCTGGCTCACCGGGCTGTCCGGGGCCGGCAAGTCGAGCCTGGCCAACGCCATGGAGCAGGCGCTGTTCCGGCGCGGCTACCACAGCTACCTCATCGACGCCGGCAATATCCGCCACGGCTTGAGCCACGACCTGGACTTCAGCCGCGACGCCCGCGCCGAGAACATCCGGCGCATCGCCGAGACGGCGACCATGTTCATCGACGCCGGGCTGATCACCGTCTGCGCCAGCCTCTCGCCCTTCCGCGATGACCGGGCCATGGTCCGCGAACGCGTCGAGCCCGGGGAGTTCATTGAGGTCCACGTGGACGCGCCGCTGGCGGCCTGCCGGGCCCAGGACCTCGACGGCCTCTACGCCCGGGCGGACGCCGGCGAGCTCGAGGGCCTGCCCGGCGTGGACATCCCGTACGAGGCGCCGGAGCAGCCGGAGGTCCACGTCGATACCGTGGCCGAGGACCTGGAGAGCTCCGTACGCCGGATCCTGACGGCGCTGGAGGAGCGGGGGGTGCTGCGGTAGGCCGTCCCCGCACCGCCTCCGGACGCTGAAGGGCACCCCGTGCGAGTCCTCTACCTCTTCGATACCACCGACCGCGCCGAGGCCGAGAGCGTCATCGAGATGGCACGCCTGGGCGTGGTGCCGACCATCGTCTGCCAGCCGGACGCGCCCATGCGCAGGCACCTGGAGGCGGCGGGGCTGGAGGTGGTGCCGGTGCGCCTGCGCAGCAAGGCCGATCCCGCCGCCATCGCTGCCCTGCGGCGGCTGCGCCGCGAGCGTGCCTTCGACCTGGTCCACGCCTACTACAAGATCGCCCTGACCAACTACAACCTCGCCACCCTCGGGCTGCCGCGGGTACCGGTGGTCGCCTACCGAGGGATCATCGGCAACCTGAGCTACTGGGACCCCTTCTCCTGGCTATCCTTCCTGGACCCGCGCCTCGAGCGCATCGTCTGCGTCTGCGAGGCCATCCGCCAATACTTCCTGCACAAGCGGTGCCTGCCGGGCACACGGCCCTTCCGCCCGGACCGGGTCGTGACCGTCTACAAGGGCCACCGGCCCGCCTGGTACCAGCAGCCGGACGCCCGGCTCCCGGCGGATCTGGCCATCCCGGCGGAGGCACCGGTCATCGGCTGCGTGGCGCGGCTGAAGCGGCGCAAGGGCATCGTCGAGCTCATCCGCGCCTTCGAGCAGCTGCCCGCCGAGCACAACGCCCACCTGGTGCTCGTCGGCCCCGTGGCGCACCGGGCCATCGAGCGCGCCGCCGCCGACAGCCCCGCTGCCGAGCGCATCCGGCTGACCGGGTACCGCCCGGACGCGGCGCAGATCGCCGGCGCCTTCGAGATTGCCACCCTGCCCTCCCTGCGCCGCGAGGGGCTGCCGCGGGCCATCATCGAGGCCATGGCCCAGCGCATCCCGGCGGTCGTCTCGGACGCCGGCGGCAATCCGGAGCTGGTCGAGGACGGCGTCAGCGGCCGGGTGGCCCCGGCCGGCGACGTAGCCGCCCTGCGCGACGCCCTCGCCGAGCTGCTCGCCGACCCGGAGCGACGCCGGCGCATGGGGGCGGCCGCGCTGGCGCGGATCGAGGCGCAGTTCACGGTGGCGCGGACGGCAACGGAGACCCTGGAGGTCTACCGCGATGCGGCAGGCCGAGCCCCCTAGCACACGGGGTAGCGCGTTGCTGCAGGGCGGGACCCCCCGCCCAAAAAAAGGCCCCGGATCCTGGGGGTGGGATCCGGGGCTAACAGCCAACCTGGCCTCGGGGGAAGGACAACCAGGTTGGTGCGCCACGCTGGAGAGGAGGCTGTAGCCCGCATGTCAGCGATGCTCACCTGCTGCGACCATCAGCCGCGCCGGAAGTTCCCTACCTCGAGCCACGCGTCGAGGACGCCGCTGAGCTCATCGACACCCTCCCCCTTGAGAGCCGAGAACAGCTGCACGCTGGATAGCGCCACGCCGGCCTCCGCTAGGCTGCGCTGGACGGCCTGCAGGCGCTGCTTGGCCCGCCCGCGCTTGAGCTTGTCCGCCTTGGTGAGCACGCCGTGCAGGGCCAGCCCGGCGCTCGCGCACCAGCCGACCATCTGCACATCCTGCTCCGTAGGCGCGTGGCGCAGGTCCATGATCACCACCACGCCGCGCAGCGCGCCCCGGTTCTGCAGGTAGTCCGGCAAGGCCCGCTCCCAGCGGCGCTTGACCTCGGCGGGCACCTTGGCGTAGCCGTAGCCGGGCAGGTCGATGAGCCGGCGCGCCTCATCCAGGTCGAAGACATTGATGGTCTGGGTCCGCCCCGGGGTGCCGCTGATCCGGGCGAGCTTGCGCTGGCCCGTGAGGCAGTTGATCACGCTGGACTTGCCCACGTTGGAGCGGCCAGCGAAGGCCACCTCCGCGCCCTCATCCGGTCCCAGCTCGCCGGGCGTGGGCGCACTCAGCCGGAAGCTGGCCCGGCGGTAGTAGCGCTGCTCACTCATGCCTGCCTCTCCTCGTCGTCGACGGCCGCCCATGGTTTCACACCAAGGGATCGCCGTGCTGCCCGGCCCGCGCCGAGGGCCCGCCGAGCGCCCCCGGGGACGAGGCCGAGGTAAATTGACGCTTTTCGGCGCTGCTGATATAAGGGAGATCGTCTATACCCTTTACACCTTGCAGGTACGTACCCAGAAAGCCACTCCATCAGCGGAGCCAACATTGGTCATGCATAAGCGCACCCTTACCGGCCTGACGGTCGCCGCCCTGATGCTCGGCGCGACCACTGCCCAGGCCGAGGTCGATCTCGAGCAGGGCAAGAAGCTCAATAACCAGGTCTGCATGGCGTGCCACGGTCCGAAGGGCATCAGCCAGACCCCGTCTTGGCCGAGCCACGCCGGGCAGCACAGCGACTACATCGTCCACGAGATGAAGCTCTTCCGTGATGAGAACCGCTGGGATCCGCAAGGCCTGATGACCGAGAACGCCGTGGGCCTGTCGGACCAAGAGATCCGCAGCGTCGCCGCCTGGCTCGAGGACCAGACGCCCCCGGGTCCCCAGGAGGTCGACGAGGAGCTCGCCGCGCGAGGCGAGTCGATCTACCACGCCGGCATCCCGGAGAAGGACGTCGCCTCCTGCGCCGCCTGCCACGGCCCCCACGGCGAGGGCGTCAAGGGCGCCCAGTTCCCGGCGGTCGCGGGACAGCACCAGCCCTACCTGCGCCAGTCCCTCCAGGGCTTCAAGAGCGAGAAGCGCCAGAGCGATCGCAACCGCATGATGCGGGATACCGCGGGCCGGATGAGCGAGGCCGAGATCGAGGCGGTCTCCGCCTACATGGCGAGCATGCAGCATCCGGAAGCCGAGGTGGAGTGAGCCGGGACGGCGCAGCCGTACGGCCCGGCCGGCGCCGGCCTGCAGCCGGTGCCGGCCACACCCACCTGCAGCTGGCGCTAGGCCGGTCCCGCTTGCCAGGGCGCCCCGAGCGATGACGAACCTCTCCTATCGCCTGCGCGAAGGAGCCTACGCCACCCTCCAGCCGACCCTCTCCCCGGCGGCACCACGGACCATCGGGGTGGTCAGCTACAACATCCAGAACGCGATCGCCACCTCGCGCTACCGCCACTACGTCACCCGCAGCTGGAAGCACGTCCTGCCTGACCGGCAGCGCAGCACCAACCTGGAGCGCATCGGGGAGTGGCTGGCGCCCTTCGACCTCGTGGGCCTGCAGGAGGTAGACGCCGGCAGCTTCCGGACCGGGTTCATGAACCAGGCCGAGCAACTGGCCTACAAGGCGGACTTCCCTTACTGGTACATCCAGACCAATCGCGACATGGGTCGCCTCGCGCAGCAGAGCAACGGCCTGCTGGCCCGGTACCGGCCCACGGAGCTCCGCGAGCATCGCCTCCCCGGATTCATCCCCGGCCGCGGCGCGCTGCACATCCGCTTCGGGATCGGCGAGCAGGCGCTCAACGTCATCCAGCTCCACATGGCCCTGAGCAAGCGTACGCGGCTCAAGCAGATGGGCTTCCTCGCGGAGCTGGTCAACGCCCACCGCCATGTCGTCGTCATGGGCGATCTCAACTGCCGCTCCGACAGCGAGGAGCTGGCCTGGCTGGGCCGACGAACCGACCTCTCCGAGCCGATCCACGGGCTGCATACCTTCCCCAGCTGGCGGCCCCGGCGCAATATCGACCATATCCTGATCAGCGCCTCGCTCCGGGTGCAGCGCGCGCGGGTCCTCGGCTACCCGCTCTCGGATCACCTGCCCATCGCCATGGAGCTCGGCCTGCCCGAGGGGGTCGAGCTGCCTGCGGCATAGCGCGCAGGGGTTTGTTGCGCCCTTTCGGGCTGTATTAGGCTCCCCCGCCAAGTCCCGACGCCACCGAGGGAGAGCATCAGCCATGACGGACTCGCGGCAGTCGATCCACGGCGAGTGGGGATCCCGGTGGGCCTTCATCATGGCGGCCACGGGCTCCGCCGTGGGCCTGGGCAATATCTGGCGCTTCCCCTACGTGGTCGGCGAGAACGGCGGCGGCGCCTTCATCCTGATCTACCTGGCCTGCATCCTGCTCATCGGCATCCCGGTGATGATGGCCGAGATCCTCCTAGGACGCCTCGGCCGGCAGAGCCCGATCAACACCCTGCGCACCCTGCCCGCTGAGCACGGCGCGCGGGGGGGCTGGCAGATCCTCGGCTGGCTCGGGGTCATTGCCGGCTTCCTGGTCCTGTCCTTCTACTCGGTGGTGGCCGGCTGGTCGCTGGCCTACGTCCCCTTCATGGCCACGGGCACCTTCACCGGCGCCGAGACCGCCCAGGTGGAGGCGTTCTTCAACGACCTGCTGCAGGATCCGTGGCAGCTGCTGCTGTGGCACACCGTCTTCATGGGCCTGACGGCGCTCATCGTCCTGCGCGGGGTACAGAACGGCCTCGAGCGCGCCGTACGGCTGCTGATGCCGCTGCTCTTCCTGCTGCTGCTGGTGATGGTCGGCTACGGCATGGGCGCCGGGGCCTTCCTCGACGCCATGGCCTTCATGTTTACCCCGGACTTCAGCGCCCTCGGCGCCGAGGCGGTGCTGATCGCCATGGGGCAGGCCTTCTTCTCGCTCAGCCTAGGACTAGGCGCGATCATGGCCTACGGCTCGTACCTGTCGAGCCGCTCCTCCATCCCGAGCAACAGCGGCCTGATCGCCGCCTCCGACACGATCATCGCCCTGCTAGCCGGGCTGGCGGTCTTCCCCATCGTCCTCGCCGCCGGACTGGATCCGGGCAGCGGACCGGGGCTGATCTTTGTCACCCTCTCCTACGGCTTCGGGCAGATGCCGTTGGGGGCGCTGTTCGGGACCCTGTTCTTCCTGCTGATGTCCTTCGCCGCGCTCACCTCAGCGATCTCCCTCATGGAGCCGGCCACGGCCTACCTCGTCGAGAACCGCGGCTGGCAGCGCCCGAGGGCGGCCGCGATCGTCGCCACCGCGGCGTGGCTGCTGGGCATCGGCTCGCTGCTGGCCTTCAACCTCTGGTCCGGATTCACCATCCTCGGGCTCAACTTCCAGGAGCTGGTCGAGTACTTCTCCACCAGCATCATGCTGCCCCTCGGCGGCCTGCTGATGGCCCTGTTCGCCGGCTGGGTGCTGCCGCGCAGCGTTACGGGCCAGGAGCTGGCGCTGTCGAGCCCGGGCCTGTACCGGGCATGGCTGGTGCTGGTGCGCTACCTCGTGCCGGCGGCTATCCTCATCGTCTTCGCCAACAGCGCAGGCCTGATCGGCTAGGGCGGGGCGGGCAGGCCGCCCCCGTGCTAGCGGGTCACAGGGTGACCAGCTCCTCGGCGCTGGTCGGATGGATGGCGACGGTATGGTCGAGATCCGCCTTGGTGGCCCCCATGCGCACGGCCACGGCGAAGCCCTGCAGCATCTCGTCCGCCCCCTCGCCGAAGATATGGACGCCGACGACGCGCTCCTCTGCACCGACCGTCACCAGCCTCATGGCGGTGCGGCGCTTCACCTCCTGCGGCGCCAGGGCGTAGTTCATGGGGAAGAAACGGGTCTGGTAGCAGGCCACGCTATCCGGGCCGTACACGGACTGCGCCTCCGGCTCGGTCAGGCCCACGGTCCCCAGCGGCGGATGGCTGAAGACCACCGAGGGGATGTCCCGGTAGTCGAGGCGGCTGTCGGCCTTGCCCCCGAAGAGCCGATCGGCCAGGCGCCGGCCGGCGGCGATGGCCACCGGGGTTAGCGGGAAGTCGTTGCCGGTGACGTCGCCGACGGCAAAGACCGACGGCGCGGAGGTCCGCTGGTAGTCGTCTACCGGGATGGAGCCGTCGCCGCGCACCTCGACGCCGGCGCTCGCCAGGCCCAGGCCGTCGGTGGCGGGGCGCCGGCCGGTGGCCCAGATCACGGTATCCAGCCCCGCCAGCCGCTGGCCGTCCTCGCTGACCAGCTCCAGGCTCCCGTCTCCCTGCCGCTCACAGGCAGCCGGGACGAAGCCGGTGTGCAGCGTCGGGCCGTCCACCGCCATGGCCTCCGTCAGGGCCTCGCGCAGGAGCGGATCGAAGCCGCGCAGCGGGCTGTCGCGCCGGACGGTGAGCGCCGTCTCGGTCCCCAGGTGGTGGAGGACGCCGGCGAGCTCAACGGCGATGTAGCCGGCGCCGACCACCGCCGCCCGGCGCGGCTGCTCGGCGAGCTCGAAGAAGCCGTCGGAGTCGATCCCGTGCTCGGCGCCGGGAATGGCCGGCCGCGTAGGCCGCCCCCCCGGTGCCAGGAGCAGATAGCGGCCGCGCAGCGCCTGCCCGTCCACCTCGACGGTCTGCGCATCCTGCAGCCGCGCAGTACCCCGATAGAGGTCGATCTCGGCGCGCTCGACATTGCGGGCGTAGACGCCGTTGAGGCGCTCGACGTAGGCGTCGCGCGCCTCGCGCAGGGCCTGCCAGTCGAACCGGTAGCCGTCGAGCGTGAAGCCGTAGTCCGCAGCGCGCTCCAGGGTGGCGGCGGTCTCGCTGGCGTACCACATGACCTTCTTCGGCACGCAGCCGACATTGACGCAGGTGCCGCCGAGGCGGTGGCGCTCGACCATGGCCACCCGGGCCCCGTGGGCCGCCGCCCGCCGGGCCGTGGCCATCCCGCCGCTACCACCGCCGACGACGATCAGATCGTACTCGTCTGTCATGGACCCTCCTCCTGGAACCGGCCACTGGGAAAAGGCGCTCGCTGCCGGGCGCGGGAACCCGTTGCCGCACCCGTGCTAGAGTGTAACGCGTCAGCCTAATAGGTGGTGATATGCCGGAGAATCCGCTGCTCAGCGATCACCCGCTACCGCCCTTCTCGCAGATCCGGGCCGGGCACGTGCAGCCGGCCGTCGACACCCTGATCGAGGCCGGCCGCCAGACCCTGGAGTCGGCCCTGGCAGCCGGGCCGCCGCACAGCTGGGAGAGCCTCATGCGCCCGCTGGAGGAGGCCGACGACCGCCTCGCCCGGGCGTGGGCACCGGTATCCCATCTGCAGGCCGTGGCCGAGACGCCCGAGCTGCGCGAGGCCTACAATGCCGCCCTGCCCGATCTGAGCGCCTTCTACGCCGAGCTCGCCCAGGACCGCCGGCTCTACCAGGCCCTCCAGGAGCTCGCCGAGCGCGCCCCGGCGCTCGGGCTGGATCCGGTCCAGCGCAAGGTCGTCGACGACAGCCTCCAGGAGCTGGAGCTCGCCGGTGTCGGGCTCGAGGCGCCGGCGCGCAGCCGCTTCCGCGCCAACGCTCAGCGCCTCTCGGAGCTCAGCGCCCAGTTCCAGCAGAACCTCCTCGACGCCACCCAGGCCTGGCACCGCGACGCCGAGGAGGCAGAGCTGGCCGGGCTGCCCGGCTCGGCGCGGGCCGTGGCCCGCCAGGCGGCTGCGGATGCCGGGGTCGCGGGCTACCGCCTCACCCTGCAGATGCCGAGCGTGCTCGCCATCCTGCAGCACGCCGAGAGCCGCGCCCTGCGCGAGGAGGTCTACACCGCCTACGCCACCCGGGCCTCGGAGCTCGGCCCCCACGGCGGGCAGTACGACAACACGCCGGTGATGGAGGAGATCCTGCGCCTGCGCACCGAGCAGGCGCAGCTGCTGGGCTACCCGACCTTCGCCGACAAGGCGCTGGCCAGGCGCATGGCGGACACCCCCCAGCAGGTCCACGACTTCCTCACGGATCTCGCCGAGCGCGCCTACCCGCGGGCGCAGGCCGAGCTCGACGAGCTGCGCCACTTCGCCTACGAGCGCGACGGCCTCGACCGCCTGGAGGCCTGGGATGTGCCCTTCTACAGCGAGCGGCTCAAGGAGGAGCGCTTCCAGCTCTCTGCGGAGACGCTGCGCCCCTACTTCCCGGCCGAGCACGTGGTCGAGGGGATGTTCACCATCGCCGAGCGGCTCTTCGGGGTGGGCTTCCGCCTGCGGGACGATGTCGATACCTGGCACCCGGACGTGCGCTACTACGAGCTCCTCGACGGCCAGGGCCACGCCCGGGGCGGGCTCTACGCGGACCTCTACGCCCGCAGCGGCAAGCGCGGCGGGGCGTGGATGGACGAGTGCCGCAGTCGGCGGCTGCGCGAGGACGGGATCCAGCAACCGGTGGCCTTCCTCACCTGCAACTTCACCCCCACTGCCGAGGGCGAGCCGGCCCTGCTCAGCCACGACGAGGTGGTCACCCTCTTCCACGAGTTCGGCCACACCCTGCACCACCTGCTCACGCGCCAGGACTGGCGCCCGGTGGCGGGCATCCACGGGGTGGAGTGGGACGCCGTGGAGCTGCCCAGCCAGCTGCTCGAGCACTGGTGCTGGGAGCGCGAGGGGCTCGACCTCATCGCCGCCCACTACGAGACCGGCGAGCCGCTACCGCGCAACCTCTACGAGCGGCTACGCGCTTCCCGGGACTTCCACGCGGGGCTGCAGACCGTCCGCCAGCTCGAGCTCGCCCTCTTCGACCTGGAGCTCCACCAGGAGACGGAGGCGCCGGATGCCGCCGGCATCCACGCCCTGCTCGACGATGTCCGCCGGCGCACCGCGGTGATCCGGCCGCCGGCGTGGCAGCGCTTCCCGCACAGCTTCGCCCACATCTTCGCCGGCGGCTACGCCGCCGGGTACTACAGCTACAAGTGGGCCGAGGTCCTGTCCGCCGACGCCTTCGAGCGCTTCCGCGAGGAAGGGCTGCTCGAGCGCAGCGTGGGCCAGTCGCTGGCCGAGCACATCCTGGAGAAGGGCGGCTCGAGGCCGGCGCGCGAGCTTTTCCAGGGCTTCCGCGGGCGGCCTCCGAGCATCGAGCCCCTGCTGCGCCAGAGCGGCCTCAGCGGCGGCAGCGAGGGCACCGCCCACGCGGCCGGTAGCCGGGCCTGACGCGTACCCCGGCAGCGGGCGCCCGGGCTAGCCCTGCGCCGCCACCGGCTCGAGGCGGTAGACGAGGTCGTGGACCGTGTGGCCCTTGCCCAGGCCACGGCGCTCGAACTTCGTCTGCGGCCGCGGCGGCGGGGGCGGCAGGAAGGAGCGCGGGCCGGCCGTATTGATGAACCGCGGATCCGGCTCGAGGGTGTCGAGCATCCACTCGGCGTAGTCGGCCCAGTCGGTGGCCAGGTGGACCGTCCCGCCGGGGATCATGCGCGTAGCGAGCAGCTCGAGGAGCTCCGGCTGCACGAGCCGCCGCTTGTGGTGGCGCTTCTTCGGCCAGGGGTCGGGGAAGAGGATGTAGACCGCCTCCAGGGACTGCTCCGGGAGGTGGTCGTGGAGCAGCGCCGCGGCATCCACCACGGCCACGCGCAGGTTCTGGAGCCCGGCCTGCTCGGCACACAGCAGGCAGTGGCCGACACCGGGACGGTGTACCTCCACGCCCAGGTAATCGCGCTGCGGATCGCCGGCAGCCATGGCCACCAGCGCCTCGCCATCCCCGAAGCCGATGTCCAGGACCCGCGGCGCCCGGCGGCCGAACAGGGCGTCCAGATCCAGGGCCCCGGCCCTGGGCACGTCGGCCCCGTAGCGCGGCCAGAGTGCATCGAGGGCACGCGCCTGGCCGCGGGTCAGGCGCCCCTCGCGGCGGACGAAGGTTCGCGTCAGGCGCTGCCGGCTCAATCGAAGAAGGTCCCCTCGATGGGCGATGAGGCGGAGGCGTAGCGCTTCTTCGGGATCCGCCCGGCGCGGTACGCCTCGCGGCCGGCCTCGGCGCCCTTGCGCATCGCCGAGGCCATGAGCACGGGGTCCTGCGCCCCGGCGATGGCGGTATTGAGCAGCACCGCATCGCAGCCGAGCTCCATGGCCACCGCGATGTCGGAGGCGGTGCCCACGCCGGCGTCCACGACTACGGGGACGTCCAGGCGGTCGACGATCTCCAGGAGGTTGTAGCGGTTCTGGATCCCTAGCCCGGAGCCGATGGGCGCGGCCAGGGGCATGACGGCCACGCAGCCGATCTCCTGGAGCCGCAGGGCGATGATCGGGTCGTCACTGGTATAGGCCATCACCTCGAAGCCGTCGGCGACCAGCTGCTCGGCAGCCTCCAGGGTCGCCCGCACATCGGGGTAGAGGGTGTGCTCGTCGCCGATAACCTCGAGCTTGACCAGGCTGTGGCCGTCCAGCAGCTCGCGGGCCAGCCGGCAGGTCCGGACAGCGTCCTTGGCCGTATAGCAGCCGGCGGTGTTGGGGAGGATGGTATAGCGGTCGGGCGGCACGGCGTCGAGCAGATTGGGCTCGTCCGGATTCTGCCCGATGTTGCTGCGGCGCAAGGCGATCGTGACGATCTCGGCGCCACTGGCCTGGATGGCCGTCTGGGCCTGCTCCATATCGCGGTACTTGCCGGTGCCGACCAGCAGGCGGGAGTGGTACTCGCGGCCGGCGATGATAAAGGGATCGCGGTCCGCCATCTTTGCCTGTTCTCCGTGCTTGGGAAGGGGGATCTCAGCCGCCGCCGATGGCCTGGATGACCTCGACTCGGTCTCCGTCGGCGAGGCGGTAGTCGTTGAGCTGGCTGCGCGGGACGATGGCCTCGTTGACCTCAACGGCGAGACGCTGCTGCGCGTCGACGCCGAGGCGCTGGAGGACCTCGGCGCACGTCGCCCCCTGGGCCAGCGCCATCCCCTCACCGTTGACCTGGACCTGGATGGTCTGCGTCTCTGTGCTCATGGGGCGTAGTCTAACGCGGCATGCGGCAGTGCGGCACCGGTTGTCTGAGCGGCAGGATGGCGCTATCCTAGGATGTACTTATTGCGGGTGTAGCTCAATGGTAGAGCACCAGCTTCCCACGCTGGCGATGTGGGTTCGATTCCCATCACCCGCTCCATTCCACCCGCTCCCTCGCAGCTCGAGCCTCCGCAGACCGATCCGCAGCTAGCCCGGCGCGAGCGCCTGCCCATCCGTAAGCGCCAGATCCTCAGCCAGCGCCCCCCGATTATCGAGCAGATCGGCCAGCGTATAGCGGTCGAGCACCGCCAGGAAAGCCGCCAGGGCCTCGTCGAGCACGGCCCGCACCGCGCAGCTACCCGCGATCCGGCATCCCTGTCCCTGGTCGCTGAAGCACTCCGTCAGGGTAAAGTCCGCCTCCGTGCAGCGCAGCAGCACGCCGATGGACAGCGCCTCCGGGGCGACGGCCAGCCGGATCCCGCCGTGCTTGCCGCGGACGGTCTCGACGAAGCCGTGGACGGCCAGGCGATTGACCACCTTCATCAGATGGTTGCGGGAGATGCCGAAGCGCTCGGCGATGGCGCCCACGGTCACCAGCCGGCCCTCGGCGGTGCCGACAAAGAGCAGCACGCGGAGTGCGTAATCGCTGTGGCGGGTCAATCGCATGGCGTGGCTCCTCGGATGCCCCGGGCAATATAGCAGCACCCGGGGCCTCGCAGGTCAGCCGAGGATGAGCAGCGGCTGGCGGGTGACGCTGTAGGCGTAGAGGTAGCCGATCACCAGCACGACGCCGATGAGGGCGAGCGTGCGCGTCCTCGGGCTCCGGTTACGGCCCAGGGCGACGACGCCGAGGGCGATGTAGAGGACCAGCCCCAGGACCTTGATGTTCAGCCAGCCGTCGACCAAGGGATACTGCGAGATCGTGACCATCAGCGCCACCGCCGTGACCAGCAGCACGGTATCGACGACTTGCGGGGCTACCCGCAAGAGCCTGTGCTCGAGAAGCGGCGAGCCCTGGTACGCCAAGAGGCCGCGACCGACGAGTAGCCCCAGGCTCAGCAGGGCGGCCAGGATGTGGCTCGATAGCAGGAACTGATACATACCTACCCTCCTCTCGGTAGCAAGACTGGCGCGCTATTCTTCCTGCTGGCAGGGATCGCCTGCAACCGCGCTGCCACCACCGCCCGGTGGGGAGGGGCAGCGTGGCCAGCGGCGGGGCTCCTCGCCACTGCGTGCACCAGCATGGCGCACCTACCGGGGCTGTTGCCCCGAGGCCGTGCGCTCGCTCGGGAGCGCGGTAGCCGCGACCCGGACAGGACAGGTGGCACACCCCATGCATGGGGAGATGGGCGCAACCATCGTCTTTCCTGCCACAAGGAGCACCGCCATGACCGAGATGAACCGCCCCTCCCGCCTCACCCTCCTGGCCGCCGGCGCCGGCCTGATGGCCGCCTCAGGTGCGCTGCAGGCCGAGGTCAGCGGCAACGCCGGCCTGGTCTCGCAGTACATCTTCCGCGGCGGCGTCGAGGACAACCGGACCGCCTTCCAGGGCGGGCTCGACTATAGCCACGGCAATGGCCTCTACGCCGGTACCTGGTTCTCAACCCTGGGGGACGGTCCGGACTACTACGCCGACCCGGCAGCCAACGAGGTCGACCTCTACGGCGGCTACAGCGGCACGGCCGGGGAGCTGGGCTACGACTTCGGCCTGACCTACTACTACTACACCGGCGACGCCACCGACGACAACAGCGTGCCCGAGGGCAGCGCCTCGGTCTCCTACGGCCCGGCCACTCTGGGCGTGAGCGTGGCCCTGGACACCGCCGCCTGGACGGCCGCCGGGGATACCTACCTGAGCGCTAGCCTCGAGCAGCCGCTACCCGAGGACTTCACCTTCAGCGTCAGCGCCGGCTACTACCTCTACGCCGACGACACGGAGAACGACGACGGCTCGATCTCGACGCCCAAGGAGCAGGACGGCGCCTTCCGCGACGCCACCGTCAGCCTGAGCCACCCCCTGGCCGCCACCGGGGCGGAGATGAGCATCAACTACACCGTCGGCGGCGAGACTCGCGATGAGAGCGACCTCGACGACCACCTCTGGGCCGGGGCGAGCCTGACCTTCTAGCGGTGGGCCTGCGGCGCCCTAGGCGGCGAGCCGGCGCCGCAGGCCGACGGCCTCGGCGATCGCCGCCTCGTCGACGGTCTCGCTGCCGGCGAGGTCGGCGATGGTCCGCGCCACGCGCAGCACCCGGTGGTGCCCGCGGGGCGACAGCCCCATGGCCTCGGTGGCCCGCTCCAGGGTCGTCCGCGCCTCCGCGGTGAGCGGACACGCTTGGCGCAGCGCGTCGCCGTCGAGATCGCCGGCGATCCGGCCGGAGCGCGCCTGGGAGCGCTCCCGGGCGCAGCGGACACGCTCGGCTACGGCTGCGCTCGCCTCCGCCGCCGGCGCCTCGCTGAGCTCCCGCGCGCTCAGCTGGGGGACCTCCACGGCGAGATCGAATCGATCGAGCAGCGGTCCGGTGATGCGATCGCGGTAGCGGGCGACCTGCTCCGGCGTACAGCGGCACTCACCGTGCAGCGCGCCGAAGTGGCCGCACGGGCAAGGGTTCATGGCCGCGACGAGCTGGAAGGCCGCCGGGTAGGTCACGCGGGTCCCGCTACGGGCGATGGTCACCTGCCGGGCCTGGAGCGGCTCGCGTAGCGCCTCCAGGGCGTTGCGCGGCAGCTCGGGGAGCTCGTCGAGGAAGAGCACGCCGCGGTGGGCGAGGGAGGCTTCCCCCGGCCGCGGCGGCTGCCCCCCACCGATCAAAGCCGCTACCGTAGTCGCGTGGTGGGGGGCGCGCAGCGCCGGCTGCCGCCAGCGGGACGGATCGATGCCCTCGCCGCTGACCGAGCGCACGGCCGCGGCCTCGAGGGCCTCCGCCTCCGGCAGCGGCGGCAGCACGCCGGGCAAGCGCTCGGCGAGCATGGTCTTGCCGGTCCCCGGGGGGCCGCTGAGCAGGAGGTTGAGCCCGCCGGCGGCGGCCACCTCCAGGGCGCGACGCGCCCCGGCCTGGCCGCGCACCTCGGCAAGATCCGGGTGCGGCTCCGCCGCCGGCCCGGCAGGGGGTGGCCCTACGGCGGCCAGCGGCTCGCCTCCGCCGAGGTGGTCGAGGACCGCCAGCAGCCGCTGCGCCGGGAAGGCGCCGTCGGGATGGACCAGGGCCGCCTCAGGCCCATCGCCGGCGGGCATGATGAGCTGCCGGCCGGCGTCACGGGCGGCGACGGCGGCCGGCAGGGCCCCGCCTACGGCCCGTACCTCGCCGCTCAGCGCCAGCTCGCCGAGCAGCTCCACGCCGTCGAGCGTACCGTGGAGCTGCCCCGAGGCGGCGAGGATACCCACCGCGATGGCCAGGTCGAAGCGCCCACCGCCCTTGGGCAGATCCGCCGGGGCGAGATTGACGGTGACACGGCCGACCGGGAACTCCAGGCCGCTATTGATGATCGCGCTCCGGACCCGCTCCCGGGCCTCGCGCACCTCGGCCCGGGGCAGGCCCACCAAGGAGAAGGCGGGTAGCCCTGCCGCCAGATGGACCTCTACCTGGACCGCAGGGGCGGATACGCCGAGCGCGGCCCGCGCCCGGCTGACTGCCAGTGCCATAGGAACCCTCCCTGGCTCACGCGGCACACACCAAGTTCGTGCAGGCCGGTAGGCGCGCCGGCTCAGCCGCTGTCGGCGGGACCGCCCTCCTGGCCGCCCGCGGCGCTGGCGCTGCCGTGACCGCTGGCGGTAGCGCCGCCGCTACCCTCCTCCAGCTCGGCCACCCGGCGGTTGAGCTCCTCCAGCTGGGCGCGGGTCCGCGCCAGGACCTTGGCCTGGGCATCGAACTCCTCGCGGGTCACCAGATCGAGGCGCGAGAAGCCGGCCTGCAAGGAGGCGCGGATATTCTTCTCGATCTCCTCGTGGAACTCACGGACCCCAGCCGGCAGGCTCGCCGTGAGCCGCTGCGCCAGGTCGTCGATGGTCTTCTGATCGATCATGGCCTTTCCCCTCGTGTCACGCACCGGGATAGTGCGATGGCCCTGCCGTCGCCCTCGTTTGGTGCGCCCGCCATCGGGAGCAGGCCAGGCCCGCACCGGCGTAACGCCGTCAGCTCGCGGCCCGCAGGGTTGGCACACCTCCTGCAACCCTTCAGATAGCCGCAGCGCCGGAGATCACTGCTGCGGCCCAGGCCACTCGCGTGCAACGAGGACGACACTCATGAAATTGGTAACGGCCATCATCAAGCCTTTCAAGCTCGATGACGTCCGCGAGGCGCTCTCCGCTATCGGCGTCCAAGGTATCACGGTTACCGAGGTCAAGGGCTTCGGGCGGCAGAAGGGGCACACCGAGCTCTACCGAGGGGCCGAGTACGTCGTCGACTTCCTGCCCAAGATGAAGCTGGAGGTCGCCCTGGAGGACGACCTGGTGGACCGCGCCTG
>CAJXLI010000047.1 GCA_913055575.1 uncultured Ectothiorhodospiraceae bacterium
GAGGAGGTGGTCGCCGGGCTGGACCTGCTCATCGTCCGCGAGCTCACCGGCGGCATCTACTTCGGCGAGCCGCGCGGGGTGCGGACGCTCGACGGCGGCGAGCGCCAGGGCTACAACACCCTGGCCTACAGCGAGGCGGAGATCGAGCGCATCGCCCGCCTGGCCTTCGAGGCCGCCGGGCAGCGCCGGGGCCAGCTCTGCTCCGTGGACAAGGCCAACGTGCTGGAGAGCTCCGGGCTGTGGCGCGAGGTCGTCGAGCGGGTCAGCGCCGACTACCCCGATGTGGCGCTGAGCCACATGTACGTCGACAACGCCGCCATGCAGCTGGTCCGGGCGCCGAAGCAGTTCGACGTGGTGGTCACCGGCAACCTCTTCGGCGACATCCTCTCGGACTGCGCGGCGCAGCTGACCGGCTCCATCGGCATGCTCCCCTCGGCCTCGCTGGACGAGCGCGGCAAGGGGCTCTACGAGCCCGTCCACGGCTCGGCGCCGGATATCGCCGGGCAGGACCAGGCCAACCCCCTGGCGACGATCCTCTCGGTGGCGATGATGCTGCGCTACAGCCTGGATGCCCGGGAGGCGGCGGACCGCGTGGAGGCCGCCGTCGGCACCGTCCTGGAGGCGGGCCTGCGCACGCCGGACCTGCAGGGCGGCAGCCGGCGCGTGGGGACGCGCGAGATGGGCGAGGCGGTGGTCGCACGGCTCTAGCCGCGGCGGTGGAGCGGCCGTCCCGGTGCCCTGGCCCCTGCCCATCGGGCGCAAGGCACCGGTCCCCGCGGCGGGGATCAGAAGTTGTAGCGGCCGCCGATCACCAGGCCCAGCTCATCGCCGTCGCCGGCGTCGTTGATCTGCAGATCGGCCACGGCATCCCACTGCGGTGCCAGGGCGTAGACCCCCTTCGCCGTGAGGTTGACGACGCCGTCGTCGAAGTCCTCGAAGGTATCCACGTCCAGGTAGTCGATCTCCCAGGTGTACGCCATGTTGTCCAGCAGCGGGCAGCTGTGGCGGATACCCGCGGTGACCTGGTAGCCGGTGCCGCTCTCGCTGCTGCCACCGTCCGGATCCGTATCCCGGGTGACGAGCGAGGCCACGCCGTAGAGATCGATGGCGGAGCCGGCGGGCAGCCTCACCCCCGGGCCCACGGCGAGGGTGGTCACGTCGATATCGTCGGTCAGATAGCTGGCCTCGCCCCGGACGAAGACGTGGCGCGACAGGGCCGTCGAGCCGATGATCCGCGGCCCGACCGGATCCTGATCCAGGCCGTCGCGGTCGTACTCGGTGAGGACCACGCCGCCCTCGACGTAGTCGTAGCTGAACTCCCGGGCCGGCAGGTGCAGCTGCGCCGCAGCCTGCGCCGCGACAGCGCCGTAGGCGATCAAACCGCCGGCGAGCGTAGTGGCTACCTGTTTCCGCATGGGTCTCGGCTCCTTGTGCTTGGGACGATCACCACCAGGGCGATCAGGGGTGGTTACCAGTTACTGTAGCAGGCCGGTGGGTGAGCGAGCGTGCGGGGCCAAGGGCAAGCGTAGCAGGGGGGCCGAACGAGCAACCCCCCGCCAAGGCGGGGGGCTGCCCGGGGACTCCGCTGACGGGCGTTTGCCCGCCGCTCGACCCCGCATGAAGGGGATCCCACCGGCCCCGCAGGCCGGTGCCGGCCCCTTAGAAGCGGTAGACGGCCTGCAGGTCGACCGAGGTCTCCGTCGGCTCTACCTCATCAGCCCCGATAACCTCATCGCCGTATTCGGTGCGCGTCGCCTCGGCGCGCACGGTTACCGGGGTACCCGCCATGTGGTACGCCATGCCGCCGCCGACGACGTAGCCGTCGAAGTCCTCGTCAACTGAGTCTGCGTTGTCGCTGAATTCGAACTCGCGCTGCTGGTAGCCGAGCTTGACGTAGGCCATGGCCGCCGGGGAGACGATGTAGCCGGCGCGGCCAGCGAGCATATAGCCGCCATTCGTCTCTAAATCAAGTGAATCACTAGCGCCGTCTACAGCACTGGAGCCCTCTACGATCTCGTCATCGAGCATGCCGAAGCTGTAGGCCGCCTCGCCGCCGATGTAGAAGCCGTCGTCCTGCTGCCCGTAGCCGACGATCAGGTCCGCCTTGTTCAGGAAGTCCTCGGCACCAAAGGTGGCGCTCGATCCGTCGTCGAACTTCAGTTCTGCCGTAGCGGTCCCGAAAACGCCGACGCCGCCCCCGGCGTAGAAGCCCTCGAACTCCGAGGCCTGGGCGGTGGAAGCGAAGGCGAGGGCGCTGACGAATGCGGGCGCGAGGTATTTGATGGTCTTCATGATCCCAACCTCCTTTTGTTTGGGATTTTGGTAGGGTCTTAATAAATATAGTGTAAGAGTAACTTAACTGCAATATAGACCCGCAACACGGCCGCAGCCAGCCGCTCGGGTCCGGACAGCCGATCGCCGTCCGGGAGGCTGCCCCATACGGGCCGCACACCGGGACCGAGCTGGCCGCGGTGCCGCGCAACCCCTATCCTGGGCGCATCCATCCACAACGCCGGGATCCAGGCGATGGCCGAGCAGCCCCGACGGGTACCCGCCAGCACCGACGACGAGCACGCCCTGGTCCTCTTCTCCGGCGGCCAGGACTCCACGGCCGCCCTAGCCTGGGCCCTGGAGCGCTTCGCGGGCGTCGAGACCGTGGGCTTCGCCTACGGCCAGCGCCACAGCGTCGAGCTGGAGGCGCGGCGCAGCGTGCTGGCGGGCCTGCGCGAGACCAGCCCGGCCTGGGGGGACCGCCTGGGCGAGGACCGGGTCCTCGACGCCGATATCCTCGGCCAGATCAGCGACACCGCCCTGACCCGCGAGGCGGCCATCGCCTACGACGAGCAGGGCCTGCCCAACACCTTCGTCCCGGGCCGCAACCTGCTGTTCTTCACGCTCGCCGCGGCCCTCGCCCACCGGCGCCGCATCCGCCACCTCGTCGCCGGGGTCTGCGAGACGGACTTCTCCGGCTACCCGGACTGCCGCGACGACACCGTCAAGGCCCTGCAGGTCACCCTCAACCTGGGCATGGCCGAGCGCCTGGTCCTGCATACCCCCCTGATGTGGCTGGACAAGGCGCAGACCTGGCAGCTCCTCGAGGAGCTCGGCGGCGAGGCGCTGGTTGCATTGGCCCGCGAGCGGACCCACACCTGCTACCGGGGCGACCGGCAGCACCGCCACCCGTGGGGCTACGGCTGCGGCGCATGCCCGGCCTGCGAGCTGCGCGCCGAGGGGTGGTACCGCTACCGCGCCATGCGCGGCCGGGAGCCCGAATGACGCCCCGCCGGCAGCGGCGGGCACGGCACACGCCCAGAGGCGCTGAGGGAGGCAGTCGATGCGCATCGCAGTAGTCGGGGCCGGCGTCGTCGGCACAGCAGTGGCCTGGGAGCTGACGGCGCGCGGCCACGAGGCGGTCCTCCTCGACCGCTGCGACGCCGTCGCCCAGGAGACGAGCTACGCCAATGGGGCGCAGCTCCACGCCGGCCACGCCGCGCCCTGGAATCCGCCCGGCGTGCTGCGCGATGCCCTCGCCTGGCTCGGCAAGCCGGACTCGCCGCTGCGCATCAACCCCTGGCGCGTCCTGCGCGCCCCCGCCTGGTCGCTGCGCTTCCTGGCCAACGCCACGGCCGAGCGCTATCGGCGCCACGCCGACGCCAACGCCGCCCTGGCCCTCTACGGCCTGCACCACGCGCGGGCCTGGCGCGACGAGCTCGGCCTCGCCTTCGAGGCCCACGACAGCGGCATCCTCAAGCTCTTCGACGACAGCCGGGCCCTGGCGAAGGGCCGCGAGGAGGCCAAGGCGGTGAGCGCCCTCGGCGTGCGCCACCGGCAGCTGGACGTCGACGCGACGGTGGCCCGCGAGCCGGCCCTGGCCGACAGCGCCGACCAGCTCGCCGGCGCCATCGAGTTCCCCGACGACGGCTACGGCGACGCCCTGCGCTTCACCGAGCAGCTCGCCGAGCGCCTGCGCGCCGAGGGCGGCGAGCTGCACCTCGGGACCGCCGTGCGCCACCTGCTCGGCGGCCGCGGCGGGGTCACCGGGGTCGCGACGGACAGCGGCCCGATCCCGGCCGATGCCGTGGTCGTCGCCGCCGGCAGCTACAGCCCGGCACTGACCCGCCCGCTGGGCGTGCACCTGCCCATCGAGCCCATCAAGGGGTACTCGGTGAGCCTCCCCCTCGCCGGGACGGTAGGGGCGCCGACAACGCCGATCATCGACGATCCCCGCAAGGTGGTGATCACCCGCCTCGGCGACCAGCTGCGCATCGCCGGCAAGGCGGAGATCACGGGCTTCGACGAGCGCCTCCCGGAGCGGCGCTGGCGGGCCGTGCGCCAGCAGGGCCTGGCCCGCTTCCCGCGCCTGGCCGAGCAGCTCGCCGACGCCCCCAGCCACCCGTGGGCCGGGCTGCGGCCCATGACCTGCGACGGGCCGCCGATCCTCGGCCCCACGCCGGTGCCGCGGCTGCACCTGGCGGCCGGCGTCGGGCACCTGGGCTGGACCTTCGCCGCCGGCAGCGCACGCCTCGTGGCCGACCAGCTCGAGAGCCGGCCGTGCGAGATCGACCCGGCGCCCTACCGGCTTGACCGGTACCGGCGCCGCGGCGGCTGACGCCGGCGCGTCTCGGCCGTCAGGGCCCACAGCGTGGCGGCACGCCGGGACGACCCTGGTGCAAGGGGCGCCCGTGCGTCCAGGTGGTGAATTTGTTTCGACAATTGACCTAATTAAAATGGATTAGGGTCTACAGCGAAAGCGCTCAGGAGGGAGCGCCCCAGCATCTGCACGGGAGAGGAGGCATGGAACACATCACGTTCGGCAGTGAAGATATCGAGAATACCCTGGCCCAGCTGGAGGACGAGCAGCTGGACCAGCTCGCCTTCGGCGCGATCCAGCTCGATGCCAACGGCCGTATCCTCCAGTACAATGCCGCCGAGGCCGACATCACCGGGCGGGATCCGAGAGCGATGATCGGCAAGGACTTCTTCAAGGAGGTCGCGCCGTGCGCGGATACGGCGGAGTTCCACGGGAAGTTCGAGGAAGGCGTAAGATCCGGCGATCTCAACGTGATGTTCGAGTACACCTTCGATTACCACATGACGCCGACGAAGGTGAAGGTGCACATGAAGAAGGCCCTCACCGGGGATACCTACTGGATCTTCGTCAAGCGCATCTGAGCCGGCGGGGCGTGGCGGCCCGCCGCGGAGGGCTCATCCATGCAAGGGCTGACCCCTGAAGAGGTCCTGCGCCTGCTGCGCAGCATCATCCCCGACGAGCTCACTCGCGGGCGCGGCAGCCGCGTCCCTCCCGAAACCACCGGGATCACCGCGGACAGCCGGCTGGACGAGGCGCCGCTGCGGGCCGACTCGCTGGATCGGCTCAACCTGGCGAGCGCCCTCAACCGGCTGTTCAGCCTCCACGAGACCGGTGTGGAGGATCGCCTCCTGGCCGTGCGCCGCATCGGCGACATGGCGGAGCTCATCGCCGACGCCAGCGCGCACACCAGCGGGCTGGTCTTCACCACATCGGGCAGCACCGGCGATCCGCAGCCCCACCACCATCCGTGGCCCGCCCTGGCCCAGGAGGGCGAGGCCCTGGCCGCGCTCCTCGCTGGGCACGGCCGGGTCATCCCGTGGCTGCCCGTCCACCACGTCTACGGCTTCATGGTCGGCATCGCCCTGCCCCGGGCCCTCGGCTGCGAGGTCGCGGCGGGCCCCGAGGACCCGGCGAGGCTGCTCCGCGAGCAGCGCCCCGACGACCTCATCGCCACCGTCCCGGCGCGCTGGCGCTACCTGCACGACGCCGGCCACCGCTTCGCCGGCGGCACCGGCATCAGCTCCACGGCCCCCCTGGAGCCCGAGACCCACAAGGGGCTGCTCCGCGCCGGCCTGCAGGGGCTGGCCGAGCTCTACGGGGCCACCGAGACCGGCGGCGTCGGGGTGCGCTGGGACCCGGCCGACGACTACACGCTCCTACCCCACTGGCACCGGGACGCCGACGGCAACCTCAGGCGCACCCTGCCCGACGGCACGGCACGGGCCGCACCGTCCATCGACCGCCTGGCGTGGCGCGACGAGCGGACTTTCCGGCCCACCGGCCGGGTCGACGAGGTGGTCCAGATCGGGGGCGTCAACGTCGCGCCGAGCCACGTCGCCCGGCGCATCGAGACCCACGAGCAGGTGGCCGAGGCCGCCGTGCGGCCCCACGGCGAGGGCAGCCGGCGGCGCCTGAAGGCCTTCATCGTCCCCGCCACCCCCGGCGCCGATCCCACCGAGCTGCGCCAGGGCCTGGAGGCGTGGCTGTGGGAGAACCTGCCGGCGGTGGAGCGCCCCACGCGCCTGACCTTCGGCAGCGAGCTACCCCGCAACAGCATGGGCAAGCTCCAGGACTGGGACTGAGGCCGGCGCGGCCCGGCGGCGGCGTGGCGCGCCCTCGCGCCGCCGGGGCGTCACTCGCAGGGTGCGCCCCGAGCGTCGCCGGGCCGGGGACGGCCGGTGATCGCTACCACTACCTCGGCAGCGATACGGCCGTCACGGCAGAGGGTCAGCGTACCGCTCGCCGCCGACCACTGCCCCGGCTCGAAGTGGACCCCGCCGGCCAGGAAGGCCGAGACCCGCACCGTGTGCCGCGGCCCAGCCCCGCGCCCCTG
The DNA here is from genome assembly GCA_913055575.1 of uncultured Ectothiorhodospiraceae bacterium. Taxonomy (GTDB): domain Bacteria; phylum Pseudomonadota; class Gammaproteobacteria; order Nitrococcales; family Halorhodospiraceae; genus Halorhodospira. The sequence goes on from CAJXLI010000047.1 coordinate 6,645, forward strand.
CGCCAGCACCGCCGGCGTGCCGCCATCCGCCGCGTCCCGCGGATCCCCGCGCACGAGCAGCCACCCGGCCGACCAGCCGTCCGGCGTACAGCCGCGCTCCGGGGTGCCCCCGCAGAGGGTGACCGGCTCACCGTGGACGCGGACGTGGGCGCGCGCTCGCTCCAGGCCGTCGATGAGCTCGCGCTGCCACCCCCAGGCCCGCGCCTCGTCCACGCTGGCACGCCACTGCGGCACGGCCCAGGCGGCAGTCGCCGCCACCACGGCGACCACCACCAGCAGCTCCGCCAGGGTGAAGCCGCCGGCTACTCCCCCCAGCAGACCTCCGGGGGCTCGGGCGCGCTGCCGCGCTCGCTGCGGTGATTCAGGGTGAACCGGGTACACGCCTCATCCGCCTCCTGCGGCCCATCCGGTGCGGGCACCGCCGTCAGGGTGAAGCCGTGGGGCTCGGCGTCGAGCTCGATCTCGTAGAGCCCCCGCTCCGAGCGCTCGGGGACCTGCTCCCGGCATGCGCGGTAGTCCAGCTCCTCGACGAAGCACCGCTCCAGGGCCATCCAGGTGTCCATGAGCGTGCTGGTGGCATCGCTGCGGTCCGCGCGGACCCTGTACTGGCTGTAGAAGGGGTAGGCGATCCCCACCAGGATCGCCACGATGGCCAGCACGATCACCAGCTCCACCAGCGAGAAACCGCCGTATCTCCGCTTGGCCTCTGCGATCATCGCCCCTATCTCTGCTGCCCTGCCCGATGTACCCGGTGCCAGCGGATGTGGACCGCGAAGCTACCGGAGGGCTGCGCCTCGATCCGGCCGCCGGCCACCACCCGGCTGCGCCGCTCGCCGCAGGCCGGCCCGAGCGCCCGGATCCGGAACTGCTCGGCGTAGCGCTCGATACGGTAGCACGACTCGCCGTCACCGCACGCCGGCGCCTCCGCCGGCTCGCCGAGGAAGCGCTCCGGCGCTACGGACGCCCCGGCCGCCGGCCCGCGGCTGCGCAGGGCCTCGACCCCCTCGGCCAGCGCCCGCTCCGCCGCCTGCACCGAGGCGCTGCGGCAGGCCAGCCCGCCCGCGGCCCGCAGCTGCAGCGCCGTGGGCGCGGTCACCGACCACGCCAGGACCGCCACCCCGGCCAGCAGCGCGGTGAGCGCCAACACCGCGAAGCCCTCGGCGCCCCGCCGGCTCAAGGCAGCCGCCCGCGGATCGGCACGGTCACGGTCACCGGCCGGGCCACGACGGCGACACCTTCCCGGGCGCCGCCGGCACGTACCTCGGCGGCGAAGCGCACGGCGCAGACCGCGTCCCAATCCGCCACCGCCTCCGCCCGGCGGAAGCGCTCCGGGTACCGATCCGCTGCCCGCGGATCCGTCGTCCCCGGGCACTCGGCAAAGCCCATGGCCAGCGCCGCCACCCCCCGGATCACCGGCTGGGGCGGCCCCGCGAGGCTCGTGGCCCGGTTCAGCGTCGGCACCCCGTCCGCGCCCTCCGGTCCGGTGGCGCGGAACCGGCGCACTGCCACCGAGCCGGAGGCAGCACCCCCGCCGGCTCCCGCCTCCGCGCCCGCTGCGCGCCACCAGGGCGCCCAGACCACGCCCCGCGACGGGAGCGCGTCCGGATCACTCGGGGCCGCCACCGAGAGCTCGTCGCCGTGGGCACTGCGCACCGGCAGGCGGTAGAGGCCGCGGCAGTCGCCAGCCAGCACCTCGTCGGGGCGGCCGCCAAAGGCGTCACGAGCCGGGCGGGAGAGCCGCAGGGTGAGCCCGCCTGCCTCCGGATCGCCCGACCCCGGGCGCCGGTAGCGGGCGGCGGCCTGCGCGGGATCGGCCGGGTGCCGGGCTACCTGCAGGGTGCCGCCGTTGACGCGGACCCCGGCGGGCTCCAGGAGGGCGCCCACGACCCGGTTGGCGGTGGCGCGATCCGGGCCGTAGAGCGGCGTCCTCGCGCCGCAGGGCGCGCGGCCGGCGCTGCCCACCTCATCGTGGAGCAAGCGCTGCAGCAGAAGCGCCCGATCGGCCAGGCGGCCGATCTCCGTCACCGTGGTCGCCGTACGGGCGGCGGTGGCGTAGAGCTGCACGGCGGCGAGGACGACCAGTGCGCCGACGACCAGGGCCACCAGGAGCTCCACCAGGGTCACGCCTGCCGCGCGATAGCTCACAGGCGCGCCTCCAGGGTTACCTCGGCCGGCTCCTCGGCGTGCGCCGGCCGCCAGCGGATGGCGACCGTGAGCCGGTCCGCCTCGGCGTCGATGCGCGCCTCGGCCTCCGGCAGCGTGCAGGCGACCTCGGCGCGCCAGGCGCCTAGCGCGAGGCGATCACCCCGGGCGCGGGCCGCCGGATCCGGCGCCGTGCACTCCGCCAGCCGCCGCCAGCCGCCGCCACCGAGCGCTGCGGCGCGCTCGGCAGGCGGGACCAGGCGGGCACGCCCGATGAGCTCCTCGGCGAGGAGCACGGCCTGGGTGCGGTAGGCCGCCTCACGGGCGCTGTGCACGCCGCCGAAGAGGACGTGCAGCGCTGTCGCGCTGATGGTCGCCAGCAGCCCGAGGGCAACGAGGGCCTCGAGCAGGGAGAATCCGGGGTCGCGAGGCATCCCTTCCTCGCCTCAGGGTTCCTTCCGCCCTTCCGTGTGCACCCTTCAACATAGATCCCTTCCGCCCCACTCACACTGTGGTCAAAGGACGCAGACGGGGCTTGGCTCCTCCGGGGCAGCCAGCTAGAATTGGGCACGCAATAGGCGTAGCGATGCCGGTGTAGCTCAGTTGGTAGAGCAGCCGATTCGTAATCGGCAGGTCGGTGGTTCAAGTCCACTCGCCGGCACCAGATAGCCTCCCTGGGCCACAGGCCAGCCGCCGATCCACCCCCCCGCCCTGCGCGACAAGCGCGCGCCATCGCGCCTCCCGCGCCAGGCCGAGGCGCCCTAGCCAGCCCGTCAGTCCAGCCCCGGCGCCCTCGCCGGCACGCCCTGCAAGCGGCTCACCCCGGGCCACCAGCCGGGCAACCGCCAGCGCGTGCGGGCAGCCAGGATCGCCCTGGCCATCGACCGCCTGTCTAGTCGCGGCCGATCAAGAAGGCCAGGGCCAGGAAGAGGAGCCCGAGGGCGAAGGGGGCGAGGAGCAAGGTCACGAAGTCGTACGACAGGGCGTCGAGCACAGCACCGCTCGCCGCCGCTCCGGCCGCGGCGTCCCGGGCCTCCTGTACAGCCTCGGCACCCGCCTCCATCAGGACCAGCGAGCTTGCCAGCGACAGGGCGCCGGCTACGAGAAAGGCACGGCGCCAGGCCTTGGCAGCGCTCGGGGCCAGGGCGGCCACCACGATCGTTGCCCCCAGGCCGCCCCAGAAGGCCTTCCCCTGGGCCGATTGACCGAGCTCCGGCATGAAGGCCACGAGAAGGGACGTGTCCCGGGTGACCTCGTCGACCTCAGCCAGGGAGAGGCCGACGAGGAAGCTCAAAAGGACCCCCACGACCAGGCCGCCGCCGATACCGGCTATCCCCTTCCCCATCACGATCTCCACGCCAGAAGACGCCCAGGGCGCCGGATGGGCGCGCTGGCCCGGGAGCGCCGGTCACCCGGCCACGTCCCGAGATCAGGCCTCGGCCCGCTCCCTGCTGGGCACGTAGTCCCCGACCGCATGGCGGAGGGGACAGGCCTGCGCCGCGGGAGGCGCGCTCAGTCCGTCGGCCTTGCGATGGAGCCGGCGGGGATGCGCTGCTCCTCCGCTTGCCACTCGACGATCTGGGCCTTCGACATGTTGGCCAGACCCTCGGTGACCTCGACGACCGCTACGGGATGCTCCGTCTTGCCGAGGACCTCCCCGGAGTCCGGATCGACGATCTCCTCGCCGAGCTCGACGATCTCGAGCCTCTCCCCAGTATCGAGGCGCGACCGGGCGAGGTACACCGTGTCGCCCTCCTGCTTGGCGACCTGGATCGGGCTGATGACGGTGACGAGCCGCGAGCTCAGCTTGCCCGCGAGGTCATTCAGCACCGAGCGGTAGAAGCCCGCCGGGATCGAGCGACTCGTATCGGCCGGGTTCAGCTGCTCCGAGCTGCGGGATACCTGCAGGTCCTCGGCAGCCACGATCTCGCCGGTCTCGGTCTCGACGAGCCGTGCGGTAGCCGAGGCGGTGAGGGACATGACCTTCTGCTCGCCGGCATCGTAGGCGAGATCCTCGATGCTCACGCTCGGCCGCAAGGCGTCCACAGAGCCGAAGATCATGTACTCGGCGCCGAGCAGCTTGCCCAGCTCGGCCGCGGTGCTGGCCTCAGCCAGATCCTGCTGGGTCAGCTGCGCCTCCTCCATGATCTGGCCCACCTTCTTGCGCTCGACGACCGAGACGGCGCCCGACTGCGTCAGCTCGGTGATGATCTTGTTGGTCAGCAGGCTCGTCTGAGCAGACTGCTCGACCTCGGAGCTCGATGTACCCGAGCCGTCGGTGACCGTAACCTCGGTGGACTGCGTCGTGCCGATCTCGAAGTCGAAGACCGCGACGGTCGGCCGCTCTGCGTGTGCGGCCGCGGACGCCAGCAACGCTACCAGGGCCGCAAGCCCATGCCACCTGCCGATCATGGCCTTTGCTCCTCAGATTGCGTGAAGGATCGCGCCAGGGCCCTTCGCTGACCCGGCACGGACCACGAGGCCTGCAAGGCGCGACGGCGCCTAGCCGCCGATCTGGGCGGGCAGGCTCTCGAAGAGCTTACCGATCAGCTTGCTCGCCTGCTCCCGCTTCTGGGGCGTCAGCTGCTCACCGATCGTGGCCCCGGCCGCGCCGCCTGCAGCACCCCCCGCGGCGGCGCCGATCGTGCTGTCCGTCGCGTCGCCGCCGACGGCAGCGCCGGCTACCGCGCCGGTAACGCCCGCTGCGATCTTCGATACCTCGCCGCCCGTGCTGGCCGTGCCGCTCGAGGTCCAGAGGATGGACGCATTCTCGACGTCCACCATCTTCAGGCTCATGGAGAGCTCTTCCTGATACTGGGGCACATTGGCGATGACGGCGGCATCCACATTGAGGAGCTGGCCCAGGTCGGCAGCCTCGGTCGCCGAGGAGACCTGGAAATCGCGCTCCGCCATGACCGACTTCACCTGCTGGCGCTCGACGGGCGAGTACCCCTTGGCCAGCAGCCGCTGATTGATCAGGTCGGTCAGCTGATTCTTGTCGGCCTCGCTCTGGAGCCTGCCGTCGATCTTGACGACCGCGACGCGATCCAGCTGACCGAAATCGTAGCTCTGATCCCTGGCGCCGCTGGCCTGCATCTGGGCGCACCCCGCCAAGGCAGCCGCAAGGCCGGCGATCAGGATCAAGGTCGTCGTGCGCTTCATGGGGACTCCTTGCTCGCTCGACAGGGCATCTCAACCCTCAGGACCATCGATATGCGGGCGTCGCATGCCTGCCAGATTGGCATTACGTAGGGCTGGAGCCTAGTCCCCAGCGGGCGCTCCCGCAACCGCCCGGTGGCCCCCTCGGCCGCGGCTCGGGCCGGGCCCCGCGTGCTGGGCCGTGCTACGGCCACGCGGCGGGTGCACGTCTCGCCGGCTCCGGACACGCCTCCAGCACCGCGATGGCAGAGGCCTGCAAAGCGGCGGCAGGGCCCGTACGGGACGGCCACTCGACGAGGGCCGCGGGGCTAGGCTAGGCTCGCGCCGCACCGCGAACGGGAGCCGGAATATGGCCACAGAACGGCGCCGCCAACGCCTCCACCAGGTCCTGGAGCGGCGACAGGCCGACCTCGCCCTGGTCGCCGAGGACCTGCAGAACCCCCACAACATCGGCGCCATGATGCGCAGCTGCGACGCCGTCGGCGTACAGTCCGTCCACGCCATCTTCGAGCACCAGCAGCGCGTGAACCTGCGCCGGGTGGGCAAGGAGAGCTCCGCCTCCGCCAGCCTGTGGCTCGATATCGACTACCACCCGAGCACCGCCGAGTGCGTCGATACCCTGCGGGCGCGCGGCTACACCCTGATCGGCACGCTCCTCGACGAGCAGGCAGCCGACCTCTACGCCTACGACTTCACGCAGCACGAGCGCATCGCCCTGGTTATCGGCAACGAGCGTTGGGGGCTTTCCAGCACCGCTGCGCAGCAGGTGGACCAGAACATCTACATCCCCATGCAGGGGGTCGTGCAGAGCCTCAACGTCTCCGTCACGGCGGCGCTGATCCTCTCCGAGATCAGCCGCCAGCGCCGGGCGGCGGGCTGCGTCGAGCCGCTGTCCGATGCCGAGCGCCAGCGACTGCTGGCGCAGTGGGGGCTCTAGGCCGGCCCGCCCCTTCCAGGGCGCATCGGCCTGGCACGGACCGCCGCCGGGCACGGCCGCTGTTCAGGCAGCACGCGGCACGGGCGCGCTCGCCCGGGCCACCAGGGCCGTGCCCTCACGGGCCGCTGCTCTCCGAGCAGCCGCCAGCAGGCCGGGATATCGGCGTCACGGATCGAGCAGCGCGGCATTGACAAAGCCCGGTCAAGGGCCTCTCGCAGGATGAGTTATACACAGTCCGCAGCCGCTGCCGCGAGGCTCATTGATGACAGCTTGGTCAGGTAGCGCCGGGGGCGCCGCGCACCGCAGCGGCGCGCATAACTCCCTGAATAGCAAATGGTCCGCCGCACCTGGACAGAGACTATCCAGAACCGCCAACCCCCCGGCTCTGGGAGCCCTACGCGAAAGATTCCACAGAGTTTTCCACAACTTCTGTGAAAAACTCACAACCCCGCTGCCTCCCCGGCGAGCGGCAGCCGCAGGCCCCGACCAGGAGCAAAGCAGCCGACCCGGACGCCGTAGCGTGGCGCGCCAGGCCCGGGTTATGCTTCCCCTTCGCATGTTGCATCGGCTACTGGACAGGGAGGCCCCTTGGGTAGACGCGTAGCGTGGGCGGCCGGCGTCCTGCTCCTCCTGGCCGCTGCCGGCGCCGGCTACTGGTACCTCCAGCCCCGCATCGACGAGGGCGACCCCGAGACCCTGCGCATCCACGGCAACGTCGACATCCGGGAGGCCTCCCTGGCCTTCAACGCCGCCCAGCGCGTCGCCGCGATGCACGCCGAGGAGGGCGACCGTGTCGAGGCCGGCGAGCTCCTCGGCGAGCTGGAGCCCGAGCGGCTCGAGCAGTCCGTCGCCCGCGCCGAGGCGCGTGTCGAGGCGCAGCGCCAGAAGCTGGCGGAGCTCGAGCGCGGTCCCCGGCCCCAGGAGATCCGCAAGGCGGAGGCCGAGCTCGAGCTCGCCGAGGCCACGGCCCGCAATGCCGAGCGTAGCTGGCAGCGCCTCAAGGCCCTCCGCGAGGACGACCACGCCTCCGCGGAGGCGGTGGACAACGCCCGCGCCGCCTACGAGCAGGCCCGGGCGCGGGTCCAGGCGGCCGAGGAGGCGCTGAGCCTCGTCCGGGCCGGGCCGCGGCAGGAGCGCATCCAGGCGGCGCGGGCGCAGCTCCAGGCCCGCGAGGCGGAGCTCGCCCGCGCCCGGCACGATCTCGGGGAGACCGAGCTGCGGGCGCCGAGCGACGGCGTGATCCGGGAGCGCCTCCTCGAGCCCGGCGACATGGCCTCGCCGCAGACGCCGGCCTACACCCTCGCCCGGACGGAGCCGATGTGGGTCCGCGCCTACGTCCCCGAGCCGCAGCTCGGCCGGCTCCAGCCGGGCATGGCGGCCCGGATCCGCACCGACACCTTCCCCGACAAGCGCTACGCCGGCTGGCTCGGCGCCATCTCGCCGACAGCGGAGTTCACGCCGAAGACCGTGCAGACCGAGCGGGTCCGCACCGACCTGGTCTACGAGGTGCGCATCTACGTCTGCCGGCCGCAGGGCGAGCTGCGGCTGGGCATGCCCGTGACGGTCACCCTCCCCCTCGAGCAGGAGGCGCCGGGCCGGGAAGCCGCCTGCGACGGCCCGCCATGAGCGCCGAGACCGAGCGCGCGACGCCGGCCCTGCGCCTGACCGGCGTCCGCAAGGCCTTCCAGGCGGAGGCGCGCACGGTCCAGGCCCTGGACGGCGTCGACCTTGCCGCCGAGCGCGGGGCGATCACCGGCCTCGTCGGCCCGGACGGCGCCGGCAAGACCACCCTGATGCGGCTGACCGCCGGGCTGCTGCGCCCCGACGCGGGGCAGCTCGAGGCCGGCGGCATCGACGTCCGCGCCGAGCCGCTCGCCGTGCAGGCCGCGCTCGGCTACATGCCGCAGCACTTCGGCCTCTACGGGGAGCTCTCCGTCCAGGAGAACCTCGACCTCTACGCCGACCTGCAGGGCGTGCCCCGCAGCGAGCGCCGCACGCGCTACGCCGAGCTGACGCAGATGACCGGCCTCGCCCCCTTCACCCGCCGCCTCGCCGGCCGGCTCTCCGGCGGCATGAAGCAGAAGCTCGGCCTCGCCTGCACCCTCGTCGGCTACCCGGAGGTCCTGCTGCTCGACGAGCCCACCGCCGGGGTCGACCCGGTCTCGCGCCGCGAGCTGTGGACCATCATCGACCGCCTGGTCCGGGAGCGGGGCATGAGCGTCCTCCTGGCGACGGCCTACCTCGACGAGGCCGAGCGCTGCCACCGCGTCTCCGTCCTCCACGAGGGGCGCGTGCTCGGCCACGGCCCCCCGGCGGCGTTCAGCGACCCGCTCGCCGGACGGATCTACGCCGCCACGGCGCCGGATCTCGGCAAGCGCGACCTGGAGCAACGCCTGGGGGCTTGCGATGCCGCGCTCGATGCCGTGGTCAGCGGTGACCGGGTGCGGGTCGTCCTCGCCGCGGACGCCGCCCCCGAGGCGCTACGCGCGGCCGTTCCCGGGGCCGAGCTGACGGCGGTAGCGCCGCGGTTCGAGGACGGGTTCATGGCCCTGCTGCGCGCCGAGCAGCCAGCGGACCACCGGCTTGAGCTGGCTGACGGCCACCCAAGCACGGCGACCCGGGACGGCCCGGTCATCCGCGTCGAGCGCCTGCAGCGGCGCTTCGGCGCCTTCCAGGCGGTCAAGGGCGTAGACTTCGAGGTCGGCGCCGGCGAGGTCTTCGGCCTGCTCGGCGCCAACGGCGCCGGCAAGACCACCACCTTCCGCAT
>CAJXLI010000048.1 GCA_913055575.1 uncultured Ectothiorhodospiraceae bacterium
TGAGCGAGAACGCGGAATACGAAACGGCGCGGGAGGAACACCTCAGGCTCGGCAGACGGGCCCAGAAGATGCAGGAGAAGCTCCTGCCATGATAGTGTTTTGCTCTTTTGAACAAATTCCAATGGTTAAACAATATGGCAAAAAATATGGTTTTGATAATAGTTATCCGCTATTTTTTATCAAAAATTATAGCCCGCAGGTTCTTAAAGCAAATATGCGGGTGGTTGGTGCAACAGAGCACGCAGTAGTTTTATATAGAGACAAACTCCCAAAATTTAATAATAATGGGAAAATGGTTTATAACTGGATGAAGTGGCCTAAAAATGATTCCGCTCCAGATATACATCCTAATCAAAAACCATTACCTTTGTTAAAAAAATTAATAAGATTATTTACTGATGAATGGGAAGTAGTAATAGACCCAGTTGCAGGAAGTGGCATAACATTAAGGGCTGCAGCTGAAACAAATAGAAATAGCTACGGTTTTGAAGTCGATAGAAATTTTCACAAAGAAGCTAATGAAAAAATGCTAGATAATATACAATATGGTTTTTCTTTCTAGAAAGAGGTGTAAATATGACTGTTCATATGATGGCTCCAGATGGATTTGAGAGTTGGCTTTTTGGAGAAAATATATACAAACCTAACGAAGATCAAGAGAATAAATATTTTGTAGTTTCATTATCTGGAGGAAAAGATTCAACTGCTCAACTGCTCAAGTTGCTAGAATATGAAATGTATATTGACGAAGTAGTATGTGTCGAAAGTGGGGCAATCTAGTGTTGTTCGTAGGCCATGGCCAGGTAGACCACGGTAAGCATCATGAAGATGAAGGCCTGCAGCGGCACGACGAGGATGTGGAAGATCGCCCATGGCGTGCCGAGGACCCATTGGAGCCACCACGGCAAGAGCGAGATCATGAGGAAGATCAGCTCAGCGGCGTACAGGTTGCCGAACAGCCGCAAGGAGAGCGATACCGGCTTGGCGACGAACTCCACGATGTTGAGGATCAGGTTCGCCGGCGCCAGCCACGGCCCCAGCGGGTGGGTCAGGAAGCTCTTGAAGTAGCCCGCCACCCCGTGGCCCATCACGCCGTAGGCGACCATCAGCACCAGCACGCTCAGCGATAGGCCGAAGGTGAAGTTGAGGTCGACGCTAGGCAGCAGCTTCCAGTACTCCACGCCGACGGCCGCCATGATGCTCGGCACCAGATCGATGGGCACCAGGTCCATCAGGTTGGCGAGGAAGACCCAGCAGAAGATGGTCAGCGCCAACGGCGCTATGACCTTGCTCTCCGCCTGGAAGGTATCTTTGACGGTCCTGTCGATGAACTCGACGATCGCCTCGACAAAGTTCTGCAGGCCACCCGGAACCCCCGAGGTAGCTTGCCGTGCGGCCAGCCAGAAGACATAGCAGAACAGGGCGCCGAGACCGAACGACATGATCAGGGTGTCGATCTGCAGCGTCCAGTAGCCCTGGGCGCCGGGCTCAATCGCGCCCTCTTTCAGGTCCAGGGTCAGGTTGGTCAGGTGGTGCCGTATGTATTCCGTCGCGTCGGACTCACTGTCGGCGCTCATGGCAAACGTTGCTCCCCGATTTAGGTACCCGCGAACGCGCTAGGTACGGAGGGCCCCCAGAAAGAAGAACCAGTAGGTGCCTAGGACGGCTGCGTACGTTGTGATAAGCGGCAGGAAATGGCCGCTGAACCACCGAAGCGCGATCATAAACAGCGCGGCGGTGAGAATCAACTTGAAGGCCTCGCCGAGGTAGAGCGCGCCCAGGACCTGCCGCGGCGCCGTCCCCGGCGCTTTCGAGAAGACGTGGACCGCGAAATAGGCCGAGGGGATGACGGCGATAGCGGTGCCGACCACGGCGGCGAGGCCGGACCAGCCACCATCGAGCAGCCAGAGCCCGGCGCCTACAGCGCCCACCCCGGCCTGGGCCAGGAGCAGCCGTACGACGACCCGCACGGCGGGGGCCCGGCTGCGCCACATGCCCTGTGGCTCGTACGCCTGGTTGAGGACTTCGCTGACCTGCACGCTTCGCGCCCCAATCGTATTCACAAGCGCAGAAGTCTAAACGGCGCCTCCTAGGGGGTCAAATCAGGCGAGCTTACTAGCGGATACGTCCGAGGATGCCGTCGAGCTCCTCGAGGCTGCTGTAGCGGATCACCAGGCGCCCCTTGCCCTGACGGCGGCTGTGCTGGATATCCACCGGCGCCCCGAGACGCTCGGCGAGCGTCTCGCGCAGCCGCTCCACGTCGGGATCGAGCTGCTGGCCGCTGGACTCGCCGCTGTGCGCCGGCGTCTCCGGCTCCGCCGCCAGCTGATAGCGCTGCACCAGCTTCTCGGTCTGGCGCACGGTCAGCCCCTCCCTGGCGACACGGGCGGCGGCCTCGCTCTGAGCGCCACCAGTGAGGCCCGCGAGGGCCTTGGCGTGGCCGGTCTCGAGCTGGCCCTCCCCCACCAGGCGCTGGACGTCGTCGTTGAGTTCGAGCAAGCGCAAGAGGTTGGTCACCGCCGTCCGCGAGCGCCCCACGGCCTCGGCCGTACGCTGATGGGAGAGCCCGAAGTCGTGGATGAGCCGGCGCAGCGCACCCGCCGCTTCCAGGGGGTTCAGGTCCTCGCGCTGGAGGTTCTCGATCAGGCCGACAGCGACCGCCGCCTCGTCTGAGACCTCACGGATCAGGGCCGGAACGGTCTCCACCCCGGCCCGCTGGGCCGCCCGCCAGCGCCGCTCCCCGGCGATGATCTGGTAGCGGCCCGCCTCGGTGGGACGGACGACCAGGGGCTGGACCACGCCCTGGGCGCTAATGGAGTCAGCGAGCTCCTGCAGCCCCTGCTCATCGAAGTGCCGGCGCGGCTGATAGGGACCGCGCTCGAGCAGATCCACCGGCAGATCCTGTAGCTGCCCGCCCTCGGCCGGTGGGCCGGCGGTGGCTGTGCTGGACTCCTCGCCGAGCAGGGCGTCCAGGCCGCGGCCGAGGCCGCGCTTCTTGTTCGACATACCTGCGCGTGCTCCTCTGCGTCTCGATGGGCTCAGGCGGAGGCCGCCGAGGCGGTATCGCCGCTGCACCGGCGGCGCTCCAGCTCGTCGGCCAGCGCCATATAGGCCAACGCCCCCCGTGAGGCGCTGTCGTAGGCCAGTGCCGGCAGGCCGTGGCTGGGCGCCTCCGCCAGCCGTACGTTGCGCGGGATGACGGCATGGTACAGCTGCGTACCGAAGTGGGCGGCGAGCTGATCCCCGACCTGGCTGGCCAGGTTGTTCCGGGCGTCGTACATCGTCCGCACCAGGCCCTCAATGGCCAGCTCCGGATTGGCGCTGGCCTGGACACCGCGGATCGTATCCAGTAGCGCGGCCAGGCCCTCCAGGGCGAGGTACTCGCACTGCACGGGGATCAGGGCGCCGTGGGCCGCGGTCAGCCCGTTCAGGGTCAGGATGTTCAGCGACGGGGGGCAGTCGATCAAGAGGTAGTCGTAGCCCTCCGCCACCTGCCGAAGCTGGCTGTGCAGGGCCTGCTCGCGCCGATCCGCCTCGAGCAGCTCGACCTCGGCAGCCGTGAGGTCCCCGTTGGCGGGGAGGACATCGAAGCCGGTCTCCTCCGGCGTGTGGATGGCCTCCCGGGCCGAGCCCTGGTCCGTGAGCACCTCGTAGGCTGTAGGCGCGACAGCGCCTCGGTCCAGCCCCGAGCCCACGGTGGCATTCCCCTGGGGATCCAGGTCGACGAGCAGAACACGCTTGCCGTTGGCTGCTAGGGAGGCGGCGAGATTCACGCAGGTGGTGGTCTTGCCCACCCCGCCCTTCTGGTTGGTTACTGCGATGGTCCGCCCCATGGCGACTCCTCCTGCATCGTTGCCGGTCCGAGCGACTCCGGGGTCATACGTGGCCAGGCGCCCGGCGGATGACCAGCCGCGCCCGGCCGCGACCGCCTACCGTGGGGAGCTCGTGGATCTCCAGGCCAGCGGCCTCGTCTGCGGTCAGCGCCTGGACCTCCGCCTCGGCCCGCTCGCCCTTGAGGGCGAGCAACCGCCCACCGGGCGCCAGGAGGTGCCGGGTTGACGGGATCAGCTCACGAAGCGCTGCCACCGCACGGGCGGTCACGACGGCGTAGCCGCCCTCGGCAAGGGCCTCCATGCGTCCTTGTTGCACGGCGACCTGGCCGAGCCCGAGCTCCGCGCAGCATTGGCGCAGGAAGCGCGCCTTCTTGCCGCTGCTATCCAGCAGCTTGATCGGCCGCTCCGGCTCGACGATGGCCAGCGGCAGGCCCGGCAGGCCCGGGCCACTGCCCACGTCGAGCAGTGGTCCCGGCTGTAGGTAGGCGCGGATGATCAGGCTGTCGACGAGGTGGCGGTCGACGAGTTCCCCCTCGGTGTGAGCCGCCGTCAGATTGTACGCCCGATTCCAGCGCATGAGCAGGCCAGCGTAGGCCGCCAGCCGCTCGCAGCTGGCCTCGGATAGCGCCAGGCCCAGCTCATCCAGGCGTGCCTGCAGGGCCTCACGCAGCATCGTCGCCCTCGCGCGGTAGCCGAAGCCAGCCGCGCCGGCGCAGGTGGATCAGCAGCAGCGAGATCGCCGCCGGCGTCACACCGGGCAGACGAGCGGCCTGGCCCACCGTCACCGGGCGGATGCGGCTGAGCCGCTCGCGCACCTCGGTGGCGAGCCCCTCGATCTCAGTGTAGTCGAGCGCCTCCGGTAGCGGGACCGAGGCGTAGCGCTGGTGGCGGCGGTTCTCGGCCTCCTGGCGTTCCACGTAGCCGGCGTAGCGCGCCTCAATCTCCAGCTGCTGGGCCACACGCCGCGGCAGCTCCGAGGGCTCGAGGCCACCGATGAAGCGCACGTCGTCGTAGCCGAGCTCAGGCCGGCGCAGCAGCTCGAACAGGCTCTGATCGCGGCGCAGCGGGCCACCGAGCCGGGCAGTGCGCGCCTCGTCGAGCTGTCCCGGCTGGACCCGGGTCCGGTGGAGGCGGTTGCGTCCCCGCTCCAGGGCCTCGCGGTAGCCCTCGAAGCGTTGCCACTGCACCTCGCCGACGGAGCCGAGCCGGTAGCCGATCTCCGTGAGCCGCTCCTCGGCGTTATCGGCTCGCAGGCGGAGCCGGTGCTCGGCCCGGCTGGTGAACATCCGGTACGGCTCCGCGACGCCGGCCGTCACCAGGTCATCGATGAGCACGCCGATGTACGCCTCCTCCCGGGTCGGGAACCACGCCTCGAGCCCGGCGGTACGGCGCGCGGCATTGAGGCCGGCGATCAGCCCCTGGGCAGCGGCCTCCTCATAGCCGGTCGTACCGTTGATCTGCCCGGCGAGGTAGAGGCCCTCGATGGCGTTGCTCTCCAGCCACGGCTTGAGATCGCGCGGATCCAGGAAGTCGTACTCGATGGCGTAGCCCGGGCGCGTGATGTGGGCTCGCTCGAGGCCGGGCATGGAGCGAACGATGGCCTCCTGGACCGCGTACGGCAGGCCGGTGGAGATCCCGTTCGGGTAGAGCTCTACGGCGTCCGCGCCCTCGGGCTCGAGGAAGACCTGGTGGTGGTCGCGGTCGGCGAAGCGCACGACCTTGTCCTCGATGGAGGGGCAGTACCGGGGGCCCACGGAGTCGATAGCGCCACTGTAGATGGGCGACTGATCCAGCGCCTCCCGGATCACCTCATGGGTAGCCGGCGTCGTCCAGGAGATCAGGCACGGCGACTCGGGCAGCTGCTCAGCCGGCGGCATGAAGGGGGAGAATAGCGGTCGCGGCGCCTCGCCGTACTGCGCACCGAGCCGCTCCACGTCGACGCTGCGCCGGTCGATCCGCGGCGGCGTGCCCGTCTTGAGCCGCTGCACGTTCAGCCCGAGGCCGCGGAACGAGGCGGCCAGCTCGTCGGCGGCCGGATCGCCGGCCCGCCCAGCCCGATGGCGCGCCTGGCCGATGTGGATCGTGCCTGCCAGGAAGGTACCGGCGGTCACGACGACCGCCCGGGCGTTGAAGGTGGCCCCACTCTCGGTGCGGACGCCGCAGCAGCGTCCATTCTCGACGAGGAGCTCGACAGCCGCGTCCTGGAAGAGGTGGAGCGACGGCAGCTCTTCCAGGGTCCGGCGCGCCAGCCGGGCGTACGCCGGGCGATCCGCCTGGATGCGGGGGGCGCGTACGGCCGGTCCCTTGCGGCGGTTCAGCACTCGCGCGTGGATGGCGGCCCCATCGGCGAGCCGGCCCATGACGCCTCCGAGGGCATCGATCTCGCGCACCAGGTGGCCCTTGCCGATACCGCCGATGGCCGGGTTGCAGGAGAGCGCACCGATGGTGCTGAAGTCGTGGGTGATCAGCAGCGTCTCATGCCCGAGCCGCGCGGCCGCGGCCGCCGCCTCGGTGCCAGCGTGGCCACCGCCGATTACGAGGACTTGGAAGCGCTCGGTCGTCATGCCGAGATTTTGGAGCGCGCGGTTGGATGCCTCAAGGGATGGTTGTTCCACGTGGAACACCGCCCCTCACGGCACGGCGCCTCGACCTGTTCCACGTGGAACTATTTGCCGATGCAGAAGCCGGAGAAGATCCGGTCGAGGAGCGCCTCGTGGCTGACCTGGCCGGTGATCTCCCCGAGCTGCTCCTGCGCGCGCCTCAGGGCCTCCGCTATCAGCTCCTCGTGCGCGCCCTCCTGCGCGGCCTGTGCCGCCCGGGACAGCTCGGCCAGGGCGCCGTCGAGGGCGTCGAGATGGCGCTGCCGTGCCGCCCAGGCGTCCTCGCCGACGTCCGCCGTGACGAGCCCGTCGAGCCCGGTCCGCAACGCCTCCACGCCGTCCCCCGTCATGGCGCTGACCCGGGCCTCGCGCACGTGCGGTCCCCACGCCGAGCGCTGCTGCCAGCCAGGGCTCCCCCCGTGAGCGTCGATCTTGCTGTACACCAGCACCGCGGATCGCGGGGCCTGCTCCGCCAGGAGCGACCGCTGCTCCTCCGTGGGCTCCTGCCCCGCCTCCACGACCACGAGCAACAGCTCCGCACTCGCCGCCGAGGCGCGCGCCCGGCGCGCGCCCTCCTGCTCGATCTCGTCCTGCTCGCCGGCATCGCGGAGGCCGGCCGTATCCAGCAGCTCGGCCCCGCGCGCACCGATAACGGCCCGCTGGCTGACCACATCCCGGGTCGTCCCGGGCGCCGCAGAGACGATGGCAGCATCCTGACCCGTCAGGGCGTTCAGCAGGCTCGATTTGCCGGCGTTCGGCGGTCCCACCAGGGCCACACGCAGGCCCTCGCCGAGCCGCGCCCCGGCCTCGGCACGGCGCCGGATATCTTGAACGGTCGCCACCACCCCATCGACCTCGGCGGCCAGGTCCGGCGGCTCCGCCGGGGCGTCCTCGTCCTCGGGGAAGTCCAAGAAGGCCTCCACCAACGCCCGCAGCTCGGCCAGCCGATCCGCCGCGGCCTGCACCTCCCGGCCGAACGCCCCCTCCAGGGAGCGCAGGGCTGCCCGGCGGGCGCCCTCGGTCTCCGCCTCGATGAGCGCTGCCACGGCCTCGGCCTGGGTCAGGTCGATCCGGCCGTTGAGGAAGGCCCGCTCCGAGAACTCCCCCGGACCGGCTCGCCGCGCTCCGGCGGCACAGAGGGCATCGAGGATCGCCGCAACCGCTGCCGGGCTACCGTGACCCTGGAGCTCCACGGTGTCTTCGCCGGTATAGGACCCGGGAGCCGGGAAGGCCAGGACCAGGCCCTGATCGACGTGCTCGCCGTCGGCGCCGCGAAAGGCCCGCAGCGCTGCCTGTCGGGACGGAGGGAGCGGCCCGGCGACCCGCTCCGCGATGCCGAACCCTTCAGGCCCGGAGAGCCGAACGACAGCGACCCCGCCCTGGCCGGGCGGGGTCGCCTCTGCGCAGATCGTGTCGCTCTGGAGGTCTACGCCTCGCCCGACCGCTGCTCCTCCTGACGCATGATATACCATTGCTGCGCGACCGACAGGACGTTATTGGCCAGCCAGTAGAGTACCAGGCCTGCCGGGAAGAGGGTGAAGAAGCCGGTAAAGACGAAGGGCAGCACCTGCATGACCCGGCGCTGGATCGGATCCATCGGCGGCGGGTTCAGCTTCTGCTGCAGGAGCATGGTCGCCCCCATCAGCAGCGGCAGGATGAAGTACGGGTCCCGGCTCGACAGGTCCTGGATCCAGAGCATGAAGGGGGCGTGGCGGATCTCCACGCTCTCTATGATCACCCAGTACAGGGAGATGAACACCGGGATCTGGACCAGGATCGGCAGGCAGCCGCCGAGCGGGTTGATCTTCTCCCGCTTGTAGAGCTCCATGAGCTCCTGGTTCATCTGCTGCCGGTCATCGGAGTGGCGCTCCCGGATCTGCTGCATCTTCGGCTGGACCCGGCGCATCTTGGCCATGGAGCGGTAGCTGATCGCAGAGAGCTTGTAGAACGCGATCTTGATGAGCAGGGTCAGGATGATGATGGCCACACCCCAGTTCTTGACCACGTCCTGGATATGGTCGAGGGCCCAGAACAGCGGGTTCGCGAGGAACGTCAAGAAGCCGTAGTCCACGGTGAGCCGCATCCCGCTGACGCCGTACTCCTCCTCGACGGCCACGAGCCGTTTCTGCTCCTTGGGGCCGATGAAGAGGCGATTGACCCGCGCCCCGGTCTCCCCCGGCTCGACGGTCAGCCACGGCGACGACATCCCCAGCAGATAGGTCTCCTGCGGCAGGGCCCGGGTATAGTACCGGTAGGTGTCCTCCCGGGGCGGGACGATGGCCCCCAGGAAGTAGTGCTGGAGCATGGCCTCCCAGCCGTTCTGCACATCCTGGGACAGATCGGACTCCGCCATGTCGCCGAAGGAGATACGGCTGAAGTGCTCCTCCGGCGTGTAGTAGGACCCGCCCGTAAAGCTGCGGGTATACCACGGGTTCATCCCCGGCGGATCCGGCCGGCGACGCAGCTGGACGTACTGGAAGCCGCTCCACTCCGCGTCCGTGCCGTTGCGGATCTCGTGGCGGACGTCGATCAGGTAGCTATCGCGGCGGAAGGTGTAGGTCTTGCGGATCTCGACGCCGTCCTGCTCCCAGACGAGGGGCACCTCGAGCTTGTCCGCGCCCTCGCTGAGCTCATAGCGCTGCCGCTCCGTCTGGAAGCGGGCGTCGCTGCCCGGTACAGGCCCCTCGCCGCTGAGCCCGGCCTGGGCCACAAAGAGCGGCTTGCCGTCATCCTGCAGCAGCCGGAAGGGCTCCGGGTTATCTTCTCCCTGCTGGTATTTGAGCAGATCCAGCTGGCGCAGATCACCGCCCCGCGTACTGATCTCCGCCTCGACCAGATCGGTGCGCACCGTGATCCGCGGCGCCTCCTCTTGCCCCGGGTCGACGCTCCCCTGGGCCATCTGGCCTTGCGCTTCCTCCGGCTTGCCGCTGCGGGCGGGCGCGTCCGGCTCGGGCGTGTCCGGCTCACTGGCCGCCGCCTGCTCGGCCTGCTGCGTCTGCTCCTCGACGACGCGGTCCTCTACGGGGCCGGCCTGCTCCCGCTGCCAGGAGAAGTACAGGAGGAGGCTGATCCCGGCCAGGGCGATCAAGAGGATGACGCGTTGGTTCTCCATGGGTGGGACCTACTCTCGTGAACGGTCAGTACGCTCCGGGACGGGATCGAGCCCCCCCGGATGCCCCGGGTGACACTTGCCCACTCGCTTGATGGCCATCCATCCACCGCGCCACGGCCCGTAGCGGCCGACCGCCTCGGCTGCATACTCAGAGCAGGACGGGAAGAACCGGCAGTGCGGCCCCAGAAGCGGACTGATGGCGTATTGGTAGACGCGGATGAGGCCGATCAGGAGCCATCGCATGGCTGCTCCCGCGCACGCTGCCAAAGCTCTCCAACGGCGCTGAACAAGGCTGGATTGTCTCCTTCGATGGCAGCGCTGCGGACGCCGAGCACGAAATCGCAGGCTGGCAGCCACTGCTGCCGGACACGGAAGCTCTCGCGGATAATCCGCTTCAGCCGATTGCGCGTCACCGCCCGTCGCGCCATCCGCTTGGGTATCGCCAGGCCCAGGCGAGCGTGCCCGACGGTGTTGCGCCGGGCACTGACCCGGAAGTATCGATTGGCGGAGCGCCACTCCGGCGCGCGGAGCGCCCCCTCGAACTCATCGCGCTTGAGTAGCCGCGCTGTCCGCGGGAACCCCGATTCCGCCGTCAACGCAATCCAGCCTCCCCGTCAGGCAGACGGGGTGAGCCGCTTGCGACCCTTGGCGCGACGGCGCTTGAGCACGAGCCGGCCGCCCCGTGTGGCCATCCGGGCACGGAACCCGTGGGTGCGCTTGCGCTTGATGTTGCTCGGTTGATAGGTGCGTTTCATGGCTTGCGCCTCATCTCCATGGTAGAGGGCCGGAAGGCCGTACTCCGGCCAGAAGGCGGGGAATTTACTTGCCTGACAAGGGGCTGTCAATTGCGCCACGGCCGTGTGCACGGTCTGTGGAAAGCTGTGGAAAACGGCCCGCCCCCCTTTTAGACTGAGCGGTCCTCGATCGCCGACCCGCCCGGTCTACGACCCCCGATCAGCGAGGTTCCTCGTACCATGGACGACTCGCTCTGGAGCGCGTGCCTGCAGCAACTCGAGCGCGAGATCCCCGAGCAGCAGCTCAACACCTGGATACGGCCGCTCCAGGCCCAGCTCGACGGCGAGACGCTCCGGCTCTACGCCCCGAACCGCTTCGTCCTCGACTGGGTCCGGGACAACTTCGCTGCCCGGATCAGCGAGCTGCTGACCGAGTACCGGCCGGAGCAGGCGCCCCGCCTGGAGCTGGAGATCGGCTCCCCGCAGCCTGCGGAGCCGGCCCCGGGGCCGTCGCAGACGGCCCGGTCCGGGGCGAATGCCGCCGAGGTGCGCGCCCGGCCCATCGAGTCCAACCTCAACCCGGGCTTTACCTTCGACGCCTTCGTCGAGGGCAAATCCAACCAGCTGGCCCGGGCAGCGAGCATGCAGGTCGCCGACAATCCCGGGCAGGCCTACAATCCGCTATTCCTCTACGGAGGCGTCGGCCTCGGCAAGACCCACCTCATGCACGCCGTAGGCAATGCCATCCGGGCGGGGCGTCCGGAGGCGCGAGTCCTCTACCTCCACTCCGAGCGCTTCGTCGCCGAGATGGTCAAGGCCCTGCAGCACAACGCCATCAACGAGTTCAAGCGCCACTACCGGACCCTGGACGCCCTGCTCATCGACGACATCCAGTTCTTCGCCGGCAAGGAGCGCTCCCAGGAGGAGTTCTTCCACACCTTCAACGCCCTGCTCGAGGGCGATCAGCAGGTGATCATGACCTGTGACCGCTACCCGAAGGAGGTCAGCGGGCTCGAGGAGCGCCTCAAGTCGCGCTTCGGCTGGGGGCTGACCGTGGCCATCGAGCCGCCGGAGCTGGAGACGCGCGTAGCCATCCTCAAGAGCAAGGCCGTCCGCGACGGCGTCGAGCTACCCGACGAGGTCGCCTTCTTCGTCGCCAAGCGGCTACGCTCCAACGTCCGCGAGCTCGAGGGCGCGTTGCGCCGGATTACGGCCAATGCCCAGTTCACCGGGCGGACCATCGACGTGGACTTCGCCAAGGAGGCGCTGCGCGATCTACTCGCGCTCCAGGACAAGCTGGTCACCATCGACAATATCCAGAAGACGGTCGCCGCCTACTACAAGATCCGGGTGGGGGATCTCCTCTCCAAGCGCCGCAGCCGCTCGATCACCCGGCCACGGCACATGGCGATGGTCCTGGCCAAGGAGCTGACCTCGCACTCCCTGCCGGAGATCGGCGACGCCTTCGGGGGCCGGGACCACAGCACGGTCCTCCACGCCTGCCGGAACATCAAGGAGCTTATCGAGCAGGACGCCCAGCTCGCCGAGGACTACGACAACCTGTTGAGGACCCTGAGCACATGAGGCTGGAAAACTTGTGGAAAACTCCTGGAAAATCCCTGGACTTCTAGCCCAGGCGCAACAGTCCACCAGTTTTCCACAGGCTCTCAACCGGCTGTCCGCAGCCTTGTTGTTAAGAGTTTTACCCTTTCACATCAAAGAGTTATTGCTATTATCCACAAATGGTCGCCGCCCCAATAACAACAACAGAGTATCTCTATCCACGTACTACAGCTAGTCGAGCCAGCGAGGACAACCATGCGCTTTGAGGTCCGACGCGAACCCCTGCTCACCGCCCTCCAGGCCATCGTCGGCGTCGTGGAGCGCCGCCAGACCCTCTCCGTGCTCGGTAACATCCGGGTCGAGGCGCGTGCCCAGCAGCTCCAGCTCACGGCCACGGACCTCGAGGTGGAGCTCGTCGCCTATCTGGATGCCGAGACGCAGACCGAGGGCGCGACGACCCTGCCGGCCCGCAAGTGGCTGGACATCTGCCGGAATCTCCCCGAGGAGGCCGTCCTCCAGGTCACCTTCGAGCAGGGGCGGGCCACCCTGCGCTCGGCGAACAGCCGCTTCTCCCTCGCCACCCTGCCGGCGGAGGAGTTCCCCGAGGTGGAGTCCATCGGCGCCACCGAGTCGGTCGCCATCCCGCGCCGCGAGCTGCGCCGGCTCATCGAGCTCACCCACTTCTCCATGGCGCAGCACGACGTGCGCTACTACCTCAACGGGCTGCTCCTGGAGCTCACGGGCAGCGGCGCCCGGGCTGTGGCTACGGACGGCCATCGCCTCGCCCTCGCCGAGAGCGATACCCCGATCGCCGTTAGCCAGCCGCGCCAGGTCATCGTCCCGCGCAAGGGGGTGCAGGAGCTCATGCGCCTGCTCGATGACGCCGAGGAGCCCGCCCAGGTAGAGTTCGGCGACAACCACATCCGCGTCAGCCTGGAGACCGTGCGCTTCACCTCGAAGCTCATCGACGGCACCTTCCCGGACTACAACCGTGTCATCCCGCAGGGCGGCGACAAGCACATCCTCGTGGACCGCCAGGCCCTGCGGCAGGCCATTACGCGGGTGGCGATCCTCTCCAACGAGAAGTACCGGGGCGTACGCTTCGGCGTGGAAGGCGATACCCTGCGCGTCGGCTCCCAGAATCCGGAGCAGGAGGAGGCCGAGGAGGAGGTCGGGATCGAGTACGGCGGCGAGGCCGTCGAGCTCGGCTTCAACGCCAACTACATGCTCGACGCCCTCAACGCCATGGACACCGAGCGGGTGCACATCACGCTCACGGACGCCAGCAGCTCCGGCCTGTTCCACGGCGAGGGGGTCGAGAACGTCCGCTACGTCATCATGCCCATGCGGCTGTAGGATGGAGCGGCTGGATCTCCACGGCTTCCGCAACCTCGGGGACGCCCGCCTGGCGCCACACCCGCGGCTGAACGTGGTGGTCGGGGCCAATGGGGCCGGGAAGACCAGCCTCCTCGAGGCGGTCTACTTCCTCTCCCGGGTGCGCTCCTTCCGCACCCGCCAGCTGGATCGGCTGATCCGCTGGGGCGCGGGGGAGATGAGGGTGGCCGGGATCCGGCACGGCGACCGGCTCGGGGTGGCGCGCAGCCCCGGGCAGACCCGGCTGCGCCTCAACGGCGCCGATGCCAGCGCCCGCTCCAGCCTCGCGGAGCGCCTGCCCGTTCAGGTTATCAACACCGAGCACCAGCGCCTGATCCTCGACGGCCCGCGGGTTCGACGCCAGTTCCTCGACTGGGGCGCTTTCCACATGGAGCGTGACTACCACAGCCGGGCGTTGCGCTACCACCACGCCCTGCGCCAGCGTAACGCTGCGCTGCGCGCGGACGACCGGCGCAGCGAGCGGGCCTGGACCCCGCTGCTCGCCCAGTACGCCGCGGATCTCGACGCCGCGCGGGAACGCTTCGTCGAGGCCCTGCTGCCTACCTGGGAGCGGCTCACGCGGAGCTGGCTCGGGCTCGAGGGGCTGGGACTGCGCTACTATCGCGGTGCCTCGGCGACGCAGGCCTGGGCGCAGGTCTTCGCCGAGCAGCAGGAGCGCGACCGGGCCCAGGGCTTCACCGGCCGCGGCCCGCACCGGGCGGACCTGGTCCTCAGCCACGGCCGCCTCGCTGCTGTCGATACCCTCTCCCGCGGGCAGCAGAAGCTCCTCGTCGTGGCGCTGCTGATCGCCGAGGTGAGGCTCTGGGCCGAGGGCGGGCTGGCGCCCGTGCTGCTGATCGACGACCTCCCCGCCGAGCTCGATCCCGAGCACCTGCGGGCAGTCCTGGAGACGGTCACGGCGGAGCCGGCCCAGGTCTTCCTCAGCGCGATCAGCGCCGAGGCCCTGCCTCCGTCCCTGCCCAGGGGGCATTGGTACACCGTCCGCCAAGGGACCCTCGCCACGATGGTATAATGGCCGTTTGCGGCTGCCGGCCGGATGATGATCGCGGGGAGGTGACGAGAGCGATGACGACGGAGATGACGCCTCAGTACGATTCCGAGAGCATCCAGGTGCTGCGTGGGCTGGACGCTGTACGCAAGCGTCCTGGCATGTATATCGGGGACACCGACGATGGCACCGGCCTCCACCACATGGTCTTCGAGGTCCTCGATAACGCCATCGACGAGGCGCTCGCCGGTCATTGCTCCGAGATCACCGTCACCCTCCACGCCGATAACGCCGTGACCGTGGCCGACAACGGCCGCGGGATCCCGGTAGATACCCACGCCGAGGAGGGCATGCCTGCCGCGCAGGTCATCATGACCGTGCTCCACGCCGGCGGCAAGTTCGACGACAACTCCTACAAGGTCTCCGGCGGCCTGCACGGGGTCGGTGTCTCGGTGGTCAACGCCCTCTCCGAGCGCCTGCGCCTGGTCATCGAGCGCAACGGCAAGGTCTACGTCCAGGAGTACGGCGACGGTGAGCCGGTTACCGAGCTGAAGGCCGTAGGGGAGACCGAGCAGACGGGCACGCGGATCACCTTCAAGCCCTCGGAGGAGGTCTTCACCGAGGTCCAGTACAACTACGATATCCTCGCCAAGCGCTTCCGGGAGCTGTCCTTCCTTAACCCCGGCGTGCGCATCGTGCTCAAGGACGAGCGCGCCGAGCGGGAGGATCTCTTCGAGTACTCCGGCGGGATCCGCGCCTTTGTCGAGCACCTCAACCGCAACAAGACCCCGCTCCACCCGACGGTGTTCTACGTCACCGAGTGGCGCGACGGCGTCGGGGTGGACGTGGCGATGCAGTGGAACGACTCCTACCAGGAGAATATCTTCTGCTTCACGAACAACATCCCCCAGAGCGACGGCGGCACCCACCTCGCCGGCTTCCGGGGGGGACTGACCCGGACCATCAACAACTTCCTCGAGGCCGAGGGCTACCTGAAGAAGCTCAAGACCACGCCCTCCGGCGAGGACGTCCGGGAGGGGCTGACCGCCGTGATCTCGGTGAAGGCGCCGGATCCGAAGTTCTCCTCCCAGACCAAGGACAAGCTGGTCTCCTCGGAGATCAAGGGCATCGTCGAGTCCCTGCTCGCCGAGTCGCTCCAGACCTTCCTCGCCGAGCATCCGGCAGAGGCGCGCGCGATCGCCGAGCGGGTCATCCAGGCCTGCCGCGCCCGGGAGGCGGCACGCAAGGCGCGGGAGATGACCCGGCGCAAGGACGCCCTGGATATCGCCGGGCTGCCCGGCAAGCTCGCCGACTGCCAGGAGCGCGATCCGGCCCAGTCCGAGATCTACCTCGTCGAGGG
>CAJXLI010000049.1 GCA_913055575.1 uncultured Ectothiorhodospiraceae bacterium
CCCAGTTCCTGCAACGCCAACCGGGCCTGGAACAGAGCATAACTCCTTGGCGGTATATGATCACGCAGGTCGCAACACCTAAGCAGGGCCGCCGCGCTCATGAGCTGCCCCGACTGGCAGTAGCCGCACTGGGGGACATTCTCGGTGATCCAGGCCGCCTGCAGCGGGTGGCGCTCCGTCCCCTCGGCCAGGCCTTCCACCGTCGTGACGGAGCGGCCGTCCGCCTGGGCGATGGCCGTGCTGCAGGAGCGCACGGGCTCGCCATCCAGGTGGACGGTGCAGGCCCCGCACGCGGTGATGCCGCACCCGTACTTGGTACCCGTCAGGCCGAGGTTATCGCGCAATACCCAAAGCAGTGGGGTATCCGAGGCCACGTCGGCCTCGTACGTCTCGCCGTTCACGGTCAAGGAAACCGCCGCCATCGCTCGCCTCTCCTGCCCGGTGTGCGTTCCTCAGGGGGATGATGCCTCCAGCGTAGCAGCCGCACCCTGCCGTCCTGGTAGCTCCGCTCCGGCTGGAACCCCTGGCGGCGGTAGAGGCTGAGCGCTTCCTCGTTGTCGCGGTGGGTGATCACGTCCAGCGCAGCCACGCCCGCTTGCTGGCCCCGCTGGAACGCGTGCTCGAGCAGGCTGCGGCCGATACCCCGCCGCTGGTAGCGCGCGAGCACGGAGATCAGCTGAACCCGCAGCAGCTCGTAGCGCTGGCGGTAGTTGAGGAAGAGCTGCCCGATCACCTGGTCACCGTGCGCCACGACATACGCCTCGAGGTGCGGTACCGCCTGGATGTGCTCGATATGCCGGCGCGCGCGCCGGTGGCCCATCCGGGAGATCTCGCCGGTCTCCCGCGCCGATTGCTGGCGGAACTCGACAAAGGCGTCCAGGTACGCGGTCGTCAAGGGGACGATCGCCATCTCGCTATTCCTCCGGCAGCGCATCCCTAGCCGCGCCCCCAGGCCGGGTGGTGCAGGCGGCAGCCCCTCGGGGGGCCAGATGGCCGAGGAAGGCCTCGGTGCACTCCCGCCACGAGCGGCGCAGCGCCGCCGCCCGGCACTCGGCGGGATCCAGCCCCAGGGCCGCCCGCGCCGCCCCCTCCAGGTCCTCGGCCAGGTAGCCGGTGACGCCGTGCTCGACGATATGCTCGGGGCCGGTCACCGGGTAGGCAGCCACGGGTACGCCGCACGCCAGGGCCTCGAGCAGCACCAGCCCCAGGGAGTCGGTGCGGCTGGGGAAGACGAACACGTCGGCATCCGACAGGGCGCGCACCAGGGCCTCGCCGGTGCGGTAGCCGGTGAACACCGCCTCGGGGTGGGCTGCCTCCAGCCGCGGCCGGGCCGGGCCGTCCCCCACCACCACCTTGGTGCCGGGCAGATCCAGGGCGAGGAAATCCGCCACGCTCTTCTCCACCGCCACCCGGCCCAGGTAGAGGAAGACCGGGCGCCGCACCCCGAGCTCCCCGCGCCCCACGGGCCGGAAGTGCTCCGCGTCCACGCCCCGCGGCCACAGCACAAGATCCTCCAGGCCCCACGCCGCCAGCTCGGCGCGCAGGGGGTCATTGGTCACCATGGTGCGCTCGGCGCCGCCGTGGAACCAGCGCATAAAGGCGTAGCCCCAGGACAGGGGCACGAAGGGCAGCCGCTGCCTCACGTACTCCGGGAAACGGGTATGGAAGGAGGTGGTGAAGGGGATGCGCGCCCGGCCGCAATACCACCGCGCCGCCAGCCCCAGGGGCCCCTCGGTGGCGATATGCACGGCGTCGGGCGCGAAGGCCTCCAGGCGGTGGCGCACCTTGCGGCGGGCGTCCGTGGCCAGGCGGATCTCCCGGTAGGTCGGCAGGGGGACGCTGGGCGAGCCCGCCGGTGTAATCGGGTCTACCTCGTGGCCCATGGCCGCCAGCTCGGCCACCGTGCTCTCCAGGGCCGTAACCACCCCGTTGATCTGGGGGCGCCAGGCATCGGTGATCAGGCTTACGCGCAAGGGGCTCCTCCGCGTCGCTGCTAACGCCGTCCCGCAGCGGGCCACGATCGATCGGCAGGCTCGAGGTCCGCCCGGAGCGCCTCCGCCGCCTCGGCCGGCCCCGTCGGCGCTACCGGCTCACTGCGCGGGCGCGCCAGGAGCGCCGCCACCGCTTCCGCCAGCCGCTCCGGCCTCGCCTCGCCTCCCCCGATCACGACGCTCGTGCCGTGCTCCGCAAGCCACTGGCGCAGCACCGCATCCTCCGGCCACGCCGGCCGGCTGACCATGCACACGCGGGTCCCTGCCGCCAGGGCCTCGGCCAGCGTCGCGTAGCCGCTCTTCGTGACCACCGCGTCGGCCGAGGCGATGAGGTCCGCATGCGCCAGGTCGGTCCTCGCTGCATCCCGCACATCCGGGCGGTCGGCGGGGGCGTCCGGCTGCAGCCAGACCACCCCCGGGCACCGGGGCAAGGACGGGAACACGGCACCGCCCATCCCGCCCCAGGTAACGAGCACGAGGGCGGCCTCGGCCTCCACACCCAGCTGGTCGCGCAGCTGCCGGGGCCGGGGCGTACCCACGCGGGCCACGGGGCCGATGGTCCGCGTGCTCGTCAGCCCGCGCATCGCCGTATGCGGCCGCGGCTGCAGGAAACGGTCGGCCGCCTCGTACGCCCGACGGATCTGCCCCTGGATCCGCTCGGCCTCCGGCCGCTGCCCGGCGTACGCCGTGTAGGCCTCGAGCCAGTTGAACGAGCACATCGCTGTCGCCGGTACACCGAGCTCCGCCGCCGCCTGCAGGCCGGTGTACGGGACATCCGCGAGCACGGCGTCCGGCGCCAGGCGCGCCAGCGCGCGGCGCTCGCAGGCCACCGCCGCCGGCCAGTCCGCATGCAGCGCCGCAAACGCCTGCGCCGTCGCCGCTGCATCCACGGTCAGCGGGTCCCGCATGGGGATCGCCGCCTCCACCGCCGGCGGCGCCACCGCTGCCTCGAGGCCCAGCTGGCACGCCACGAGCGGCTCGGATCGGGTCGTGCGGAGCGTCAGCCGCAGCGCCGGCAGGTCCCGGCGCAGTGCCTGGAGCACGGGCACTACCTGCCCCAGGTGCCCGAGACCGTGCCCCGAGACATCGACCACCAGGTGCGGCATCGTCAGCCGGCGTCCGGCACGCTCGGGCTCGGTACTTGCCGCGGCC
Source organism: uncultured Ectothiorhodospiraceae bacterium (assembly GCA_913055575.1). Lineage (GTDB taxonomy): Bacteria > Pseudomonadota > Gammaproteobacteria > Nitrococcales > Halorhodospiraceae > Halorhodospira. Next base: position 3,144 of record CAJXLI010000049.1, read on the forward strand.
GGCTCCACAGCGAGCGGCACGGGATCCGATCGGTGTTGCAGCGGTGCGCGTACCGGTTCGCGATCTCCATGACCTCCTCCATGAGCCCGACCGCCAGCGTGGTCGGCTCCAGGCCCAGATCGAGCAGCCCCTCGTTGCGGACATGGAGCTCGTTCTCGTCCGCCTCGTTGCGCGGATTGGGCACGTAGTCGATCTCGGCCCCCGTGCGCTCGGCGACCATCGCCGCCAGATCCCGCAGCCGGTGTGTCTCCGTCATCTGGTTTAGGATCCGGACCCGCTCGTCCCCCGCTGGCGGGTTCTCCAGGGCGAGCTGGATGCACTGCACCGTATCCCGTATGTGGATAAACGCCCGCGTCTGCCCCCCGGTGCCGTGCACCGTCAGCGGGTAGCCCACCGCCGCCTCCATCAGGAAGCGGTTCAGCACGGTGCCGAAATCGCCGTCGTAGTCGAAGCGATTGACCAACCGCTCGTCGCGCCTGGTCTGCGGCGTCTGCGTCCCCCACACGATCCCCTGGTGCAGGTCGGTAACCCGCACTGCGTCATTCTTGTTGTAGTAGAAGAACATCAGCTGATCGAGGGTCTTCGTCATGTGGTAGATCGAGCCCGGGTTCGGCGGGTACAGGATCTCCTGCTCGACCTGGCCGCCGTCCTCGGTCTCGATCGCCACCGGCAGGTACCCCTCCGGGATCCGCATCCCCGGCGAGCCGTAGCCGTAAACGCCCATCGTGCCCAGGTGCACGACGTGGATGTCCTGCCCGCTATCGACGATCGCCGCGAGCAGGTTGTTGGTGGCGCTCGTGTTGTTGTCCACGGTGTAGCGCTTGTGGTAGCTCGACTTCATCGAGTACGGGGCCGCCCGCTGCTCGGCGAAGTGAACCACCGCATCCGGGCGCCAGTGCTCGAGCAGATCGACCAGGCGCTGATAGTTGACCGCGACGTTGAAGTTGTAGAAATCAATCGCCTGGCCCGATACCTCGCGCCAGGCCCTCAGCCGCTCCGAGATCGGCCGGATCGGCGTCAGCGACTCGCACTCGAGCTCGACGTCGATCTTGCGCCGTGAGAGGTCGTCCACAATGGCGACCTCGTGGCCCTGCTCGGACAGGTGCAGGGCCGTGGGCCAGCCGCAGAAGCCGTCGCCGCCGAGGATCAATACCCGCATGGTCTGCTTGGCCTCCCTCGTGTCCTAGAACGATCGCCACCGCTGCCCGGTCGCGGGACAGAGGCTGCAGACGGGACGTTACAGCTTTGGGTCGGGGAAGTTGCGTAGCTGTCTCAGCGCGCCTGCCGCTAACACGTGGTCCGCATCAGCGCCACGGCCTCGGCACACCGGGATGGCGGTAGAGGCGCCGCTCAGAGGCCTGTGCCCAGGCCCGGCCCGGCGATCCCGGCCACGAGCCAGTCGAAGGGCAAGGCCAGGCTGGCCAGGGCGAGCAGGCCACCGAGCACCCCCCCGACGACGACATCGCTGGGGTAGTGCAGGCCGAGGACCACGCGCGAGGCTGCGATGAGCGCCACCACGGGGAGCAGCCACGGCGCCAGCCCCGGGTAGTGGGCGATGGCCAGGGTGCTGAACAGGACAGCCTGCAGGGTATGCCCGGAGGGGAAGCTGTACTCATCCAGCGCCGGGGCGGCCGACCTCAGCCTGGGCTCGGCCTCGCAGGGCCGCGGCCGCTGCATCCGGCGCTTGATCACCATGTAGAGCAGGGCCGCAAAGGCCCCGCTAACGGCCATGCGGACGACGGCTGTCGTGGCAGGCAGGCCCTGGACGAGGAGGAGCCCGACCATCAGGGCGTACCACAGTACGCCGTCGCCGGCGCGGCTGGCGATGATGAGGACCCGCCGCGGCAGGCGAAGCCGTTGTAGCCGGCTGAGCGAGAGGCACACAGCTAGCTCCTGGTCTTTCAGGCGGATCAGGGTTTGCTGCATAGCGGGTCCCCTCCTCGGGATGCGGATCGTTGGTATCAGCCGCCTTGGCAAGGGTGTACCCGAGACGGTGGACGGCCTGCTGCCAGTCTAGCGCCTCGGCGCTGCGTCGCGCAGCGTGCTGCCGGCGCTGGCGTGTCTCCGCCGGCAGCCGCAGTCCGGTGCCTGCCCTTGCCTCGACCTCCCTGCCCGGCTCGTTCCGGGGCGCCAGGCGGCCATTCACCGCGCCCCTGCAAGCCCGCCGCCGCGAGGCCGAGGGCGATGGCCGATAGCCCACCGGCAGGGGCCTCCAGGGTAACGCTCCTGGACGCGCGCGGGGGGCTATGGGGCTTGCACGATCACGGCTCCATGAGTCTGTCGCCCCCCGGGTTGCAGGATGATGATAGGGGCGGGTCAGCGGGATGAAGCTGGCTTGAGCCCTCGAGGGCGCCGCCGGCCCCGGGGGCGTTACCTGGTGGACGGTGCGAGGTGGCCTGCGCCGCCGCCGAGATCCACGCCCACTGCCCCCACGTCCGCGCTATCCAGGCGAGTAGCGTACCCCATCCTCGACCTGGTAGCACGCCTGCAGGCAGAGAGGATTACGCCGACAAGGGGTGGCGCGCTACCGGCTGCTGCGGGTAGCAGTCACCGGCTACTGCAAGGCCGTTACGCGCAGGCTACTATCTACTTGTGGCGCGCCTGGCTGGCGTCTATCTTGACTATTATCGGACCGTGGCATCTACACCATGAGCGAGGCATACCTCCAGGGAGGACACGCTCTCGGGGGCAACCACAATCCCTAAAAAACGACGGGGGAGGTGCATGATGATGAGAAAGTACGTGGCAACGGCCGTGCTCGGCGGTCTCCTCGGCTTCGCCGGCGCGGCGCAGGCGGAGAACACCGGCTGTGGCGCCGGGACCATTCTCTTCGAGGGCGAGACCGGCAAGGGCCAGGAGATCCTCGCGGTCACGACGAACGGGTTCTTCCTCAACCAGTTCTTCGGGATCACCTTCGGCACGCTGGGCTGCGAGGAGGGGAGCACGATCTCCGCCGACGCCCGGCGGTTCATGTCCGAGAACATGGAGCAGGTGGCCCAGGACGCCGCCCGTGGCGAGGGCGAGGCGCTCGCCACGCTGGCCTCCCTGCTGGAGATCGACGAGGCGGACCGCGAGGCGTTCTACGCCCATGCCCAGGAGCACTTCAGCGAGATCTTCCCCTCGGCGAGCGTGACCGCCAGCAAGGCGCTGGAGAACCTCGAGGCCAGCATGGCCGAGGATGAGGCCCTGAGCCGCTACACCGTGTAGCTTGAGCCAGCCGCCAGACGCCCCCGGCTCGGGCCCCCGAGCCGGGGATAAGCTTGTTCACCCTCCCCCAGCCATCGCCCGGCAGGCACGACGCCGCCCGCTGGCTGCTGCAGGCCTGCTCGCCGGGATCCTGCTCGGCAGCCTGCTCACGCCACCGGCCCTGCACGCCGGCCCCGATCGCGCCATGGCGCTGGCCCGGGGGCTGGAGCTAGCCGCAGACCCCCAGTGGCTGCGCCTACTCGCCTACGAGCGACGCGCCTTCTGGCCGGGCCGGACGGGGCGCGTGCAGTCACCGGGCTTCTACCTCCACGAGGACGGCTCGGCCGACCCCGAGGCCGAGCTGCGGGCGACCCTCGAGGCCCTGTACGCCCCGGTCGTGCCCGGCGCCGCAGGGGCGCACGCGGCCTGCCAGTTCCCGGCACGGCGGTCCTTCCTGGTCGAGCGCCTCGGCCTCCGGCTCCGCGGGCAGCCGCTGCCTGACCCGGCCTGCCCGGCCTATCAGGCCTGGCGCGACCGGCTCGATACCGAGCGGGTCGTGCTGGTCTACGCCGACGCCTACATGGGCAACCCCGCGTCCATGTTCGGGCACACCCTCCTGCGCCTCGACAGCCGGGCCGACCTGCAGCGCCCACTGACGGCCTACTCGGTCAACCACGCCGCACGAGCCGGGGGCGACAGCGGGGTCCTCTTCGCCATGCGCGGCGTGCTCGGCAGCTATCCGGGCCTCTACGCCGTCGTGCCGTACTACTACAAGGTCAACCAGTATACCCGGATGGAGCAGCGCGACCTCTGGGTGTATGAGCTCAACCTCGACGAGGCGGCCATTGACCGCCTCCTCGCCCACCTGTGGGAGCTCGACGGCGCAGCGATGCCGTACTACTTCTTCCTGCACAACTGCTCCTACCGGCTGCTGACCCTGCTGGAGGTGGCCGACCCCAGCCTGACGCTGCGCGGGGACTTCGGCCTCTGGGCCATCCCGAGTGACACGATCCGGGCGGTCACTGCGGAGGCGGGGCTGGTGCGCGAGGTGCGCTATCGACCCTCGCGCCGCCGTGTCCTCGATCACATGCTCGGCGACCTGGCGCACGAGCGTGCCGAGCAGGCCCGCGCCCTCGCCCGCGGCGAGCTGGCGCCGGACGATGAGGCGATCGCCGCCCTGCCGGAGGCGGAGCAGGCCCGGCTCCTCGAGACGGCCGAGGCCTACCTGGCACAGCTCGGCCACGTCACCGACGTCGGCGACGAGGGGCGCCGGCGACGCCACACCCTCCTGGCCGCCCGGGCCCATGTAGACGGCCCGAGCATCGCACCCCCGCCCCGGCCGGAGCAGCGCCCGGACGAGGGGCACGGCACCGGCCGTGCCGGCCTCGGCCTGGGGACGTACGGCGGCGTCGGCTACGCAGAGCTGCAATGGCGCGCGGCGTACCACGACCTGCTCGATCCGCCGGGCGGCTACCTCCGGGGGGCCCAAGTCTCCTTCCTGTCGATCGCGGCACGGGCCTATGAGCACGGCAGCGAGCCGCGGGATGGCCGCGAGCCTGAAGGGGGCGTGGCGCTGGAGCGTCTGCAACTGCTGGGGGCACGCTCGCTGGCGCCTCGCAACCGCCCCTTCCCGGGCTGGGCCTGGGGCGCCGGCGTGGGGGTGGAGCGGATGCGGGACGCGGACGGTGAGCGGCCCCTGATGGCCCACCTCGAGGCGGACTTCGGCCCGGCCCAGACCGAGGAGGTCCGGGGCACGGTCGTCCATTTCCACGGCAATGCGCAGAATATCAGCACCCACATCGCCGCCGTCTGGTGGCTCCCCCGGCACGGGTTCCGCGTCTTCGCCTTCGACTACCGCGGCTACGGGCGCTCGGCGGGCGAGCCGAGCTTCGCCGGCGTCCACAGGGACGCCCGGGCCGCCCTGGAGGCCGTCACCGAGCGCGAGGCCGTGCAGCCGGAACAGCTGCTGATCCTCGGCCAGAGCCTGGGGGCGAGCATCGCGATCACGGCCCTTGCCCGCTGGGAGGGTGAGGAGCCGGCCGGTATCGTCGCCGAGAGCGCCTTCGCCAGCTACCGCGGGATCGCCCGGGATAAGCTGGGCGCCCTCTGGCTCACCTGGCCGTTCCAGTACCCCCTCTCCTGGCTCATCGGCGACGCCTATGCGCCCATCGATCACGTCGCCGACCTGGCCCCAACCCCCCTGTTGCTGGTCGTCGACGGCGACGACCGCGTCATCCCTCCGGGCCACGGGGAACGCCTCTACGAGGCCGCCAACGAGCCTCGCTACCTATGGCGGATCGAGGGGGCCCGGCACAGCGCAGCGCTCGCCGACGACCGCGTCCGGTACCGGCTGCTGCAGACCTTCCGCGGGTGGCTGGCGGACGAGCCCGAGGCCGCGGCGCGGCCGCCGGAGGGGCCCTGGCGCAAGGATCCGCCGCGCCCCTGAGCGCCTGCCGCTGCGATGGCGGACGATCCGCGGCATCGCGGCCCGATGGGGAGATGCCCGGCACGGCCGCCTGCCGCCAACCGGGCTCGGGGAGGCCTCACTCGCCCCCAGTCGGCGCAGCCTGGTAGACGACCCGGTTACGTCCCTGCCTCTTGGCGGCATACAGGGCGTCATCAACCCGCCGGACGGCGCTGTTGAGGTCGTCGTCGCCCTGGAGCTGCGTCGCCCCCACACTGATCGTGATCGATCCCGTCTCGGCAAGGGGATGGGCCTCGATGCAGGTACGGAGGCGCTCGGCGGTCTCCCGTATGCCGGGCTCCTCCGACTCGGGCAGGATCACGGTGAACTCCTCGCCGCCCCATCGCGACAGCAAGTCCGTATCTCTCAGCATGCCGCGGACCCGGCGCGCAATCTCGACAAGCGCTTGATCCCCGCAGGCGTGGCCGTACCGGTCGTTGAGCGCCTTGAAGTAATCGATATCGAAAAGGAGCAGCCCCATGGCGCGGCCATGCCGCCTCACCTGGGCCAGCGATCGGTGCAGCTCGGCCTCGAAGTGCTGCCGGTTGAAGAGCTCGGTCAGGTGATCGGTGATGGCCTCTCGGACCAGGGCATGGCGCTGCGCCTCATTGGTCAGCTCATAGGTGAGCCATTGGCCCATGAGCCGCAGCAGCTGCCACTCAAAGTCGCTGAAGGCCTCCCGCGGCTCATGGCTGTAGAACAGCAGCGCGCCGTCCTGGGCGTCGCTAACCTGCACCGGCACACCCAGGTAGGCCTCGATGGCGTGGACCCAGTAGCAGGGGTAGTGGGCATACCTCGACCCCTTGAGTTGCCCGGCCCCGACGGGCCCCGAGGCCGCTGAGATGTGCGTGCTGCAGGCCAGGTCGAGATCGAGGCGCTGGCCCGGCTGAGGGGGCCCGTCCGGTGTCACGGCGGCACGGATGGCGTACTCGCTCTCGTCGACCCGCCCCAGCACGGCGTAGGGGAGCCCGAAGGCGGAGGTGCCGAGCCGCAGGATTGCATGGAGCTTCTCTTCCAGCGGGCTGGCGGAGCCGACGATCGTCAGCAGCTGGCCGAGCAGCTCCTGGTGCTGCTCCAGGCGATGCTGGAGAACCTTTTGCGGGCGCAGATCGCGCAGGATCGTGGAAATGCGCAGCGCCTCACCGTGCTCGTCGTAGTGGGCGAGGATCACCTGCGACATGGCGATCTCCTCGCCCGCGGCATCCAGGATCGCCGTCTCGTCCTCCCACCATCCCTGGCTCAGGGCTGTGGGGATGCCGGTGTCGCAGATGAGCCTGCTGGCCCACGCGGGGTGGCTACTCGAGCCGCCTACAAAGAGCTCCCCGGTATCGCTCGGTGCCTCACTCCAGGAACTCGGGCTCTGGCTCGATTGCGGCACCCCGAGCATCTTCCGGCCCGCGCGGTTCAGGTACAGGATTCGGCCGTCGGGGTTTGCGATCGAGACCAGGTCCGGCGTGCTCTCCAGGATCGCGGTCAGCTGCTTCTGCGCCCGCTCCTTCTCCTTGAGCTGGTCGATCGGCATGTGGACGCCCATGACGTACCCGGGCCCGCCGTCCGGCGCCCACCTGGTGACCTGCCCGCGCCCCTGGACCCACCGCCATCCGCCGTCGGCGCGCCGATAGCGGAACTCGACGGTGAAGGGCTCCCCGCGCGCGACCTGCTCCTGCACCACAGCCTCAGCCTGCTCAAGATCGGCGGGGTGGACCTGCGCCCGCCAATCGGCGTACCTGAGCACCGAGGCCTGGGCGGTCGGGTCATAGCCGATCATCTCCCAACAGGCCGAGTCCCAGTAGATACGATCCGCGTCGAGATCCCACTCCCAGATGCCGAAACGGGCAGCCTCTTGCGCCAGGCGGTATCGGCGCTCTTTAGCCACCCGCTCACTCAGGTCCTGGAAGGAGACGACGGCCCCCGCGCGACCCCGCTCGACATTCGGCAAGGGCGCCGCGTAGACGAGGACCGGGAAGCTCGTGCCGTCGGCCCGCCAGAAGTGATCCTCCCAGGCATCGAGAGGCTCGCCGGTGCGCCGAACGCGGTCGATGGGGCAAGCCTCGGCCGGGAAGGGCGAGCCATCCGGATAGCTGTGGTGGGTCAGCTCGTGGGCATTGCGCCCGAGGGGGGCCGCGGATTCCTCGGCGAAGCCGAGCATACGGTAGGCTGCAGCGTTGAGGAAGGTGAAACGGCCATCGCTGTCCACGCCGAAGACGCCCTCCCCGAGACTCTGCAGTAGCTGGCGGACAAAACCCTCCTGCGCCTCGGGCGGTATGGCGTCCTTCTCCTTGAGGACGGAAACCGGGTTGCTATCGAGCGAGCCCCGGTCGAGGACATGGTCCCAGTCGGGGTGCTGCGGCGACAGCGTTGCATCCGGGGACGCGCCGTGACGAGGCTGCACGTAGACCAGGAGCGGGCCCTCGACGTCCTCATGGGGGGTAGCGCGGATCTCCACATCAGGCGCCGTACCGTCCCACCGACGTAGGCGCCAGGTGTACGTGGCATGTCCCGGCTGCTGGGTGCGCGCCAGGCGCTCCGCCAGCGTCGCGCCATGGGGCTCATCCTCCAGCGAGTCGGCGGCGACGAGCTCGGACAGGGTGCAGGCCAGCAGCGACGCCCGGTCCGGGGCTGCCCAGAGGGAGGCCGCGGCCGCGTTGGCGTCTCGAAGCCGAGGGCCATCCACGATCAGGATGGGGTCCCGAGCCTGCTTGAAGACGGCACGGTACAGGTTCAGTGGCGACGGCTCCGGTGCCAAGGGGGTGGCCTCCGCGCAGTTTTCTACTACTTCTTAATCTAACATTGAAAAAGGCGCCTCGATTAGATCGCGCTGACCGGTCTACCTCCAGCCGCCCGGGCACGCGGCCAGGATCGCCGGTACGCCGGCCCGGCCAGGCTCTCCTTGCAAGCGCGCGTGCTATAGCGATAATACGCGCTCCCGCAGCAACGCTGGAGCAAGCATGACGCGCGAAGAGGCAACGAGCCGGGATGAATCGACCATCCCGCTGCCTACCCTGACCGTAGCCCTCCTGCCGATCATCTTCACCATGGGGTTGATGATCTTCCAGATTGTCGCCTTCGAGGAGTTCGTTCCCCACGTGCCGCTGGCCCTCAGTATCGCGTTCACCGGAGCGCTCGGCTGGTACCGCGGCATCCGCTGGTGGCGCATGGAGAACGGGCTCTACCACGTGGTCCACATCGGCCTGCAGTCGGTGGCCATCCTGATCACGGTGGGGATGATCATCGGCACGTGGATCCTATCCGGGACCGTGCCGCTGCTGATCTATTACGGGCTGCTCCTGATCACGCCGGAGCTGTTCCTGCTCACGGCGATGATCCTCTCGGCGGTGGTCTCCATGGCCGTGGGCACCTCGTGGGGCACCGTCGGCACGGTCGGCCTGGCGCTGGTCGGCATCGGGGAGGGGCTCGGCGTCCCGATGGCCCTGACCGGCGGCGCCATCGTCTCCGGCGCCTTCTTCGGCGACAAGATGTCGCCGCTGTCCGACACGACCAACCTGGCGCCCGCTGTCACCGGTACCAACCTCTTCAGCCACATCCGCAACATGATGGCGACCTCGGTACCGGCGCTCATCATCGCCGGCGCAGCCTACTGGGCCATCGGCTTCGGCTACGCCGGCACGGAGCTGGAGGCGGGCCGTATCGAGACCATCCTCGCGGGCCTGGAGGCGCAGTTCACCCTGCATCCGGTGCTCCTGCTGCCCGCGGTGGTGGTCATGGCCCTGGCCATGTCGCGGTTTCCCGTGCTGCCGACCCTCTTCACGGGCGCCCTCACCGGGGCGGTCATGGCGGTCCTCGTCCAGGGGGCGGACGTGACAACCGTCGTCACGGTCATGCAGGACGGGTTCGTCAGCGATACCGGTGTCGACTCGGTAGATGAGCTGCTCTCGACCGGCGGCATCCAGTCGATGATGTGGACCATATCGCTGGTGCTCATCGCCCTGGCCTTCGGCGGCATGCTGGAGCAGATGCGCAGCATCGAGGCGATCCTGAACGCCATCATCCAGCGCGTCCGGGGCCGTTTCTCCCTCTTCGCAGCCAGCACGGGCAGCGCCGCCGGCACCAACCTGATCTCGGGCGACCCGTACCTGTCGATCGCGCTACCCGGGCGGATGTTCGCCCCCGTCTACCGGGGCCAGGGCCAGTCGACCCTCAACCTTTCGCGCTCGATCGAGGAAGGCGGGACCATGATCAATCCCCTGGTCCCGTGGGGCGCAGGCGGTGCCTTCACGGCCGGTGCGCTCGGCATCCCGACCCTGGTCTACGCGCCGTTCGCCATCGTGTGCTGGCTATCGCCCCTCATCGGGCTGCTGTTCGCGACGCGCGGCTGGTTCATGCCGCAGGCTGGCGAGGCGGAACTACAGAGCTGGCAGGAGAACCATGAGGCGATCATGGTCGGCAGTGGCGTGGTCAACTCGGCGGACCTCGATCCCGAGGAGCTGGAGCGGGCCTTCGACCGCTACCGCCGCCGCTGAGCCGGCGCAAGGGCCGAGCCAGGGAGCAGCAGGCTCCCTGGCTCACCCCTTCTCTCTCTAGCGGTACCGGTCATCTACTCCATGACCGCGCGGGCGTTGCGCGGCTGCACCGGCCGATTGTTGTCGTTATTGTCCATGGCCTCCCGGAACAGCCCGACCTGGGAGCCGGAGACGGTCACCGGCTCCTTCAGCACCAGCCACAGGACCCCCTCGCTGCAGGGCGGCGTGGTCAGGGAGCCGTTGTAGCGGTAGTAGGCCTTGTCCTCGGGCAAGAGGTCACCCGGGCGGAAGCCTCGGGCGTCCTCCAGGGTGCGCTCGGCACCCGCCTCCATGGGCATGGCCTGCCACAGCTGCCCCACAGCGGGGCTAGCGTCTCCCTCCTCGAACATCACCGTCACCACGGCCAGATTGCCGTCGGCATCGGCGTGGACGAAGTGGCCTTCCATATCGAAGTACTCGCCCTGGACCTGATGCTCGCTGGGCGCGTGGAAATGGAACTGCTCAAGGGCGAAGCGGTGGCCGTTCACGGTCATCTCGGCACCTGAGCCTACCCGGGCCTTGACTGTATGGCCGTTATTCACCACGGACTGGATGCCCGTACCGTAGTCGAAGCGGACGGAGCCCAGCTCGGCCTCGACCCGATCCGCCAGGTTGATCGGCGACTGGTTGCGGCCGTCCCCGCAGCGCTCGAACGCCTCGGTGAGCTCCCCCCAGTGCTCGGGCCCCGTCTCGCCGGAGTAGCTCCAGTGGGCCTCTTCGGCGCTCGCGGTCCCGGCAACCAGCAGGCCGATCAGGGTGGTGGCCTGCGCGCTCGCTCGGAGCTTCCCGGCCAGCCTGCCACTCGCCCTCACCCGGCTAGCCGGCCCGCAGTAGCGCCCGGCACCGGCGTAAGCCTGACTCGCCATCGTTTCGATCCTCATGTTGCTGTACACGGCTCGCCCCTGCCGAAGGGGCCGCTCCTGGCCCGAGGGGCAGCTCTTGGAGGACTGCCCCTCGGCTCTTGGCGGCCCATGAACATATCACCGTGCGCTTAACAATCCTAGATCGTGCATGTGGCGGGTCAGCGGCCCGGGCTGGAGCGCAGCAGGGCCACAGCGCTCCCGCGCTGAACGCCGAGCAGCCCTGGGCCGAGACGCCGAAGGCGTACTGATTGCACGCCAGCTACTGGCGGCCTACCCTTACAAGCCCAGCAACCCGCCACACATTGCGAGATCAGGGATGTACCTTGATCGCCCCTAGTTGCACAGCCTGCGGAACAGATCGCTCCCGGGAAGCGCTCGTTCCTGAGTCAGCCGATAGGATCACCGGATGACGGACGCGGCCCCGCCCCCGAGCCCCGAGCCTGGGAAGGATCCAGCCCGGATGAGCGAGACCGAGCTGCGGGCCTTCTCGGAAGCGCTCCAGCGCGATTACGCCGAGCTCCACCAGCAGTACCGGGAGCTTCAGGACGTCTGCGACCGCTACCACGACCGTTTCGATCAGGCGCCCACCGGCTACCTCATCCTGGATGGCGACGGGCGCATCGAGGCGCTGAATGAGCGGGCCGCCGCCTTCCTCGGGGCTGATCCCCAGGCGCTCCAGGGGACAGACCTCGCGGAGCAGCTCCACCCGGACAGCCACGATACCTGGGTCGCCTACCGCTGCGCCCTCCATCCGCAGATGGCCCCGCAGCCGGTCACCCTCCGACTGCAGAACGCGGCCTCGACCGAGCGGGTCGTCCAGGCCGAGGCTGGGCCGGTATCCCCGCCAGATGAGGCAGCCCCGCGTTGCTACCGCATGGCCCTTATGGAAGTCACCGAGTGGCACCGGGCGCTTCAGCAGCGCGATCGGCTGCTGGAGACCCTGGATGCCAGTCCCAGCCGGTTCGGCATGGCGGACCCCGAGGGCCGGATCCGCTATGACAACCCTACCGCGAATCGGGCGGTCGCCCGCGAGTATGCCGACCCGCCCGTGTGGATCGACGAGATCCATCCGCCTTGGGCCGCCCGCAAGGTCCGTAAGGAGGGCTTGGCGGAAGCGGCCCGGACCGGTAGCTGGGAAGGGGAGACGGCGACCCTCCGCCCCGACGGCACCGAGAGACGGGCTTGGCAGACCATCCTGGCGCATCGGGATGAGACCGGCACGCTCGAGGGCTACACCACGTTGGTCCACGATATCTCCGAGCTCCGCTCGGCGCAGGCCTTCCAGCACCAGCTCCTGGAGAGCCTCGCCGAGGGCGTCGTCGGGATCGACACCGAGGGGCGCTACACATTCCTC
>CAJXLI010000050.1 GCA_913055575.1 uncultured Ectothiorhodospiraceae bacterium
TGCTGGCGAGCTGGAACTCGTACTCGAAATCGGACACGGCGCGCAGGCCGCGGACGATGACCTGCGCCTCGTGCCGGGCGACGAATTCCACCAGCAGGGTCGAGAAGGCCTCCACCGTTACGTTCTCGACCCCCTCGAGGGCGGTCCGGACCAGCTCCAGGCGCTCCTCGACGGTGAAGGCGGGGGCCTTGGAGGGGCTGGGATTGGCAGCGACCCCTACTACCAGCCGATCGAACAGGCGGGCACCGCGCTGGATAAGGTCCGTATGCCCGTGGGTAACGGGGTCGAAGGTCCCGGGATAGATGGCGGTTACCCCCATCGATGGCTCCTCACTCCTCGGTGGCTGTCGCTCCGCCGGCGCGGAGCAATCGGTAGCGGCAGCGCCCGGCGCGGCCCTCGCGGCGTAGCGCCCAGGCGGCGGGCAGCTGCGGCAGCTCCGCGCCGGCACGGGACTCAATATAGATCTGCGCCCCCGCTGCGAGCCATCCCTGGTCGGCCAGGGCCCGGCAGCACGCCGATAGCAGATCGGTCTCGTAGGGCGGATCGAGGAAGACGACCTCGAATGCCGCCGACGGCGGGCGGCCCAGGTAGGCCAGGGCGTCGGCGGCCTCGATGCGGCCCCCCTCGGCGCCCAGGGTGGCCAGGTTCCGGCGCAGGGTCTCGGCCGCGCCGCGGTCGCGCTCCACCAGGACGGCCTCGGCGGCGCCGCGGGAGAGGGCCTCCAGCCCCAGCGCGCCGCTGCCGGCGAACAGGTCGAGGCACCGGGCCCCAGGCAGGGTTGGCGCCAGCCAGTTGAACAGGGTCTCGCGGATACGGTCGCCGGTCGGGCGTACCGCCTCGCCGGTGGTCGGCACCGGCAGCTTCCGGCCTCGCCACTGGCCCCCGATGATGCGCAGCTGTCCGTCCTGCCTCCGGCTCACTCGGGCTCCGCTCCTGTCGCCTCGACGTCCGGGCCGACGATGACGGTGACCATGCGCTCCGGATCCAGGCGGGCGTCGAGGGCCTGTTGGACAGAGGCCGGGTCTACCGCCTCCATGCGCGGGATGTAGCGGGCCAGGTGATCCGCCGGCAAGCGATGGGCCGCCATCGCGCTCAGCTGCCGGAGCAGGCCGCTATTGCTCGCCAGGGCCAGAGGGAAGGAGCCGGTGAGGTGGCGGACTGCGTCGTCGATCTCGGTCGCGTCGAGCCCCTCCTGGGTGAGGCGCCGGATCTCGCTGCGCAGGACCGACAGGGCCTCCTCGGTGCGCTCGGCCTTGACGCTGGAGCGGACGATCCAGGGGCCGCGCACCGGCTCGACGTGGAGGCGGCTGGCCGTGCTGTAGGACAGCCCCCGCTCCTCCCGCATGGCGCGGAAGAGTCTCGAGACCAGCCCGCCCCCGCCGAGGACCTGGTCGGCAACGCGCAGCGGGTACTCGAGCGCCTCCTCGCCGCGGGCGATGGCGGGCAGGCCCATAGCGATGGCGGTCTGCGTAGCCGGGAAGTCGATCCGGATCTCGTCCTCTGCCGGCTCGGCAGGCGGCTCCGGCAGGGCCGGGGCCGGCTCCCCGGCCGGCAAGGCGTCGAGCACCCGGGTGGCCAGTGCCTCCGCCTCCGCGCGCTCGAGGTCGCCGACGATGGCGATACCGGCGTTGGCGGCCACGTAGTGCGCCTCGTGGAAGGCGGCTACGCGTCCCGGATCCAGGGCGGCGAGGCCCTCATCGGTACCGGCCGGCGGCGTGGCGTACGGGTGCTCGCCGTACATCGCCTCGTAGAGGGCGCGCTCGGCGACCTTGGAGGCTGATTGGCGCTGGACGCGGAGCGCTTGCTGCATCTGCTGGCGCTCCCGCTCGATGGCGGCCTCTTTGAAAGTCGGCTCGGCGAGCACCTGCCGGAAGAGGGCCGTGGCCTCGGCCAGCGGGGCCTCCTCCGAGAGGCTGCGCAGGTGCACCCGGGCCTGGCTGCGATCGACGGAGGTGGATAGCCGGGCGCCGGTGTCCTCCAGCCGGCGGGCCAACGTGCCGGCGTCCATGCCATCAGCACCCTGATCCAGGGTGCGCGCTGTCAGCCGCGCCAGCCCCGGGGTATCGCCGTCCCGGGCGCTGCCGGCATCAAAGACCACCGCCACATCCACCATGGGCACCTCGTGGGCCTCGACGAAGTAGACCGGGGCGCCCGCGCGCGCCTGCCAGCGCTGCACCTCGGGGGCCACGGCCTCCTCGGCGGCGACGGCCCCGGTGCCCAGGGCGGCGGCCGCCGCGAGCGCGGCCACGACGGCGTAGAGCAGGTGTCGCGCAGCCATTACGCCTCCCCGTCGTCGGCAGGCAGCAGGCGGCCGATGGTGAGCCGTTCCGGCTGCAGGTAGCGGCGGGCTACCCGCTGGATATCCGCCGGGGTCACGGCGCGGATGCGCGCCTCAAACCGCTCCCGCTCGCGCCAGCCGATGCCCGTCGCCTCCAGCCGGCCGAGCTGCCGCGCCCGGCCCATGGGGGCGTCACGCTCGTAGACCTCGCTGGCCATCAGCCGGGTCACGGCGCGCTGGAGCTCCGCCTCGCCCACGGGCTCCTGCCGCAGGCGGCGGACCTCGGCCCGCAGCGCCTCCGCCAGGCCGTCGAGGCCGCTCGCGTCGCTCGGCCGGGCCACCAGCGAGAAGAGGGTGTCCAGCCGCACGACCGCCGAGTAGCTTGCCGAGGCGCTGGTGGCGATCCCCTCGCCCCGGACCAGGCGCGCCGGCAGCCGGGCCGAGCTGCCGCCGTCGAGGATCTCCGCGGCCATCAGCAGGGCGTAGGCGTCCCGCGGCCGCTCGGCGGTAGCCAGGGACGGTGCGTTGTAGGCCAGGTACAGCAGCGGCACCCGGGCGTCGTCGAGCGTCAGCTCTACCTGCCGCTTGCCCGGCGCGGTATCGATCTCCCGTCCCTCGGGCGGCGACCCGGCCGCCCGCGCCGGCACGGCGCCGAAGTGGCGCTCGGCCATATCGAATATGGCCTCGGGCTCCACGTCGCCGACGACGACCAGGGTGGCGTTGGCCGGGGCGTACCAGCGCTCGTACCACGCCGCCAGGTCGGCGAGCTCCATGCGCGCCAGGTCGTGCCGCCAGCCTATGATCGGGTCCCGGTAGGGGCTGGCCATATAGGCGGTCGCGTTGAAGCGCTCGAAGGCGCGGGCCTCGGGCGAGTCCGCCACCCGTTGCCGGCGCTCCTCCCGGATGACCTGCATCTCGCGCTCGAATGCCGCCTGGTCGAGGGCCAGCTGGTGCATGCGCTCGGCCTCGAGCTCGAGGGCCAGCTCCAGCCGGTCGGCGGCGAGCATCTCGTAGTAGGCCGTGTAGTCGCGGGCGGTGAAGGCGTTGTGCTCGCCGCCTTCCCGGGAGATGAGCCGGGAGAACTCGCCGCTGTCGCGCTGCTCGGTGCCCTTGAACATCATGTGCTCGAGGGCGTGGGAGACCCCGGTGATGGGGCGGTGCTCGTAGCTGGCCCCGACGTGATACCAGAGCATGGAGACCGCCACCCCGGCGCGATGATCCTCCTCGACGAGCACCGTCAGCCCGTTGTCGAGCTCGTGCTCGTGGATCTCGGCGGCCTCAGCGGCGGTGGCGAGGCCGGCGAGCAGCAGGGCGGCGGCACATCGGTATAGCAGGGTCATGGCTCCTCTCGGGCGGGTCGTCGCCGGCTTACCCGCCAATGGTAGGATACCCGGCATCGTAGCGTCTCGGGCCGCTGCGCGGCCCGTAACACCTCTGACAACGACGACGGTGCCGAAGGTCCATGAGCGATAGCGATAAGAGCGACAAGCGCACCGGCCTGATGGGCCGGCTGCGCAACGGGCTACGGCGGACGCGCACCGGGCTCACCGAGGGCCTGGCGACCCTCTTCGTGGGCCGGCGCGAGCTCGACGACGAGCTGCTCGAGGAGCTGGAGATGCGGCTGCTCCAGGCGGACGTAGGCATGGAGGCCACGCAGAAGGTCCTCGACGGCCTGGTGCAGCGCGTGGGCAACGCCAACATCGGCTCCGGCGAGACGGTCCTCGAGGCCTTGCGGACCGAGATCAGCAATATCCTCGAGCCCGTCGAGCAGCCGCTGGAGATCGACACGAGCAAGCGCCCCTTCGTCATCCTCACGGTGGGGGTCAACGGCGCCGGCAAGACCACGACCATCGGCAAGCTCGCCGCCCGCTTCCAGGAGGAGGGGCGCTCGGTGATGATCGCCGCCGGGGATACTTTCCGGGCGGCGGCGGTGGAGCAGCTCCAGGAGTGGGGCGAGCGGGTCGGCTGCCCGGTGATCGCCCAGCCCACCGGCTCCGACCCGGCGTCGGTGGTCTACGACGCCCACCAGGCAGCCCTCGCCCGGGGCGCCGACGTCCTCATCGCGGACACGGCCGGTCGGCTCCACACCCAGTCCAACCTGATGGACGAGCTGCGCAAGATCCGCCGCGTCCTCGGCCGCCAGGATGGGGAGGCCCCGCACGAGACCCTCCTCATCCTCGACGGCGGCAACGGCCAGAACGCCCTATCCCAGGCCGAGCAGTTCGGGGCGGCCGTGGATGTCACCGGCCTCGCCGTCACCAAGCTCGACGGCACGGCGCGCGGCGGCGTCCTCCTGGCCCTGGCCGAGCGGCTGGGGATCCCGGTGCGCTACATCGGGGTCGGCGAGCGGGTCGAGGACCTGCGCACCTTCCGGGCCGCGGACTTCGCGGAGGCGCTGACGGCGGAATGATCCGCCTCGACCGGGTCAGCAAGCGCTACCAGCAGGCCGGCCGGGACGGGCTGCGCGGCGTGAGCCTGGCTATCGGCGAGGGCGAGCTGGTCTTCATCACCGGCCACTCCGGCGCGGGCAAGAGCACGCTGCTGCGCCTGATCCCGCGCCTGGAGCGCCCCAGCGGCGGGCGGGTGCTGGTCGGTGGCGTGGACGTCGGCCAGCTTCCCCGGCGCAAGGTACCGTTGCTGCGCCAGCGGGTCGGGGTGACGTTCCAGGATCACCGCCTGCTCGGGGACCGGACGGTCTTCGGCAACGTGGCCCTGCCGCTGGAGATCGTGGGCATCCCGCGGCGCGAGGCGGCGCGCCGGGTACGGGCGGCGCTCGATAAGGTAGGCCTGCTGGGCAAGGAAGGCGCCTACCCGGTCACGCTCTCGGGGGGCGAGCAGCAGCGGGCGGGCCTCGCCCGGGCTGTCGTCAACCGCCCGCCGGTGCTCCTCGCGGATGAGCCGACCGGCAATCTCGATCCGGGCCTGTCCGACGAGATCATGCGCCTGTTCACCGCCTTCGGCGAGATCGGCACCACGGTCCTCGTGGCCACCCACGATCTCGGGCTGGTGGAGCGGCTCGGCTACCGGACCCTGAACTTGCGGCAGGGCGAGCTGGTGGCCGATCGCTCGGGCCGGGAGGCCGCCTGATGGCCCGTCAACCGGCGCGCGGCGCCACGCCCAGGCGCCGCCCGGCTCGCGCCGGGGCCCGGGATCAGCGGGCCCCGCCGCGCGCCCGCCGTCGCCGTGACCGGCCCCGGTCGGGACGGCCGTCGCCCGCGCCGCTGCTCTACCTGCTGCGCCACGGGCAGGCGGCGGCGAGTGCGCTGGCACGGGCCCGTAGCGCGCCGGTGCACAGCCTCCTCACTGCCGCCGTGGTAGGCATAGCCCTGGCGCTGCCGGCGGTGTTCATGCTGGCGCTGGACAACATCGAGCGGGTTGCCGGGGGGTGGGAGGAGGGGGCGCCGCGCATCTCCCTGTTCCTGGAGCGCGATGCCGGGGCCGACACCCTGCAGCGCCGCGCCGAGGCGATCGCGGATCGCGCCGGGGTGGCTGGCGTGGAGGCGATTTCCCCGGAGGAGGCCCTGGCGGCCTTCCGCGCCGAGTCGACCTTCGATGCCGCCCTGGATCTGCTGGAGGACAACCCCCTGCCGCCGGTGCTGGTGGCCACCGTCGAGCCGTCGCTCTCCCCCGGCGAGGTGAGCCGCCTCGCCGACGCGCTCGCCGATACGGAAGCGATCGCCCGCATGCGGCTCGATCAAGCGTGGGTCGAGCGGCTCCACGCCCTCGTCTCCCTCGCGGAGCGCGCCCTGTGGTCGACCGGTGCCCTGCTGGCGCTGGCGGTGATCCTGGTTATCGGCAACACGATCCGCCTGACCATCGAGAGCCGCCGCGAGGAGATCGAGATCGTCAAGCTCATCGGCGGCAGCGACGGCTTCGTGCGCCGGCCTTTCCTCTACGAGGGCCTCGGCTACGGCCTGCTCGGCGGCGGCCTCGCCTGGGGGCTTACCGGGGTGGGCCGGTGGAGCCTCGCCGGCCCGGTGGATCGGCTGGCCGAGGCCTACGGCGTCGCGTTCACCCTCAGCGGCATGGGGTTGGGCAACGGCCTCCTCCTGCTGTTGATCGGCGGCGCCCTGGGCGTGCTCGGTGCGTGGACGGCGGTCGCCCGCCACCTGGCCGCCATCGAGCCGCGGTGAATCGCCATACCCCTGGTGGATGTCCTACACTTGGGGTGTAGGGGATGCCGCAGGAGCGCCTCTTGAAGGCCAGCGGTAGCGTCCCCAGGAAGGGAACCGACAAGGTCCCGTCGGGTCCAAGGGGTGTAGCTAGCGTTTCGAAGGGTGAGTTCAGCTTGGAGGTGAGATCGGCTATGAGCACGGAGCTGATGCAGGTCGGGAACGCCAATCTCCCGCTGCCGACGAGCAGCGAGGAGGCGTATATCCAGGCTGTCAATCAGATTCCGGTGCTTGATCAGGATGAGGAGTACGAGCTGGCGCGGCGCTGCCACTACGAGAACGACCTGGACGCCGCGCGGCAGCTCGTGCTCTCGCACCTGCGTTTCGTCGTCCACATCGCCCGTGGCTACCGCGGCTACGGGCTGGCGCTGGGCGACCTCATCCAGGAGGGCAATATCGGCCTGATGAAGGCGGTCAAGCGCTTTGACCCCAGCGTGGGCGTGCGCCTGGTCTCCTTCGCCGTGCACTGGATCCGCGCCGAGATCCACGAGTACATCCTGCGCAACTGGCGCATCGTCAAGGTCGCGACGACCAAGGCGCAGCGCAAGCTCTTCTTCAACCTGCGTGGCGCCAAGAAGCGCCTGGGCTGGATGAGCCGCGAGGAGGTCGAGGCGGTGGCCAGCGATCTCGGCGTCCAGCCGGAGACGGTGCTGGAGATGGAGTCCCGCCTCTCGGGCCACGACCTGGGCTTCGACCCGCTGCTCGGCGACGACGACGAGGAGCCCACCCGGGCGCCGGCGGCGTACCTGGAGGATCGCAGCTTCGATCCGGCCGCGGTGGTCGAGAGCGAGGACTGGGGCTCCCACCGCGACGAGACCCTGCACAGCGCCCTGAGCCAGCTCGACGAGCGCAGCCAGCAGATCCTGCGCGGGCGCTGGCTCGAGGAGGAGCGCCAGACCCTGCAGGAGCTCGCCACCCGCTACGGCGTCTCTGCCGAGCGGGTACGCCAGCTCGAGAAGAACGCGATCAGCAAGCTCCGCAGCGCGGTCAGCGCCTGACGGGGGCGCCGGGCCCGCTGCGGGGCCTAGAGCACCCCGCGCTCGGCGAGGGAGACCGGCTCCCCGTCCCCCACCACGAAGTGATCCAGCAGGCGGATATCGACCAGGCCCAGCGCCTCGCGAAGGCGGTGGGTCAGGCTCTCGTCGGCCGGGCTCGGCTCGGCCACCCCGGAGGGGTGGTTGTGGGCGACGATCACGGCCGCGGCGTTGTGCTTCAGGGCTCGACGTACCACCTCGCGCGGGTAGACGCTGGCGCCGTCGATGGTCCCGCGGAAGAGTTCCTCGAAGCCGATGACCCGGTGGCGGTTATCCAGGAAGAGGCCGCCGAAGACCTCCTGGGGGTGGTGGCGCAGCTGTGCGGCGAGGTAGCGCCGGGTCTGGGCCGGGCTGGTGAGCGCCGGCCCCCGGCGTAGCTCCTCGCCGAGGTGCCGGCGGGCCATCTCCAGCACCGCCTGGAGCTGGGCGAACTTGGCGTCGCCCAGGCCCGGGCGTGCAGCGAAGTGCTCGCGGTCCGTCTCGAAGAGGCCGCGCAGGCCGTCGAAGGCGTCGAGCAGCTCCCGGGCGAGCGCTACGGCGGACTGGCCGCGCCGGCCGGTGCGCAGGAAGATGGCGAGCAGCTCGGCATCCGACAGGGCCTCGGGGCCGTGCTGTATAAGCCGCTCGCGCGGCCGCTCCGCTTGCGGCCAGGATCGGATCGACATGGTACTGCCCTCCCTTGGCAGCATCGAGCCGCGCCGCGTCCCTGCGGCGTTGCGGCGCTACCGGCTCTCAGTCCGCCCAGCTCTCCCGCAGGCGCTTGAGCCGCTTGAGGTGGTAGCGGTTGATGTTCGCCGTCATCATGAACAGGCCGGCTATGAACAGGAGCGGGAACGTCAGCGCGATGGCGATCTGCTGCGCGCCCACCAGGTTCAGGCCCGCTACCAGGATGACAGCACCGGCCGGGATACCAATCATGCGGATACGGGTGCTGGTCTCGGTGCGCCGGATGTGCGCGTCCAGCGCCTCGTAGCTGTCGAAGTCCGGCTCCTCGGCGGCGCCGAACATATCGCGCAGCGTCAGCCGCCCTCGGGCCGACCTGCGCCCGGCGGCCTCGCCGCTGTCCTGCGTAAACGCCTCGTCTCGGTACGACGCCTCGGTCGCTTGCGCATGGTCTTGGCTCATGGCCCCTCCTTATGCCCCTCCGTTGCTTGGGACGACGGTATAGAATGCGCTGCAGCTTTCAACCCCGTTAGACGCCGGTGTAGCACTGCTGCGCGTGTTTTTTCGGGATCTGCGACAATGTGCGTATGTCGACGCCGAGCCCCTTTCCCCGCATCTTGCTGATCGTCACCGGCGGGATCGCCGCCTACAAGGCCGTGGACCTGGTGCGCGAGCTGCGCCGGGGCGGTGCTGAGGTGCAGGTGGCGATGACCGCCGGCGCGCAGCGGTTCGTGGCCCCGCTGACCTTCCAGGCCCTGTCCGGCCATCGAGTCCGGACCGAGTTGCTCGATGCGGCGGCCGAGGCCGGCATGGGCCACATCGAGCTGGCCCGCTGGGCGGACCGCGTCGTCGTCGCCCCGGCGACGGCGGACTTCCTGGCGCGTCTCGCCCAGGGCCGGGCCGACGACCTGCCGGCCGCCCTGTGCCTGGCCACCCGGGCGCCGATCACCGTGGCGCCAGCCATGAACAACGCCATGTGGGAGGCCGCCGCTACGCAGGCGAACACGGCCACCCTGAGCCGCCGCGGCGTGGCCCTCGTCGGCCCCGAGGCGGGGGAGCAGGCCTGCGGGGAGTACGGCGAGGGGCGCATGAGCGAGCCGGCGGCCATCGCCGCCGCGGTCCTTGAGCCCGGGACGGCCCCGGGCGGAGCCGGATCCTGGTCGGGCCGGACGGTGCTGGTCACCGCCGGCCCGACCCGCGAGCCTGTGGATCCGGTGCGCTACCTGACCAACCGCAGCTCCGGGCGCATGGGCTTCGCCATCGCCGCCGCGGCGCGCGAGGCCGGCGCCCGCACGGTGCTGGTCACCGGCCCTGTCGAGCTGCCTACGCCGCCGGGGGTGGAGCGCGTCGACATCGAGCGCGCCGAGCAGCTGTACGACGCCGTCCTGGCCCGTGCCGACGCGGCGGATTGCCTGATTGCCGCCGCGGCGGTGAGCGACTACTGCCCCCAGCGGGAGGCGGCCGAGAAGGTCAAGAAAGACCGCGGGGCGCTGACCCTGGAGCTGGAGCCGGCTCCCGATACCCTGCGCGCCGTGGCGGCGCGCTCGCCGCGGCCGTTCGTGGTCGGCTTCGCCGCCGAGACCGAGGAGGTGACCGCCCATGCCCGGCGCAAGCTGGTCGACAAGGGGCTGGACATGATCGCTGCCAACCGCGTGGGCCCGGGGCAGGGCTTCGGCGTCGAGGACAATGCCCTGGAGGTCCTCTGGGCGGACGGTGGCGTATCGCTACCGCAGCAGCCCAAGCTGGACCTGGCCCGGGCGCTGCTGCGGACCGTCGCCGAGCGTGCCGGCTTCCAGGATTGACGACCCAGGAGAGCGCATGCACCGCAAGATCGAAGCCTGTATCGTAGACGAGCGCCTTGGTAGCGAGATCCCGCTGCCGGGGTATGCCACTGACGGCTCCGCCGCCATGGATCTGCGCGCCTGCCTGTCCGGGCCGCTCGCCCTCCAGCCCGGTGAGCGCCGGCTGATCGGGACCGGGCTGGCGGTGCACATCCACGATCCGGGCCTGGTAGGCGTGGTGGCCTCGCGCTCCGGGCTCTCGCTCAAGCACGGCCTGCGGGTGGCGCAAGGGATCGGGGTCATCGATTCCGACTACCACGGCGAGATCGGGGTTATCCTCGCCCACGACGGCACGGCACCGTACACTGTCGAGCCGGGCGAGCGCATCGCGCAGCTGCTGTTCCAGCCGGTTGTGCAGGTGGAGCTGACCTACGTGGACGCCTTCGCCACGACCACGGCTCGAGGCAGTGGCGGGTTCGGCCACAGCGGCACCGCCTAGCTACCGGCACCAGGCCCATGGGGAAGGAGTGCCCGGCGGGCGCGGTCCCGAGAGCGAGCGACGAGGAGGAGCCCGTGAGCGCAGCGCAGGTACCCGCATCCATCTTCCGCGCCTACGACATCCGGGGCGTAGTCAGCGAGACCCTCGATGCCGAGGTCGCCCGCTGGATCGGGCGTGCGGTGGGCAGCGAGGCGCGCGAGCAGGGCGTGGCACGGCTGGTCGTCGGCCGCGATGGCCGCCACGCTAGCGCCGAGCTCGCCGCCGCCGTGGCCGCCGGCATGACCGAGGCCGGCTGCGATGCCATCGACATCGGCCAGGCCCCGACCCCGGTCATGTACTTCGCCACCCACGAGCTGGAGACCGGCTCCGGCGTGGCGATCACCGGCAGCCACAACCCGCCCGCCTACAATGGCATGAAGGTCATGGTCGCCGGCGACACGCTCTCCGGCGCGGCGATCACTGGCCTCTACGAGCGCATCCGCGACGGCCGCCTGGCCGAGGGTAGCGGCCAGGTGGTGCAGCGGACCGATATCGTGGACCGCTACATCGAGCGCATTACCGGCGATATCCGGCCCGCACGCCGGTTACGGGTGGTCGTGGATGCCGGCAACGGGGTCGCCGGCGCCGTTGCGCCGCGGTTGCTCGAGGCCCTCGGCTGCGAGGTGGAGCCGCTCTACTGCGAGGTCGACGGCGACTTCCCCAACCACCACCCGGATCCGGCCGAGCCGCAGAATCTGGCGGCGCTCATCGAGCGCGTCCGGGCCAGCGGCGCCGACCTGGGCCTGGCCTTCGACGGCGACGGCGACCGGCTCGGGGTGGTGGATTCCGCCGGCAAGATCATCTGGCCCGACCGCCAGCTGATGCTCTACGCCCGGGACGTCCTCCGCCGCCGCCCCGGCGAGCCCGTGGTCTTCGACGTCAAGTGCAGCATGCACCTCAGGCGGGTGATCGAGGCCGCCGGTGGCGAGCCGCGGATGTCGCGGACGGGCCACTCGCTGATCAAGGCCACCCTGCAGGAGAGCGGCGCGCCGCTCGCCGGGGAGATGAGCGGCCATACCTTCTTCGCGGACCGCTGGTACGGCTTCGACGACGGCCTCTACACCGGTGCCCGGCTGGTGGAGCTCCTCGCTGCCGATGGCCGGCCGAGCGCCGAGGTCTTCGCCGAGCTGCCCGAGGGGGTCGCCACGCCGGAGCTCAAGGTCGACATCCAGGAGGGCGAGCAGGGCGAGCTCATGGCGGACCTGGTGGCCGAGGGGCAGCGGCGCTTCACCGATGCCACCATCCACACCATCGACGGCATCCGCGTCGAGTGGCCCGACGGGTGGGGCCTGATCCGCGCCTCCAATACCACGCCGGTGCTGGTGGTGCGCTTCGAGGCCGATGACGAGGCGGGCCTGGCCCGGATCCGCGCCGCCTTCGAGGCGCTGCTGGGCGCCGTGCGGCCGGGCCTGGCGATCCCGGGCTAGTTGCCGGCGCCGCCGCGGCCAGCCCCTCGCTGAACGCTGCTGGAAGAGAGGTCCTATGGAGTCCGAGTCCGAGCCGAGCATTACCCCCGAGCTCACCGCCCGCGTCCTCGTCGAGGCGCTGCCGTATATCCGCCGCTTCCGCGGCCGGACCATCGTCGTCAAGTTCGGCGGCAACGCCATGGTCGACGACGAGCTCAAGGTCGCCTTCGCCCGGGATATCGTGCTCATGCGCCTGGTCGGCTTCCGGGTGGTCGTCGTCCACGGCGGCGGGCCGCAGATCGGCGAGCAGCTCGAGCGCATCGGCAAGGAGACCGAGTTCGTCCAGGGCATGCGGGTGACCGACGCCGAGACCATGGACGTCGTCGAGATGGTCCTCGGCGGCCTGGTCAACAAGGAGATCGTCAACCTGATCAGCGCCCAGGGCGGCCGGGCCGTGGGGCTGACCGGCAAGGACGGCGGCCTGATCCGGGCGCGCAAGCTCGAGGTCCAGCAGGAGGCGCCGGAGAACCGCGTCCCGGAGATCATCGACGTCGGCCACGTCGGCGAGGTCGACGGCATCGACCCCGCGGTGGTGCAGATGCTCGAGTCCGGCGAGTTCATCCCCGTGGTGGCCCCCATCGGCGTCGACGCCGAGGGGGTCTCCTACAACATCAACGCCGACCTCGTCGCCGGCAAGATCGCCGAGGTCCTCGGCGCCGAGAAGCTGCTGCTGCTGACCAACACCCCCGGCGTCCTCGACGGCCGCGGTGAGCTGCTCACCGGCCTGAGCCCGCACCGGGTGGCGGAGCTCATCGACGACGGCACCATCGCCGGGGGCATGCTGCCGAAGATCCGCTGCGCCCTGGATGCCGTCGCCGGCGGGGTGCGGGCGGCGCACGTCGTCGACGGCCGGGTGGCCCACGCGGTGCTGCTGGAGCTTTTTACCGACAAGGGAGTCGGCACGCTGATCGAGCGTAACTGACCGCAGCCTGGCGTGCTGCGGTGTTTCTCGATCGCGTCCGTAATGGAAGATGACGGAGACGGAAAAAGGTATCGGCATCCTCCGGCTTTCCCTGATCGCCATCGCTGTCGGGATCGTCACCGGCGTCGTTGCGATTCTCTTCCGCTGGCTGATCGCCGTCCTCCACAATGTCCTACTCCTCGGCACCTTATCCATCGAGGAGCCGACGCGGCAGCTCACCCCGCTCGGCCCCTGGGGGGCCGGCGTCATCCTGGTCCCGGTGCTCGGCGGGCTGGGGGTGGTCTTCCTGGTTCGGAACTTCGCCCCGGAGGCCCGTGGCGGCGGCGTCCCGGAGGTCATGGACGCCATCTACTATCGCGAGGGCCAGATCCGGCCCAAGGTGGCCGTAGTCAAGTCCCTGGCATCGGCGCTTTCCATAGGTAGCGGCGCCTCGGTGGGCCGCGAGGGCCCGATCATCCAGATCGGCTCCGCCTTCGGCTCTAGCGTGGCGCAGGCCCTGGGCCTGGCTGCGTGGCAGCGGATTACACTGCTCGCCTGCGGCGCCGGCTCCGGGATCGCCGCCACCTTCAATACCCCCCTCGGCGGGGTGATGTTCGCCATCGAGCTCATGATGCCGGAGGTCTCGAGCCGGACCTTCCTGCCCGTGGTGCTGGCTACGGGCACGGCGACCTACATCGGCCGAATGTTCTACGGTGCAGATCCGCTGTTCCTCGTGGCCTTCTCGGCGCTGCCCGAGGTGGAGCCGCTCAACGCTGCCCGTATGGCCGGATTCGTCGCTGTGGGGGTGCTCTGCGGCATAGGGGCCTACGTCTTCGTCCGCCTGCTTGCGTTCTTCGACAGCCTTTTCGGACGGCTCCCCATCAATGCCTACCTCCAGCACGCGCTGGGTATGGCCGTAGTGGGGGTGAAGATGTATGTGCTGGCCCTCGCCTACGGCCACTACTTCATCGAGGGGACAGGCCACGCCACGATCCAGGCCGTGCTCGGCGGTGAGTTCACCGCAGTGACGATGCTCGCCGTGCTGTTCGTGGCCAAGCTCCTCGCCACGGCCATCAGCCTCGGCTCCGGCGCCGCCGGCGGGATCTTCTCGCCAGCGCTGCTGCTCGGTAGCGCCCTCGGCGGGCTGCTCGCGGCGGTGTTCAACACCTTCTGGCCGGAGGCCGGCTTCGCGGTCCCGGAGTTCGCTATCGTCGGCATGGCGGCGATGATCGGCGGCGCGACGGGAGCGGCGATGACCGCCATCGTCACGATCTTCGAGCTCACCCGCGACTACAACATCATCGTACCCATGATCCTGGCCACGGCGCTGGCCATCGGCATTCGCCGCATCTTCTCGGCGGAGAGCATCTACACCATCAAGCTGGCTGCCCGGGGGCGCTATATCCCCAAGGAGCGCCACACCAACATGTTCCTCGTCCGCCACGCCGACGAGGTCATGGACACCGAGGTCGTCTATCTCCCTGCCGGGCTCGACCGCAACAGCGCCCTGCGGATGATCGATGCCATGGATGCGCCGCCGCGCTTCATCCTCCTCCATCGCGGGAACCGACTCGTCGGCGTGACCTCCCATCAGCTTCTGACCGGCCCCGCGGAGGCGCAGGCCGGCGAGGAGGCGGAGGACGCGATCCCGCGGCTGCCCTACGTCCTCGCTGAGCCGGAGGACACCCTCAACGACGTCATGCAGCGCCTCGGTAACGAGGAGGCGGAGGTGGCGCTGGTCGTCGAGGCGCGGGGACGGCCCCGCGTCGGCGAGGTGCACGGGCTTATCTCGCCGGACGACGTGGGCCAGGAGGTCCTGCGTAGCTTCCAGGAGGGCGGCGAGGCCGCGAGCAGCAGCCCCGGCAGTGGTGGCTAAGGGGGAAGTCCCCGCCTCAGCCGCCGCAGCGCCGGGTGGGGGGGCTAGCCCGCCCCGTATCGCTGCCGGTACTTCTGGATCGCCTCCAGCGTCTCGCCCCGCCCGCCGTGGTCGGCCAGGTAGTGCTCCAGGTGATCGAGGGTGACGATGGGCACCACCGGTGCGTCGAGGACGCGCTCGACCTCGTGGACGGCGGAGGCCTCGTCGCGGCCGCGCTCCTTGCGGTCCAGGGCGATGGCCACGGCGGCTACCGTACCCCCCTCGGCCGTGATCAGCTCGGCGGCCTCGCGGATGGAGACGCCGGAGGAGATGACGTCGTCGACGATGACCGCGCGCCGATCCCGCACGGGCGCGCCGACGATGCGGCCGCCCTCGCCGTGGTCCTTGGCCTCCTTGCGGTCGAAGGCGTAGGGCACGTCGCGGTTGCGCGTCTCGGCCAGGGCCATGGATAGGGCCGTGGCCAGCGGGATGCCCTTGTAGGCGGGGCCGAAGACCAGGTCGAAGTCGATCTGCGCCCGGACGAGGGCCTCGACGTAGCTGCGGCCGAGCCTGCTCAGCGCCGCGCCGCTGTCGAACAGGCCGGTATTGAAGAAGTAGGGGCTCTCCCGGCCGGACTTGAGCTGGAAGCGGCCGAAGCGCAGCGCGCCGCGGTCGAGGGCGAA
>CAJXLI010000051.1 GCA_913055575.1 uncultured Ectothiorhodospiraceae bacterium
TGCGCCAGCCGGCGCAGGGGGAGGAAGACCTCCGGGGCGAGGAGCAGGATGAACAGCCCGGCGGCGAGCCCGAGCTCGGGCCCGGGCCCGAACTGCAGGTAGCCGAGCAGCGAGAAGCCGACGTAGATCGCCACCAGCGCGATGGACAGGGCCGAGACCAGCTCCAGGACCGCCGAGGAGAGGAAGGCGACCCGCAGCACCGACATGCTGCGCGCCCGGTACTCGTCGGCGGCGGCCTCGATGGCCTCGGCGGCGCGCTCCGTGGCGCGCAGGATGCGCAGCGTGGCCAGCCCGCGCAGGCGGTCGAGGAAGTGGGCGCTGATCCGTGCCAGGCTCTGCTGCTGCCGGCGGGAGCGGCGGTCGGCCCCGATGCCGATCAGGGCCATGAACAGCGGGATCAGCGGGGCGGCGATGAGCAGCAGCAGGCCGGCGTACAGGTCTACGGCGCCGACGACAGCGATGAGCGCCAGTGGCACGGCCGTCGCCAGGACCGTCTGCGGCAGGTAGTGGGCGTAGTAGGCCTCCAGCGCCTCCACCTGCTCCACCAGGGCGCTGGCGACAGCGCCGCTGTGGTAGCCCTGCAGCCGGACCGGGCCGAGGGCGGCGATGTGCCGATAGAGCCGCTGCCGGACCGCTGCGGTGACGGCCCGCCCGGCGCGGGCGCCCGCAGCGGCCCGCGCCCAGGTGGCCAGGGCCCGCCCCAGGAAGACCGCCGCCAGCGCCGCCAGGGAGGGGCCTAGCGCGGCCAGCCCCGCGTCCTGGATCACCGCCCCGTCGATGACGCGGGCGAGCAGCCACGCCTGGAGGACCACCAGGATCGCATCGGCCACCCCGGCGCCGATGGTCGCGGCCACGGCGCCGCGGGCCAGGCGAGTCTGCTCGAGCAGCCAGTGCCTGGCGCTGCGCCCGCCAGCCGCTTGCTCAGCGTCCGTGCCAGTCAACGGCCTAGTGGTACCCCGAACCGGCCTGGACCTTGCCGCGGAAGACCCAGTAGGTCCAGGCGGTGTAGCCGAGGATAACGGGCAGCAGGAAGAGCACCCCGAGCAGGAGGAACAGCTGCGACTGGGGATCCGAGGCCGCCTCCCGGAAGGTGATCGCCGGCGGCACCATGTACGGCCACTGGCTGACGAGCAGGCCGAGGTAGACCGTGACGAACAGCGCCATGCCGGCGAAGAAGGGTACCAGCTCCCAGCGCCGGCGCAGGGCCTGCCAGTACAGGATGACCGCGCCGGCGCCGAGAGCCGGCAACGGCCAGAGCACGGTCCAGTTGTCGAGCCAGTGCGCCATGATCCGGTCCTGGGTCAGCGGGGTCCAGGTGCTGATGCCGACCAGGCAGAGCGTCAGCGCCAGCAGCAGCCAGGGCGCCAGCCGGTAGAGCCAGCGCTGGGTGATCCCCTCGGTCTTGAGGATACCCCAGGCCGCGCCGAGCAGGGCGTAGCCGATGACCAGGGAGAGGGCCGTGAAGGTGGTGAATGGGGTCAGCCAGTCCAGCGGCCCGCCGACGTAGGTGTAACCCTCCACCTCGAAGCCCTGGATGTAGGTCCCGACGACGAACCCCTGCGCCGCGGCGGCCAGCAGGGAGCCGCCGGCGAAGGCGGCGTTCCAGAACGGCCGGGTTCGCTCCGATTTAAAGCGGAACTCGAAGGCCACCCCGCGGAAGATCAGACCGGCGAGCATCAGGAACACGCCGAGGTAGAGCGCGGGCAGGTAGATGGCATAGACGGCGGGGAAGGCGGCCAGGAGCCCGGCGCCGCCGAGGATGAGCCAGGTCTCGTTGCCGTCCCAGATCGGGGCCACCGAGTTCATCAGGGTGTCCCGGCTCTGCTCGTCTGGGGCGAAGGGGTAGAGGATCCCGATGCCCAGGTCGAGGCCGTCCAGCAGGACGTACATGAAGACCGAGAGCCCTATGATCCCCATCCAGATGACGGTGATATCGATCAGCTCCATGGCGTCGCCCTACCTCGATCCGGTGGTGAAATCGCCGTCCTCGTCGAACGGGATATCGGCGGCGGAGAAGGGGCGCTTGGCGTGGGACGGCTCCTCGACCGGGCCTACTTCCCCGGGGCCGGCACGCACGATGCGGGTGACGTAGTAGATGCCGGCGGTGAAGATGATGGCATAGACGGCCACGTAGCCGAGCAGGGAGGTCAACGCCATCCACCCGCTGAGCGCCGGCGTCACCCCCTCGGAGAGGGTGATCTCGCCGTAGACCAGCCACGGCGAGCGGCCGATCTCGGTGACGAACCACCCCGTAAGCACAGCCACGAAGGGCAGCGGGATCATCAGCTCCAGCGTACGCAGGAACGGCCGGCTCTCGTAGAGCCGGCCGCGCAGGCGCAGCCACAGCCCCCAGAGGACCGCGAGGACCATCAGCACGCCGATGCCGACCATGATCCGGAACGACCAGAAGACCGGGGCCACCGGCGGCCGCTGCTCGGCACTGACCTCGGTCAGACCGTGCACCTCGCCGTCCCAGTGGTGGGTGAGGATCAAGCTCGCCAGGTTGGGGATCCCCACCGCGAAGTGGTTGGTCTCCGCTTCGGCGTCGGGCAGCGCGAACAGATACAGCGGCGCGCCCTGCTTCGTCTCCCAGGCCCCCTCCATGGCAGCGACCTTGGTAGGCTGGTTCTCGAAGGTGTTCAGCCCGTGCAGATCGCCCATGAAGACCTGCGCCGGGGCGACCAGCAGCAGCAGCCACAGGGTCATGCTCAGCGCCTTGCGGTTCATCTCCAGACCGCGCCCGCGCAGCAGGAAGTAGGCGCTAACGCCTGCGACGACGAAGCCGCCGGTCAGCAGCGAGGCCAGGCCCATGTGGCCGAAGCGGTACCACAGCGATGGGTTGAAGATCGCCTCGGCCCAGGAGGTCACGTGGACGATGCCGTCCCGTATCTCGAAGCCGTCGGGGGTGTGCATCCACGAGTTGGCGGCGAGGATCCAGAACGACGAGATGAAGGTGCCGATCGCCACCATGCAGGCGGCGAACAGGTGCGTCCCCCGCGGCACCCGGTCCCGGCCGAAGAGCAGGATCCCCAGGAAGACGGCCTCCAGGAAGAAGGCGGTCAGCACCTCGTAGGAGAGGATGGGCCCGAGCAGATTCGCCGTGGCGAAGGCGAACTCGCTCCAGTTGGTCCCGAACTGGAAGGACATCACCACGCCCGAGACCACGCCCATGCCGAAGACCACGGCGAAGATCTTCACCCAGAACTCGGAGAGCTGCCGATAGACCGGGCTCTCCTTGACGTACCACAGGGCCTCGAGGACCGCGATGTAGGCGGCCAGGCCGATGGTGAAGACCGGGAACAGGGCGTGGAACGAGATGACGAAAGCGAACTGTATCCGCGACAACAGCAGCGGGTCGAGGATCTCCATCGTGCGGGCACCTTCTGCTTGTAGGCGCGTCCATCACCGCCGGCCGGCATCCTGCGGCCGATAGGCGAGGCTCCTGCGGCAAACTGTAAAGGAATACGGTCCTGGAGACATCCCCACGCGGGGCCTCGCTGGCCTCCAGGGGGGCTGCCGGGCCCTAGTGGGCCTCGTCCCAATCGCCGCCGACACCGATCTCCACCTCCAGGGGTACGCGGAGCCGACCGCCGTCGGCATCCGCCATGAGGCGGCGCACCTCCCCGGCGACGGCCTCGGCCTCGGTCTCGGGAACCTCGAGGACCAGCTCGTCGTGGACCTGCATGACCAGGCGCGTCCGGGGACAACGCTCGGCGAGCAGCGCGTCGACGTCGATCATGGCGCGCTTGATCACGTCCGCCGCCGTCCCCTGCATGGGGGCGTTGATGGCGGTGCGCTCGGCGTACTCCCGGCGCTGCCGGTTGCGGCTGCCGATCTCCGGGAGGTAGAGGCGCCGCCCGAAGACGGTCTCCACGTAGCCCTGCTGCCGGGCCTGCTCGCGAATCCCCTCCATGAAGGCGTGCACCCCCGGGTAGCGCTCGAAGTAGCGGTCGATATAGCGCTGCGCCTCCTCCCGGGGCAAATCCAGCTGCCGGCCCAGGCCCCAGGCGGACATGCCGTAGATGAGGCCGAAATTGATGGCCTTGGCGGCGCGGCGCTGCTCGTCGCTCACCGCCTCCGGGGCGAAGACCTCGGCGGCGGTGGCGCGGTGGATGTCCTCGCCCTGCTCGAAGGCGTTGAGCAGCCGCTCGTCGCCGGACAGGTGGGCCATGATCCGCAGCTCCACCTGGGAGTAGTCGGCGGTGAGCAGCCTGTGGCCGGGCTCGGGGACGAAGGCCTTGCGGATGCGCCGGCCCTCGGCGGTGCGCACCGGGATGTTCTGCAGGTTCGGATCCGACGAGGACAGCCGCCCGGTGGCGGCCACCGCCTGGTGGTAGGAGGTATGAACCCGGCCGGTGCGGGGGTGGATCAGCTGCGGGAGCTTGTCGGCGTAGGTGGACTTGAGCTTGGCCAGGCCGCGGTGCTCGAGGATCAGCCGGGGCAGCTCGTAGCCACGGTCGCTGAGCTCCTCGAGCACCGCCTCGGCCGTGGAAGGCTGCCCCTTGGGCGTGCGCTGGATCACCGGCAGGCCCATGCGCTCGAAGAAGATCTCCTGGATCTGCTTGGGCGAGCCGAGATTGAACGCCTCGCCGGCCGCCTCGTGGGCGCGCTGCTCGACCTCGGCCATGCGCCCGGCGAGCTCCTCGCTCTGCGCCTGGAGCAGCTCGCTGTCGACGCGCACGCCGTGGCGCTCCATGCGCGAGAGCACCGGCAGGAGCGGCATCTCCAGCTGCTCGAGGACACGCAGCAGCCCCGGATCGGCCTGCAGCCGCGGGTAGAGGTGCTGGTGCAGGCGCAGCGCGATGTCGGCGTCCTCGGCGGCGTAGTGCCCGGCCCGCTCGACGTCGATCTCGGCGAAGGGGATCTGCTTGGCGCCCTTGCCGCAGAGCTGCTCGTAGGCGGTCACCGCCACGCCGAGGTACTTGCTCGCCAGCGAGTCCATGTCGTGCCGGGTGGCCGTGGCATCGAGGACGTAGGACTCGAGCATGGTGTCGTAGGCCACGCCGCGGAGCTCGATGCCGTGGTTGGCGAGCACGCTCATGTCGAACTTGAGGTTCTGGCCCAGCTTCGCCGGCGCCTGGGCCTCGAGCAGCGGGCGCAGGGCCTCGAGGACCCGGCCGCGGTCGAGCTGCTCCGGGGCGCCGGGACCGCAGTGGGCGACGGGGATGTAGGCTGCCCGGCAGGGCTCGACCGCCAGCGAGACGCCGACGATGGCGGCGTCCATGTAGTCCAGGCTATCCGTCTCCAGATCGAGGGCGAAGGCCTCGGCATCGCGCGCCTCCGCCAGCCACGCCTCGAGGTCCGGCGCCTCGAGGACTACCTGGTACGCCGTCGCCGGCCCGGTACGCTCTCCGCCCGGGCCGCCCGCCGCGGTGTCGGCCACGCCGTCGGCATCGAGCTCGGCGAGGAAGCGGCGCATCCCGTGGCGCCGGTAGAGCTCGCGCAGGGTCTCGGTATCCGGTGCGCCGCGGACCAGCGCCTCCGGGGCGACATCCAGATCGAGGTCGCAGCGGATCGTGGCCAGATCCACCGCCAGGTCCAGCTCGTCGAGGTGCGCGCGCAGGCTCTCGCCGACCTTGCCGCGGATCTCATCAGCGTGCTCGCGCAGCGCCGCCAGGCTGCCGTAGTGGCTCAGCCACTTGGCGGCCGTCTTGGGGCCGACCTTGGGCACGCCGGGGATGTTGTCGGAGGTATCGCCGACCAGCGCCAGGTAGTCGCGGATCGCGCCCGGCGGGACGCCGAACTTCTCGACCACACCGTCCGGGTCGAGGCGGGTGCCGCTCATGGTGTTGAGCAGGGTGACGCGCTCGTCGACGAGCTGCGCCATGTCCTTGTCCGTGGTGGAGACGAGCACGGCGCCCTGGGCCTGGGCCGTGAGGGTGCCGATGACGTCGTCGGCCTCGACGCCGTCGACCTCGAGCACCGGGATGCCCATGGCGGCGATGATCGCCTTGAGCGGCTCGCGCTGAGCGCGCAGCTCGTCGGGCATGGGCGGCCGGTGGGCCTTGTACTGCTCGAACAGCTCGTCGCGGAAGGTCCGGCCCGGGGCATCGAAGACCACGGCGATCCGGTCGCCGGCCTCTTCCGCCAGGAGCTTGTGGAGCATGTTCACCACGCCGTAGAGAGCGCCGGTAGGCTCGCCGTCGGCGTTGCTCAGCGCCGGCAGGGCGAAGAAGGCGCGATAGAGGTAGGCGGAGCCGTCCACCAGGACGAGCGGATCATCCGATTCTGCCATGCGTCTGCTCCCTTGAGACTCTTCGCGGAGAGGCCGACCGCGCCGGAGGTAAGGCCCCGCCGGGACCCGGGCCGGGCATGGCGGCCGCCGGGCCGTACGTACCCTAGCGAACCGGCTCGAGGTCGGCGTGGCTGGCAATCAGCCACTTAGTCCCGGCCTCGTCGAAGCGCACCTGGAGCCGGGCGTTGGGCCCGCTGCCCTCGCAGTTGATGAGCACGCCGCTACCGAAGCGCTGGTGGCGGACGCGGGCGCCGAGGCGCAGCCCCTCCGGCGGCTCATCGGCGGACCGGGACGAGCCCGAGGAAGGCGCCGGCTCCACGCCGGCGGGCGGGCCGCGACGGATCGACATGCGCGGGCGCACCTCCTCGAGGGCCTCGTCGGGCAGCTCCGCCAGGAAGCGCGACGGCTGCGCCAGCTGCTCCTCGCCGTGGAGGCGGCGCTTCTCGGCGTGGGTGAGGAAGAGCCGCTCGCGCGCCCGGGTCAGGCCGACGTAGCAGAGGCGCCGCTCCTCCTCCAGCCGGCCGGGCTCCTCCACCGACATGCGGTGCGGGAAGAGCCCCTCCTCCATGCCCACCAAGAACACCACCGGGAACTCCAGGCCCTTGGCGGCGTGCAGGGTCATCAACTGCACCGAGCGCTCCCAGTCGTCGGCCTGGCCCTCGCCGGCCTCCAGGGCGGCGTGGGTCAAGAAGGCGGTGAGCGGGTCGAGGCCTTCGTCGGCCGCCTCGCGCTGGGCGAAGGTCCGCGCGGCGGTGACCAGCTCGTCCAGGTTCTCGAGCCGGGTCTCGTCGCGCTCGTGGTGGCGCCGCAGGTGCGTGGCGGCGATGCTCCGCTCCACCTGCTCGTGGAGGGGCGCGCCGGCGAGCGCCTCCTCCAGCGCATCGATGGTCTGGAGGAAGCCGGCCAGGGCATTGCGCGCACGCGTGGCCAGGGTACGGCCCCCGGCGAGCTCACAGGCGGCGCGCCAGAGGCTGACATCGGCCTCCCGGGCGGCGTAGCGCACGGCGTCTACGGTCTTCGCGCCCACCCCCCGCGGCGGGGTATTGACCACCCGCTCGAAGCTCGCATCGTCGTGGCGATTGGCCACCAGCCGCAGGTAGGCCAGCGCGTCCTTGACCTCGGCACGCTCGAAGAAGCGCTGGCCGCCGTAGACCCGGTACGGCAACCGGGCGGCATGGAGCTCATGCTCCAGGGCCCGCGACTGGGCGTTGGAGCGATAGAGCACAGCGACATCGGCGGGGCTGTAGCCGCCCTCCTCCGTCTGCGCCCGGATACGCTCGACGACCCAGCGCGCCTCGTCGATCTCGTTGAAGGCGGCGTAGACAGCGATCGGCTCGCCGCTCCCGCCCTCCGTCCACAGCTGTTTGCCCATCCGCCCGGCGTTGTGGGCGATCAGGCGGTTGGCGACGCCGAGGATGGTGCCGGTAGAGCGGTAGTTCTGCTCCAGGCGCACGACCTGGACATCGCCCATCTCGCGGCGGAAGCTGTCCAGGTTCTCCACCCGGGCGCCACGCCAGCCGTAGATGGACTGATCGTCGTCACCGACGACGAACAGCTCTGCCGACGGGCCGGCGAGGAGCTTGAGCCAGCGGTACTGCAGGGCGTTGGTGTCCTGGAACTCGTCGACGAGGATATGCGCGAAACGCCTCTGGTAGTGGCCGAGCAGATCGGAATCGTCACGGAGCAGCTCGTAGGCGCGCAGCAGCAGCTCCGAGAAGTCGACCAGGCCACCGCGCCGGCAGGCCTCCTCGTAGTCGCGGTAGATGGCGAGGAGCTCGCGCTGGTATTCGCCACCGGGATCCGTGATAGCGCCGGGGCGCTCGCCCTCGTCCTTGCGGGCGCTGATGAAGCCGCGTACCTGCCGCGGCGGGAAGCGCGACTCGTCATCGCCGCGCGCGCGCAGGACCCGCTTGACCTGGCGCAGCTGGTCATCGGCATCGAGGATCTGGAAGCCCTCCGGCAGCCCGGCGCGCTGGGCGTGCTGGCGCAGGAGGCGGTGGGCGATGCCGTGGAAGGTCCCGACCCACATGCCGGCCGTGGCGATGCCGAGCAGCTCACCGATGCGGCCCCGCATCTCGCCGGCAGCCTTATTGGTGAAGGTCACGGCGAGGAGGGCGAAGGGCGAGACGCGCTCGACCTCGACCAGGTAGGCGGCGCGCCGGGTCAGGACGCGGGTCTTACCGCTCCCGGCGCCAGCGAGCACCAGGGCCCGGCCCGGCGGCAGGCAGACGGCCTCACGTTGCGCCTCGTTGAGATCAGCGGTCAGGGCGTCGGCGGACATCGCTAGGCTACCGGCAGGGTCTGGGTCGGGTTGTCGAGCACCGGCGCCTCCCGCATGCTTGCGGCGAGCGCCCGGAAGGTGGGCTCGCGCGCCGAGCCGCTGCGCCAGTAGAGTGCCAGCTCCCGGGCGGGTGGCGGCTCGGTGAACGGCCGCAGGGCAACGGCGGCATGGTCCGGGCCGCGCCGGGAAGCGGCCGCAGCGAGCGCCGGCAGCAGGGTCGCGCCGACCCCGGCGGCGACCATCTGGCGCAGCGTCTCCAGGCTGGTGGCGCGGAAGGAGGCCGCCTCACCGATATCCGCCTGGCGGCACAGGTCCAGGGCCTGGTCACGCAGGCAGTGCCCCTCCTCGAGGAGCATCAGCTCGGTATCGCGCAGCTCGTCGACGGTGACCGGCTCCGGCCGGTCCAGCGCGTGGCCACTAGGCACCGCGAGGTAGAACGGCTCCCGGCACAGCGGCTCGGCCACCAGGTCATCGCCGGCGATCGGCGTGGCTAGGATGGCGCCATCGAGGGTGCCGGCACGTAGCTGATCGAGCAGGCGCTGGGTCAGGTCCTCGCGCAGGTGCAGCCGCAGCCGCGGGTAGGCCCGCGCCAGGTCGGGGATGACGTGGGGCAGCAGGTACGGCCCTACGGTAGGGATAACCCCGAGCCGCAGGTCGCCCGTCATCGGCTCCGCCTGGGCACGGGCGGTCTCCACCATGTCGTCGACGGCGGCGAGGATGGTGCGGGCCCGCTCGGCGAGCATCTCCCCGAGCGGGGTCAGCAGCACACGGCGGCGGTTGCGCTCGACCAGCTGGACCTCGAGGTAGTCCTCGAGCTTCTTGAGCTGCGTCGAGAGCGTCGGCTGGCTGACGTAGCAGGCGCGGGCCGCGCGCCCGAAGTGGCGGTGCTCGGCCACCGCGACCAGGTAGCGAAGGTCGCGCAGATTCATACCGCTGATCCTGTCATTCGACGGTGACCGACTTGGCCAGATTTCGCGGCTTGTCCACATCCGTCCCGCGCAGCACGGCGACGTGGTAGGCCAGCAGCTGTAGCGGCACGGTGTGGATCACCGGTGAGGTCGGCTCCGGGCCTGCCGGCACCGGCAGCACGTGGAATCCCGCCTCGGAGCGCAGCGCCGCGGCGTCATCGGCGAAGACGTAGAGCCGGCCCCCGCGGGCGCGGACCTCCTGGAGATTGGAGCGGAGCTTGTCGAGCAGGTCATCGCGCGGCGCCACCGCTACGACCGGCATCTCGCCGTCCACCAGGGCCAGCGGGCCGTGCTTGAGCTCCCCGGCGGGATACGCCTCGGCGTGGATGTAGGAGATCTCCTTGAGCTTGAGCGAGCCCTCCAGGGCCACCGGGAAATGGGGACCGCGGCCGAGGAACAGGGCGTGGGCACGATCGACGAGCTGCTCGGCGAGCGCTGCCACCTGGGGCTCTACGGCCAGGGCGGATTCCAGGTCGCCGGGCAGGCCCACGGCCGCGCGTACCAGATCCCCCTCGGCCTGCGGCCGGCCGCGGCGCCTGGCCAGGGCCCCGACGAGCAGCAGCAGCGCCGTCAGCTGCGTGGTGAAGGCCTTGGTGGAGGCGACGCCGATCTCCGGCCCGGCCCGGGTGAGTAAGGTCAGATCCGCCTCACGAACCAGGGAGCTCTCGGGCACGTTGCAGATGGCCAGCGCCCCCGCGTAGCCGAGCCGCCGCGACTCGCGCAGGGCGGCGAGGACGTCGGCAGTCTCGCCGGACTGGGAGATCAGGACCACCAGGGTGCCGGGCGCGACGGCGTGGGCACGGTAGCGGAACTCGCTGGCCACCTCGACCTCGCAGGGCAGGCCGGCGTACGCCTCCGCCCAGTAGCGGGCGATTATCCCCGCGTGGTAGGAGGTCCCGCAGGCGACGATCTGCAGCCGCTCGACCCGATCGAGCAGCGCTGCAGCGCCGGGCCCGAAGGCAGTCTCCAGGACACGCCCGTCGGCGTGCCGGCCCTCGAGGGTTTCGGCTACCGCCGCCGGCTGCTCGTGGATCTCCTTGGCCATGAAGTGGCGGTAGCCGCCGCGCTCGACGGCGTCGGGACTCAGCTCCGAGCTCCGTACGGGGCGCTCCACCGCCCGCCCGTCGGTGTCGTAGACGGTCACCGCGTCACGGCGGATATCGGCGATATCGCCATCCTCCAGGAAGATGAACTGCCGGGTCACGGGCAGCAGGGCCGCTACATCGGAGGCGATGAAGTGCTCACCGATACCGACCCCGATGACCAGCGGACTGCCGCGGCGGCAGGCGACCATGCGCCCCGGCTCGCGGGCGGAGATCACGGCGAAGGCGTAGGCGCCCTCGAGATCCGCGATGCTGCCGCGCACGGCCTCGAGCAGCGAGGCGCCGGCACGGTGGCGGTCGGCGAAGAGGGTCGCGGCGACCTCGGTATCGGTCTCGGACAGGAAGGTGTAGCCGGTAGCGGTCAGGCGCTCACGCAGGCGCTCGTGGTTCTCGATGATGCCGTTGTGGACGACGGCCACCTCACCGGCGGCGGTATGGGGATGGGCATTGAGCTCGTTGGGGACACCGTGGGTGGCCCAGCGCGTATGGGCGACCCCGGTGCCGCCCGTAGGCAGCTCCGGCTCCAGGGCTGCGGCCAGGTCGTCGACCCGGCCGCTCACGCGGGTACGCGATAGGCTGCCATCGCGGTCGATAACAGCCATGCCGGCGGAGTCGTAGCCGCGATACTCCAGGCGCCGCAGGCCCTCGAGCAGGACCGCGGCGACATCGCGCTGCGCACAGGCGCCGACAATACCGCACATATTAGCGGGTCCAGATACCCTGCTCGTGCGGGACCAGGAGCACCGAGCACGGGCAGTTGCGGCAGACCTCCTGCGCGGTGGTGCCCAGGGCCAGATCCCGCGGGCCGTCCCCCCGCTTACCGATCACGGTAACCGTGCAGCCCTCCTGCTCCGCCACGTTGCGGATCACGCGTGAGGCCGTGCCCGTCTCCAGCCGGGTTGTGACCCGGACACCGCGAGCCTCCGCCTGGGCAGCGAACTGCTGGAGCCCCTCCTGGCCACCGGTCCGATTCGCCTCGTCGGTGACGTGGAGCGCTAACAGTTCACCGACCTGCTCGCCGAGATCGAGGGCCAGCGACTGCGCCGATCCGGCCTTCTCGGAGAAGTCGGTGGCGAGCATGGGCCGGTGCAGGGTCTCGCCGTGGCTATAGGAGCCGGCACGGCTATCGATGCGCTCCATCAGCACCGGCAGGGCCGTCTGGCGGGCGAGCTCGAGGACCGTGGACCCGTGGTAGAACTCGCGCAGCAGCCCCTCCCCCCGGGAGCCGAGCAGGATCAGCTGCGCCCCGTAGCCCCGACCGATCTTGGCCAGCTCCGGCGCCGGGAAGCCAACCGGCTGCTGGATATCGACATCGAAGCCGGCGGACTGCAGGTCCGCTTGCTTCTGCTCCAGCCGGCGCCGCGCCTCAGCGCGGTGGCTATCGCTGAGGTCATCCGGATCATCGATGCGCAGGACATCGACGAGGGTAAACCGCCTGGCGCCAGCCTTGTGTAGCTCGCCGAGGGCGTCGAGCAGCGGCTGGTAGGGGGACTCGAAGTGAACCGCCACAACGGTATGCTCGAACATGCTCGCTCCTTATTCCGTGGCGCTGCCGGAATCCGGCGGCGTATCGCCATCGTCTGTAGACCCGGAACGGGGCGTCAAGCCGGGCCGCTGCCACCCGCGTATGGTGCGTGCCCGGCTCCGGCCTACCGTCAGGGCGTCGGCCTCCGCATCCCGGGTGACCGTGGTCCCGGCGCCGACGGTCGCCCGCTCACCGATGCGGACCGGCGCCACCAGCTGCGTCCCGGAGCCGATGAAGGCGTCGGCACCGATCTGGGTGCGGTGCTTGTCGGCGCCATCGTAGTTGCAGGTGATCGTCCCCGCGCCCAGGTTGGCGTGGGCGCCGACCCCGGCATCGCCGACGTAGCTCAGGTGGTTGGCCTTGGCCCCAGGGCCTAGCTGCGCCTTCTTGGTCTCCACGAAGTTGCCCACCCGGGCGCCCGCCTCGAGCCGGGTCCCGGCGCGCAGGTGGGCGAAGGGGCCGACCTCGCACCCAGCGCCGATGCGCGCCTCCTCGGCAACAGTATAGGGGCCGATCGCGGCGCCGTCCTCGACCGCGCAGTCGCGCAGGACCGCGCCCTGGCCGACGCTGACCCGGTCGCCGAGCACGACCTCGCCCTCGAACAGGCAGTCGGCGTCCACCGCCGCGTCGGCGCCGAAGTGCACGGTCCCACGCAAGGTGAACCGTTCGGGGGCAGTCAGCCGTAGCCCGTCGCGCATCAGCCCCTGCGCCGCCCGGCGCTGCCAGAGCCGCTCAACGTGGGCGAGCTGGGCCTGGTCATTGACGCCGGCGACCTCGTGGGCATCGGCGGCGAGGCGTGCGTCCACCGGGACCCCGTCCCGGTGCGCCGCGGCCACGGCATCCGTGAGGTAGTACTCGCCCTGGGCATTGGCGGCGGATAGCCCCGCCATCCAGCGGCGCAGTGGTCCGGCCGGGGCCGCGAGGATACCGGTATTGATCTCCCGCACCGCACGCTGCTCGGGGCCGGCGTCCTTCTCCTCGACGATCGCCTGGACGGCGCCACTGCCATCGCGGATCAGCCGGCCGTAGCCGCTCGGCTCATCGACCCGTGCCGCGAGCAGGGTCAGCTGCTCCCCCTCGAGCAGCGGTGCCAGGGTCTCGGCCGTGACCAGCGGGACATCCCCGGCGAGGACCAGGACGCGGTGATCGTCCGGGATATCAGGAAGGGCGCAGGCGACGGCGTGGCCGGTGCCGAGCTGCTCGGGCTGCTCGACCCAGGCTACCGGGTAGTCGGCATGGGCCGCGGCCACATCGCTCCCCCGGTAGCCGCAGACGACGTGGATCCGCGCCGGCTCGAGGGCGAGCGCCGTATCGAGCACATGCGAGAGGAGGCTCCGGCCGGCTAGCGGCTGGAGGACCTTGGGCAAGATCGACCGCATGCGGGTCCCCTTGCCCGCAGCCAGTATGACCACGGCGACAGGTGCCCGCATGGCCGTGCCCTCCTCGCTTCAGCTCAGCGGTTCGCCCGCTTGCGCAGATTCTCCAGGGTGCGCAGCTGCGCTGAGGCCTCAGCCAGCTCGGCCTGGACCTGGCTGTAGTCCACCTCCTCCTTTTGCTCGCGGAGCTTCTCCTCGGCGCGGCGCTTCGCCTCGATGGCGGCGGCCTCGTCGATATCGCGGGCACGCACGGCCGTATCGGCGAGGACCGTCACCTTATGGGGCTGGACCTCGAGCACCCCGCCGGAGGCGTAGAAGAAGAACTCCTCCTCGCCCTCCTGGATGATGCGCAGCTCCCCCGGCCGGAGGCGTGTGAGCAGCGGTGCGTGGCGGGGGGCGATACCGACATCGCCCTCGGCGGCGGGGGCGACCACCATGGTCGCCTCGCCGGTGTACAGCTGCTCCTCGGCACTAACGATGTCGACTTGGAGTGTGCTCATGGCACCGCCTTACAGGTTCTTGGCCTTCTCGGCGGCCTCTTCGACAGTACCGACCATGTAGAACGCCTGCTCGGGCAGGTGGTCGTACTCGCCGTCGAGGATCGCCTTGAAGGAGCGGACGGTATCCTTCTGCGGCACGAACTTCCCGGGCATACCGGTAAAGACCTCCGCGACGAAGAACGGCTGGGAGAGGAAGCGCTGGATCTTGCGCGCCCGGGAGACGGTCAGCTTGTCCTCCTCGGAGAGCTCGTCCATGCCGAGGATGGCGATGATGTCCTTGAGCTCCTTGTAGCGCTGCAGCACCCCCTGTACGCCCCGGGCCGTGTCGTAGTGCTCCTGCCCGAGGATCAGCGGATCGAGCTGGCGCGAGGTGGAATCCAGCGGATCCACGGCC
The DNA here is from genome assembly GCA_913055575.1 of uncultured Ectothiorhodospiraceae bacterium. GTDB lineage: Bacteria > Pseudomonadota > Gammaproteobacteria > Nitrococcales > Halorhodospiraceae > Halorhodospira. The sequence continues at coordinate 14,383 of CAJXLI010000051.1, forward strand.
GGATAGATGCCCTGCTCGGCGATCTGCCGGGAGAGCACGATGGTGGCGTCGAGGTGCGCGAAGGTCGTCGCCGGCGCCGGGTCGGTCAGGTCGTCGGCGGGGACGTAGACCGCCTGCACCGAGGTGATGGAGCCCGTCTGGGTCGAGGTGATGCGCTCCTGGAGCTGCCCCATCTCCTCGGCCAGCGTCGGCTGGTAGCCTACAGCCGAGGGCATGCGCCCGAGCAGCGCCGAGACCTCCTGGCCCGCCAGGGTATAGCGGTAGATGTTGTCGATGAACATCAGGACGTCGCGGCCCTCATCACGGAAGTACTCCGCGATGGTCAGGCCGGTCAGGGCCACGCGCAGGCGGTTCCCCGGCGGCTCGTTCATCTGGCCGTAGACGAGGGAGACCTTGTCGAGGACCTCGGAGTCCTTCATCTCGTGGTAGAAGTCGTTCCCCTCGCGGGTCCGCTCGCCGACGCCGGCGAAGACCGAGTAGCCGGAGTGCTCGATGGCGATATTGCGGATGAGCTCCATCATGTTGACGGTCTTGCCCACGCCGGCACCGCCGAACAGGCCGACCTTGCCGCCCTTGGCGAAGGGGCAGAGCAGGTCGATGACCTTGATGCCGGTCTC
>CAJXLI010000052.1 GCA_913055575.1 uncultured Ectothiorhodospiraceae bacterium
CCCAGCCCACGCTCCTGCGCCCGTTCCTCGACGAGCAGCTCGGCCTGATGCAGGCGCAGGCCGCGGAGCAGGGGCTGGCCCTGGAGGGGTACGTCGATCCCAGCCTGCCGACGTGCGTCGAGGTCGACCCCAACCGCCTCGCCCAGGTGCTGTTCAACCTCGTCGGCAACGCCATCGCCTACACCGAGGCAGGCGGCATCGAGGTCGCCATCGAGCCCGACGGCCCGGAGCGGGGGCGCCTCAGCGTCCGGGATACGGGCCCCGGCATCCCGCCGGAGCGCCAGCAGCAGGTCTTCGAGCCCTTCGAGCGCGGCGGCCACGAGGCGCGGCAGGCGCACACCGGGCTGGGGCTGGCCGTCGCCCGGGAGCTGGCCCGGCTGCTCGGCGGCACGATCGAGCTCGACAGCGAGCCCGGCCAGGGCTCGACGTTCACCGTCACGCTGGATCTGCCCGCGGCGAGCACGGCAGAGGCCGCAGCCCCGGGAAACGAGGCAGCGAGCGCCGAGGCAGCAAGCACCGACGCCGCAGATCGGCCCGGCGCGGGGCTCCGCGTGCTCGCCGCCGAGGACGACGCCACCAACGCCCTGCTGATCCAGCGCCTGCTGGAGCAGGCCGGATGCACGATAGAGGTCGTCGCCGACGGCGAGGCGGCCCTCGCGGCCTGGGCGCGCACGGGGCCCGATCTCGTGGTCCTGGATCTGGAGATGCCACGCATGGACGGCTACCAGACGGTGGCGGCCCTCCGCGAGCGGGAGGCGGCACAGCGAGCGCCCCGTACTCCCGTAGCGGCGCTGACCGCGCACGCGCTCGAGGAGACGCGGCAGGCCTGCGATGCGGCCGGGTTCGATACCTACCTCAGCAAGCCCATCGGCTGGCCGGCGATCGCGGGACTCGTCGCCTGGGCGCGCCGCTGAGACCAGCCTGTGCCGCGCCCGACACCACCGCCCTGGCGGCCGGCCAGGCTGGTTACCAGACAGTGGCTGCACCGCCACGTCCTGGAGAGGATATCGGTATCCTGTACAGAGGGGCAGGGGGATGGCGTCCCCAACGGGATTCGAACCCGTGTCGCCACCTTGAAAGGGTGGTGTCCTAGGCCTGCTAGACGATGGGGACGTTGTCTGCGTCGAGACGAGCGCAATAATAAGTAGGGGTAATCCGGGTGTCAAGACAGCCATCCACCCGTCGAGCCGCCGGGGGCGCGCCATCGCCCCCGCCCCCGCTCAGCGCGCCCGGCGCCACTTGGTGCCGTCCGGGGTATCCTCCAGCTCGATGCCGCGGGCCTGGAGCTCATCGCGGATGCGGTCCGCCTCGGCGAAGTCCCTCGCCTTGCGCGCCTCGGCGCGCCGCGCCACCAGGGCCTCGATCTCCTCGGCCTCGGCATCGGCCACGTCGCCGCGCAGGTACGCCTCCGGATCCTGCTGCAGCAGCCCGAGGACGCCGCCGAGCTCGCGCAGCTCGGCCGCGGCGGCAGCGGCCTCGCCCTCGTCGCCGGCCTCGCGCAGGCGGTTCACCTCGCGGGCACGCTCGAAGCACACCGCCAGCGCCTCGCGGGTGTTGAAGTCGTCGTTCATGGCCTCCTCGAAGCGCGCCCGGGCCTCGCTGTGCGCTGGCTGGGCTGCCGGCAGCCCGCGCAGGGCGTTGTAGAGCCGCTCCAGGCCGCCGCGCGCCTCGTCGAGCGCCTCCAGGGTGTAGTTCAGGGGCCCGCGGTAGTGGCTGGCGAGCAGGAACAGCCGCACCGCCTCGGCCGGGTGCTCGGCGAGGACATCGCGCACCGTGAAGAAGTTGCCCAGCGACTTGGCCATCTTCTCGTCGTCGATGCGCACATGGCCGTTGTGCATCCAGTAGTTGACGAAGCGGTGGCCGTTGGCACACTCGCTCTGGGCGATCTCGTTCTCGTGGTGGGGGAACTGCAGGTCCAGCCCGCCGCCGTGGATGTCGAAGCGCTCGCCGAGCAGGTCACGCGACATGGCCGAGCACTCGATGTGCCAGCCCGGCCGGCCGTCGCCCCACGGCGACGGCCAGGACGGCTCGCCGGGCTTGGCCGCCTTCCACAGGACGAAGTCCACCGCGTCGCGCTTGGCCTCGTCGGGCTCGATGCGGCTGCCCGCACGCAGCTCCGCCACGCGCCGGCCGGAGAGCTTGCCGTACGCCGGGAAGCTCGCCACCGAGAAGTAGACATCGCCGTTGTCGCCGACGTAGGCGCACCCGGCGTCGATGAGCTCCTGGATCAAGCCGATCATCGACGCCAGGCGCTCGGTGGCCCGCGGCTCGTAGTCCGGCGGCGCCACGCCCAGGGCCTCGCAGTCCTCGTGCATGGCCTGGATGAAGCGCTCCGTCAGCGCGCTCATCGGCTCGCCGTTCTCGGCGGCGCGGCGGATGATCTTGTCGTCGATGTCGGTGATGTTGCGGACGTAGGTGACCTCGTAGCCGAGCCACCGCAGATAGCGGACCACCGCGTCGAAGACCACCATCGCCCGGGCGTGGCCGAGGTGGCAGTAGTCGTAGACCGTCATGCCGCAGACGTAGATCCGCGCCCGGCCCGGCTCGATGGGCTCGAACGGTTCCTTCTGCCCGGTCAGGCTGTTGTGGATCTTGAGCATCACCCCTCCTGCGCGCTCCGCTCTGCGGCGAGCGCCGCGGCGCGGTGCAGCCGCGCCTTCACCCGCTCGCCGCCCATCAGGTCGACCACCGGCTGCAGCTCGGGTCCGCTACATCGACCGGTCAGCGCCGCGCGCAGCGGCATAAACAGCCTCTTACCCTTGACGCCGGTGCGCTCCCGGAGCGCCTCCGTCAGCCCGCGGAAGCGGTTGTAGCCTTCCTCGGCCACCGCCACGGCGGTCTCGAAGAATGCGGCGCCGGCCCCCTCGATGGCCGCCTCGGCGTCGGCGTCGAGCGCCGGCGGCGGGCCGAAGACCCGCTTGGCCCACTCGCGCCCGTCCGCCGGGAAGCGGATATTGCCGCGCACCGCGTTGATCAGCTCCGGGACGTAGCCCGGCGGGACCAGCGCGTCCATGGCCAGCCACAGGCGCAGGCGCTCGGCCGTGGCGGCCTGGACAGCCTCGTCCTGCCAGTGGCGCAGGTGGTCCGGGTCGAAGCGCGACGGCGACGGGCTGATCCGCGCCGGGTCGAACCCCTGGGCCAGGCCGTCGAGATCCAGCGGCGCGTCGGTATCGTAGGTGTGGCCGACACGTGCCAGGTAGTTGAGGATGGCCTCCGGCAGGTAGCCGGCCTCTTCCAGATCGTCCACCGAGCGGCTGCCGTTGCGCTTGGACAGCGGCGCACCGTCGTCACCGGTGATCAGGCCCATATGCCCGTAGCGCGGCGCCGGCAACCCCAGGGCGCGCAGGATCAGCAGCTGCCGTGGGGTGTTGGTCAGGTGATCGTCGCCGCGCAGCACGTCGGTGATCCCCATCAGGGCGTCGTCGACGGCGTTGGTGAACAGATACGCGGCCGTGCCGTCGGCGCGCCGGATGATGAAATCGCCGAGGTCGTCGGTGCGGAAGCGCTGCTCGCCGTGGACCCGGTCGTGGAAACGGATCTCCTCCCCCGGCGGGACACGGAAGCGCAGCGCCGGCTGCAGCCCCTCGGCGCGCTTGCGCGCCACCTCCTCGGCGCTCAGGCGGGCGCAGGTACCCGGATAGCGCGGCGGCTGCCCGGCGGCGCGCTGCGCCCGGCGGGCCATCTCCAGCTCGCGCTCGCTGCAGAAGCACGGGTAGGCGTAGCCCTCCGCCTCCAGGCGGGCGTAGTAGGCGTCGTAGATGGCGCTCCGCTCGTACTGGTGGTACGGCGGCGCCGGCCCGCCGGCCTCCGGGCCCTCGTCCCAGTCCAGGCCCAGCCAGCGCAGGTTGCCCATCAGGGCCTGGGTGGCCTCGGGGCTGCAGCGCTCGCGATCGGTGTCCTCGATGCGCAGCACGAATCGCCCCCCGTGCCCGCGGGCGAGCAGCGCGTTGAACAGCGCCGTGCGCAGGTTACCGATATGGAGCGCCCCGGTGGGGCTCGGCGCGAAACGGGTCTTGACGGTCACATCGCTCATAGACGGCGATTCTAACAGCGTCACCCCGGCGCAGGGGGCCCGCGCCTTGCTGCGCGCGCGCGCTCGGGCGAGACTAGGCGGCCTTTGCCACGCAACCTGAGCGGAGCGCCATGACCCGCCCTGTGCTCGTCATCGCCGATCTCCACCTCGACCCGTCCCGCCCGGCAGCGACGCGCACCTTCCTGCGCTTCCTCCAGGAGGAGGCGCCGCAGGGGGAGGCCCTCTACATCCTCGGCGACCTGTTCGAGGCGTGGCTCGGCGACGACGCCGTGGCCGCGGACGAGCCGGCGCTGCAGGCGCTACGCACCGCCGCCGAGGCCACCGAGCTCTACATCATGCGCGGCAACCGCGATTTCCTCCTCGGCGACGGCTTCGCCGAGGCCACCGGCGCCACGCTCCTGCCCGATCCCAGCGTCGCCACCATCCACGGCGAGCGGGTGCTGATGATGCACGGCGACAGCCTGTGCACCGACGATCCCGAGTACATGGCCTTCCGCGCCCAGGTCCGCGATCCGGCCTGGCAGGCGCACTTCCTGGCATTGCCCCTCGAGGAGCGCCTCGAGCAGGCGCGGCAGGCCCGCCGCGCCAGCACCGAGCGCAACCAGCAGCTCGACGACGCGACCATGGACGTCGCCGCGGACGCCGTAGCCGGCGCCGTGCACGAGCACGACGTACGCTGGCTCATCCACGGCCACACCCACCGGCCTGCCGTCCACGAGCTGGCCACGCCCCACGGGCCCGGCAAGCGGTTCGTGCTCGGGGACTGGTTCGAGCACGGCAGCGTCCTGCGCTGCCGCCCCGAGGCCTGGACCCTCGAGACCCTGCCCCACGAGGGCTGAGGCGGGGCCGCCTCAGGCGGCGGCCTGGGGGGCGACCTGCGCCAGGGCCCCCTCGATGGCCGCCGGTCCGGCATCCCGGCGCTGGCTCTCCTCGGTGAGCACCCGGCGCCAGGCGCGGGCGCCGCGGCAGCCGTTGAACAGCCCCATGAGGACCTTGACCAGCTGGGTCATGGGCACGCCCTCGCTGCGGCGCGCCTCCACGAAGGGCAGATACGCCTCGACCGCCGCACGACGGTCCAGCACCTCGGTGCCGAAGAGCTCGTGCTCCCAGCAGGCCAGGACGTAGGGGTTGGCGAAGGCCTCACGGCCGACCATGACGCCGTCGACCTGGCGCAGCTGCTCGTGGAGCGTCGCCGAGTCGGCGATGCCGCCGTTGATGGCGATCTCCAGCTCCGGGCGGCGAGCCTTGAGCCGGTGGACGCGGCCGTAGTCCAGCGGCGGTACCTCGCGGTTCTCCTTGGGGCTCAGCCCGGAGAGCCACGCCTTGCGCGCGTGGACGATGAAGCTCCGGCAGCCGGCGGCGGCCACCGTGTCGATAAAGGTATCGAGGAAGGCCTCGGTGTCGTGGTGGTCCACGCCGATGCGCGTCTTCACCGTTACCGGCAGCGCGGTCGCCTCCCGCATGGCGGCGACGCACTCGGCGACCCGCTCCGCCTCGAGCATCAGGCAGGCGCCGAATCGGCCCGACTGCACCCGGTCACTGGGGCAGCCGACGTTGAGATCCACCTCGTCGTAGCCCCACTGCTCGGCGATCCAGGCCCCGTGGGCGAGCTCCGCGGGATCGCTCCCGCCGAGCTGCACCGCCACCGGGTGCTCGGCGGCATGGAACGGCATGAAGCGCTCCGCGGCGCCGTGCCAGAGGGCCACCGCCGGCACCATCTCGGTGTAGAGGCGCACGTGCGGCGCCAGCAGGCGCAGGAAGTAGCGCGCCGACGGCGTCGTCCAGTCCATCATCGGCGCCACGCTCAGCGGGCCGTGGATGCGGGGATGCTCGCTCATGGCCACCTCGGGTACCGTGCAGGGTCCGTTATCCTTGCCCACGCCAAGGGATTATACGGTAATCTCTGGGCTTTCGACGCGGCGCGCCTGCGCCAGTGGCATCCCGTGCGAGTCCCCTCATGATCCGAGCCACGATCGCGGCGCTGCTGGTAGCGCTGAGCCTGGGCGTAGCCCGGGCGGAGCTACCGCCGGAGCTGCCCTTCGATCCGGGCGCGCAGGAGCGCTGGGTGCTCGTCGATACCGAGGCCTACCGCGTTACCGTCTACCGGGGCGAGCGGCCCATCACCCGGCTCGACAATCCGGCCGTCGGCCGCTACGGCACCGCCGAGACGCGCCGCCGCGGCGATCGCACCACCCCCCTGGGGTCCTTCCGGATCAACCGCATCGACCGCGATAGCGATTACCGCCTCTTCCTCGGGCTCGACTACCCCACCATGCGCCACGCCCGGCAAGCGCGGGACGACGGCACCATCAGCCGTGCCGAGTACCACGCCTACGTGGATGCCTACGCCGAGCGCGGCCGGCACCCCCAGGATACCGCCCTGGGCGGCCACATCGGTATCCACGGCGTCGGCGATCTCGATGTCGAGATCCACCGCCGCGTCAACTGGACCAACGGCTGCATCGCCCTCGAGAACGAGCAGATCGAGACCCTGGCCGAGCTGGTGGACGTTGGCACCCGCGTCTACATCCGCTAGGCTTTGAGGCGCCTGAAAGAAAAACCCACCGAAAAGGAGACCACCTATGGTTAACCGTTTCGCTTCCGTCGCCAAGGTAGCTGCTGCGGGCACGGCCTTCGGCCTACTGAGCGCCTGCGCCACGGTGGACGAGCAGCAGGTCGGCGAGATGATCGACCGCGAGATGCAGGACGTCAACGCCGAGATGGAAGAGACGCGCACCATGGCCCAGGAGGCCAAGATGACGGCGGAGAGCGCCGAGAGCACGGCCAACGAGGCCCATAGCACCGCCGAGGAGGCGCTGAGCAAGACGGAAGACAACGAGGAGAAGATCGACCGCATGTTCGAGCGGACGATGCAGAAGTAGCACCCGATCCAGCGCCGGGAGCGCTACGGATCGCTTCCAGGCCCGGCGCCTCGCGCCGGGCCTCTATCTGTCCCGCCGCTGCCCCTGGGGCACCAGCCTACCGCGCCCGCTCCGCCACCTGCACGGGCTCGGCCCCCGGCCGCGAGATCCGCCGGACCCGGCCGTCCTGCTGCTCCGCCGCGGCGCGCAGGCGGGAGCCATCGATCCGGTGGAGAACGTCGCCGAGCGCCGCAGAGACCGCCTCCACGGCCATGGCCACGCGCTCGCGCCGGGCCGGCCTCTCCCCCCCGAAGGCAGGGAAGGCCTGTAGGTAGAGCAGGCCGTCCTCGGACCACCCCGCCTTGAAGGGCTGATCGACGATCACCACCTGGGTGCCGGCCTCTACCTCCTTGTAGAGGTGAGCGATATCGTGGGGATGGAGGCGGATGCAGCCGTGGGTCGAGCGCATCCCGATCCCCCAGGGCCGATTGGTACCGTGGATCAGGTAGCCGCTGATCTCGAGCGGGAGGGCGTAGCGGCCTAGGGGATTGTCCGGCCCGGGGGGCACCCGCCGCGGCAGCGGCTCACCACGCTCCGCGGCCTCCTCCCGGATCGACTCCGGCGGATACCAGGCGGGCCCCTCGACCTTGCCGGTGATCCGGGTCTTGCCCAGCGGCGTGGACCAGTCCCGGCGCCCGATGCTGACGGGGAAGACCTCTACCACCGCCTCGTCCTCCGGGTAGTGGTAGAGCCGCATCTCGGCCAGGTTGATGACCACCCCCTCGCGCGGGGCCTGGGGGAGGATGTAGCGCGACGGGATCCGCACCTCGGTCCCGACGCCGGGGAGCCAGGTATCCACGTCGCGGTTGGCCATGCGGATCTGCTCGTAGCCGACGGCGTGCCGGGCGGCCACGTCCAGGAGGGTATCCTCGGCCGAGGCGCGGGCGGTCTGCACCTCACCGACGAGGTCGACGCCCGCCTGCAAGGGGTAGCGATGGATACGCCGGCCCCGCATACCCCCGGCTTCCGTCCCGCCCGCTCCGGGCTCGGCCGCATCCGCATCGCCGCCCTGCCCCGGTTGCGCCGCCACCGGCGCGGCGCCTGCGAGCAGCAGCACCACCGCCGCGGCGAACGCCAGCCAGCACCCGGGCAGACGGGATCCTGCCGGCCACCCTGCCGTGCTGCCCGCGGCCATCACGCGCCGCTCCCGGAGGCGCTCAGCCTGCCTCGGAGCCGGCATTGGCGAGGCCGACATTGTTGCCCTCGAAGACCCGATCGGCCCGGTAGCTGGAGCGCACCAGGGGACCGGCCACCACCTCGCGGAAGCCGCGCTCGAGCCCGGCCTCGCGTAGCGCCTCGAACGCCTGGGGCGTCACGTAGCGGTCCACCGGCATGTGGTTGCGGGTCGGCTGCAAATACTGCCCCAGGGTGACGATATCCACGTCGGCGTGGCGCAGATCGTCGAAGGCGGCGAGCAGCTCGTCGTCGGTCTCCCCGACGCCGACCATCAGGCTCGACTTGGTCATCACGCCGGGGCGCATCGGCTTGGCCGCGGCCAGGACCTCGAGGCTCTGCTGATACCCGGCGCGCGGGTCCCGGACCTGCGGCGAGATCCGCGGGACCACCTCGACGTTGTGGGCGAAGACCTCCAGGCCGGTATCCACCACCGTGCGCACGGCCTCCAGGTCGCCCTGGAAATCCGGCGTCAGGACCTCCACCGCGGTCTCCGGGCTCTCCGCCTTGATCGCCCGGACGCACTCGGCGTAGTGGCCCGCCCCGCCATCCGGGAGGTCGTCGCGGTCCACGGAGGTGAGCACCACGTAGCGCAGCCCCATCAGCCGCACCGACTCGGCGCAGTGCCTCGGCTCCTCGGCGTCGAGGCGGCCGTGGGGGTTGCCGGTGTCCACGGAGCAGAAGCGGCAGGTCCGCGTGCAGACGGAGCCGAGGACCATGAAGGTCGCCGTGCCGTGGCTCCAGCACTCCCCAAGGTTCGGGCAGTGGGACTCCTCGCAGACCGTGCTGAGCCGGTGCTCGTGCACGATGTTGCGCACCCGCCGGTAGGCCTCGCCCCCCGGCGCCCGCGCCTTCAGCCACTCCGGCTTACGGCCGCGCGGGGCGCTGCTCGTCTCCTTACCCTGCTTGACGCCGTCCTTGATGGCCCGCACCCCGTCCTGCTCGAAGACGGTGCCGCTGCTAACCGGATAACCCTTGAAATCGGACATAGTCCTACCCTTGAGCCACGAACGGGAGAGGCCGATGGTCGGCCTCGGATCTCGGTGCGTATTGTACGCCCTCGAGCGCTCCCCTGCCGAGCGGCCGTAGCGGCGGCGAGGCCTCGCCGACCGCCGGGCGCACCACCGCAGCGGCTCGCGCGCGGCGGCCTGGCAGCCTAAGATACGGGGGCACGGACGGTCGCCACACGAGGGAGCCCCCATGCGCCACAACCCACGTAGCCGCCTCGGCGCCGCGGCCTTGGCCGCCGGGCTGCTGCTCGCCGGCGGCGGCACTGCCGCGGCAGAGCCCTGCCCCGAGCCCGGCCAGTGGCTCGACCCGGAGCGCGGCGAGCGCCTGGAGATGGACCAGGTACTCGACGCCCTCGCGGAGACGGATTTCATCCTCCTCGGCGAGCAGCACGACCGGCCCGATCACCACCGCTGGCAGCTGCACACCCTCGCCGCGCTCCACGGGCGAGGCGAGCTCGCCGCCGTGGGCCTCGAGATGCTGCCCCGAGGCAAGCAGCCCGTGCTCGAGGCGTGGCGCGCTGGCGAGCTCGACCGCGAGGCCTTCCTGGCGAAGAGCGAGTGGCAGCGGGTCTGGGGCCACGACGCCGAGCTCTACACGCCTCTGCTCGAGTTCGCCCGCATCCAGCGCGTACCGGTCCGCGCCCTCAACGTCGAGCGCGACGCCGTGCGGACCGTCCGCCGCGAGGGCTGGGCAGCGCTGGACGCGGAGCAGCGCAAGGGTATCGGGCGGCCGGCGGAGGCCAGCGAGGCCTACCGCGAGCGCCTGCAGGAGACCCTGGCGGCGCATCCGGGCGTGAGCGCGGACGGGGACGGCGACGCCCTGGCCGGCTTCATAGCGGCGCAGACCTTCTGGGACCGCGCCATGGCCGAGGCGCTGGCCGCGGCCCACGAGCGCCACGGCGGCCCGGTCGTGGCCATCGTCGGCCGCGGCCACGTGGCGCACGGCCACGGCATCCCGCACCAGCTCGCGGATCTCGGCTACGAGGCCGTCCAGGTGCTCCTGCCCGTGGACGCCGACGAGGCCTGTCCCGACCCCGGCACGGCCGACTACCTCTTCACCCTGGCGCCGCAGGAGGCAACCGCGGCATCCGAGCCGCCGCGCCTGGGCATCGCCATGGCCGTCGAGGACGAGGGGCAGGTCGTCATCCAGGAGGTCTTCGAGGATACGCCCGCTGCCGCCGCGGGCCTGGAGGCGGGCGACCGGCTCGTGGAGGCGGCCGGCCAGGCCGTGGCCCGCCCGGCGGCCATGCAGCGTATCGTGGCGCGCCAGCCACCGGGGACGTGGCTGCCGCTGACCGTGGAGCGCGACGGCGAGCGCATGGATCTCGTGGCGCGCTTCCCCGCCGAGTAGCCGCCCCCACGGCGGCGCCGGCGCCGTGTACCGCTGCGCAGCCGCCAGGGATGGAGCAGGCGCAGCGCCGAGGCCCGGCCTAGAGCCCCAGATCCCCGAGGGCCTCGGCTACGGCCTCGGCGCCGGGCTGCCACCCGGGCTCGAGCATGGCCGCATGCCCGGTGTCCGGGATCCAGCGTGGCCGCACGCCGTAGAGCCAGGCGGCGCTCTCGATCAGCCATGCCGGGATGATGGCGTCCGCCGCGGCGCCGATGACGCCTACGGGGCAGCCGAGGCTGCCCCAGTGCGGCCAGCGCGGGAAGCCCATCTCGAACAGCGCCAGCTGGGATTCCGGCTGCATGCGGCTGGTGTAGTCCAGCAGGGTGTCGGTATCCAGCTCCTGGGCGAGGAGGGCCCGCTGCGCCTGCTCCGGGCTCACCCAGGCTGCCCCCGCCCCCTGGAGCATCCCCAGCTGCCAGAACGCCCGCGGCTCGGTCAGCGCCACCTGCACCCCCGACGGGACCAGGCCCATCGGCGGCACGGCGGCGAGGAAGACGGCCCCGGCGGCCGGCATCCCGCGGCGGAGGGCGATATCCAGGACCAGCCCGCCCATGGAGTGGCCGATGAGCACCGGCGGGCGCCCCAGCGTAGCGACGGCGGCGCTCAGGTCCGCCGCGTAGTCCCCGAGCGAGGCGGCGTTCAGGGTCTCCCGGCCCGCGCTGCCACCGTGGCCGCGGAAGCTCAGGGCGTGGGCGTCGTAGCCCAGGCCGGCGAAGTGCGACAGGTAGTGCTGCTCCCAGCACCAGGCCCCCATGAAGGCGCCGTGGACGAACAGCAGCGGCGGGGCCTCAGCGTGCCCGTCGTGCTCAGCCGGACAGTGGAGCAGCTCCAGGCCGGCGGCCGTCGTCCCTGCGGCCGCGGCGGCATCCCCGACATAGGCGTACATGCAACCTCCAGCGCGGGCCCAGGACCGGTGTGCCCGAGGCCTGTGATCAGGTAAGCTACTTATTCCACAATCTAGGCAGCGCAACATTCAACACGGGCCATCCCCATGAGCGCATCCCGGCCGCAGACCATCCGCCTGCGCGACTACCGCCCCCCCGCCTACCTCGTCGACGACGTGCAGCTACACGTCGACCTCACCGGGGGCAGCGCCCGCGTCGAGGCCACCCTGGAGGTGCGGCGCAACCCGGCCGCCAGCGGGGACGAGCCGCTGCGGCTGGACGCCGAGTTCCTGGAGCTAGAGTCCTTGCACCTCGACGGCGCGGCCCTCGATCCGGGTAGCCGGCGCGATCCGGACGGCGCCCTGCTGATCCCGGAGGCGCCAGCGCACTGCCGGGTCCAGACCGTCAGCCGCTTCCAGCCGGCGGAGAACACCGCCCTCTCCGGGCTCTACCGCTCCGGCGGGATGTACTGCACCCAGTGCGAGGCGGAGGGCTTCCGCCGCATCACGCCCTACCCGGACCGGCCCGACGTGCTGGCGCCGTTCACCACCACGGTCGTCGCCAACCGCGACGAGTGCCCGGTGCTGCTCTCCAACGGCGACTGCATCGAGGAGGGGACGTTGGCGGGCAACCGCCACTACACCGTCTGGCGGGATCCGTTCCCGAAGCCGGCCTACCTCTTCGCGCTGGTCGCCGGCGACCTGACCTGCCGGGAGGAGCGCTTCGTCACCGCCTCCGGCCGCGAGGTCGCGCTGCGCTTCTACGTCGAGCCGGGCAACGCCGGACGCACCGAGCACGCGCTGGCCTCGCTCAAGCGGGCCATGCGCTGGGACGAGGCGGCCTACGGCCTGGAGTACGACCTGGACACCTACATGGTCGTGGCCGTCGGCGACTTCAACATGGGCGCCATGGAGAACAAGGGCCTGAACGTCTTCAACACCCAGTTCGTCCTGGCTACTCCGGATACGGCCACCGACGCCGACTACGAGGGCGTCGAGGCGGTCATCGGCCACGAGTACTTCCACAACTGGACCGGCAACCGCGTCACCTGCCGCGACTGGTTCCAGCTCTCCCTCAAGGAGGGGCTGACGGTCTTCCGCGAGCACCAGTTCTCCGAGGCGATGACCTCCCCGGCCGTGCAGCGCATCGGGCAGGTGCGCATGTTGCGCAGCGCGCAGTTCCCCGAGGACGCTGGCCCGATGGCCCACCCGGTGCGGCCCGAGTCCTACGTCGAGATCAACAACTTCTACACCGCCACGGTCTACGTCAAGGGCGCCGAGGTGATCCGCATGTACCACACCCTGCTCCGCGAGGCCACCTTCCGCCGCGGGGTACAGCGCTACCTCGCCGAGCACGACGGCGAGGCGGCCACCATCGAGGACTTCCTCAACGCCATGGAGGCCGAGAGCGGCCGGGACCTACAGCAGTTCTCGCTGTGGTACAGCCAGGCGGGCACGCCCCAGGTGGCCATCCGCGACACCTACGACGCCGAGCAGGGGACCTATACCCTCCACTGCCGGCAGTCCGTGCCGGCCACGCCGGACCAGCCCGACAAGGATCCGATGCACATCCCCCTGGCGGTGGGCCTGATCGGGCCCGACGGCGCGCCGCTGGCGGCACGGCTGCCCGAGGAGTCCGCCGGCTCGGCGCGGACCCGGGTGCTGGAGCTGCGCGAGCAGGAGCAGACGTTCACCTTCCACGACTGCGCCGCGCGGCCGGTGCCCTCGCTGCTGCGCGGCTACTCGGCGCCGGTGAGCCTGGACTACCCGTACGGCGATGACGACCTGGCCTTCCTGCTCGCCCACGACGAGGACCCCTTCACCCGCTGGGAGGCCGGCCAGCAGCTGGCCCTGCGCGTGCTCCTCGACGAGGCCCGGGGTACACCGCGCGAGGGGGGGCTGGAGCGGCTGGAGACAGCATTCCGCACCTCCCTGGAGGCGCCCGGGGCGGACCCGGCGCTGGTCGCCGAGGCCCTGACCCTGCCCGGGGAGACCTACCTGGCCGAGCAGATGGACGTGGTGGATCCGCAGGCCCTCCACGACGCCCGGCAGCGGGTCCGCGCCGCCCTCGGCTCGGCCCTGGAGGGGCACTGGCTCGCGCTCCACGACCAGCGCGCCAGCGGCCCGTGGCGCTACGATCCGGAGGAGGCCGCCCACAGGCGGCTGCGCAACCTGGCACTGGCCTACCTCAACGCCGCTGACCAGCGCCACCTGCCCCTGGCGCTCGAGCAGCTCGAGCGCAGCGACAACCTCACCGACCGCCTCGCGGCGCTAACCGTCCTCGCCGATAGCCCGCGCAGCGAGGCCGAGCAGGCCCTGGACGCCTTCTACGGGCGCTGGCAGTCGGAGCCGCTGGTGGTGGACAAGTGGTTCCGCGTCCAGGCCACCGCGGATCGGGCGGATACCGTCCACCGCGTGGCGCGGCTCACCGAGCATCCGGACTTCACGCTGGACAACCCCAACCGCGCCCGCGCCCTGCTCGGGGCCTTCGCCCAGGGTAACCCGGCCCACTTCCACACCCCCGACGGCAGCGGCTACCGCCTGCTCGGCGACCACGTGCTGCGGCTCGACGCTACCAACCCGCAGCTCGCCGCCCGCCTGCTGGCCCCGCTGACCCACTGGCAGCGCTACGAGCCCCGCCGCCGCGCCGGCATGCGCGAGCAGCTCGAGCGGATCATGGAGCAGGATGCGCTGTCCAAGGACGTGTACGAGGTCGTCTCCAAGAGCCTGGGGACGATGAGCTAGACCGGGGAGAGGCATCCCCGCCGGTTCCGAACGAATGATGGGAGGCGCACCCTTGGCCCTGAGTCGTCTGCTGTTGCTCCCCGCCCTGGCCCTCGGCCTGGCCCTGGGTACCTCGGCGAGCGCCGCCGACGGCGAGCTCGCCCCCGGGCAGACCGAGTACGAGAAGGCGCGGGTCGTGGCGGACCTGCTGCAGCGCTACCACTACCGCGACCCGGCGTCCGACGAGGCGCTCATGGAGGCGGCCACGAAGGCCTACCTCCAGCAGCTCGACCACGGGCGCTTCTTCCTCCTCGAGGCGGACGTCGAGCGATTCCGCGAGCGCATGGTCCAGCTGGATCCGGGCGCCGGCGACGCCGCGCTCGAGGCGGCCTACGACCTACACGCGCGCTACCGCGAGCGCGTCCGCGACCAGATAGCCTTCGCCCTCGACCTGCTCGAGGACGGCTTCAAGCCCAGCGTCGAGGGCCGCTACCAGCAGGACCGCACCGAGGTCGACTGGGCCGACGACGAGGCGGCGCTGGACGCGCGCTGGCGCCGGCGCGTCACCCACGACGCGCTGACCCTGGAGCTCGCCGGCCGCGAGGAGGCGGAGATCCGGGACAACCTCAAGCGGCGCTACGAGACCCTGCGCGAGCGCGCCGTCGAGGCGGAGAACGAGGACATCATGGATCAGTTCCTCACCGCCTGGGCGCACGCCTACGACCCGCACAGCGCCTTCCTCTCGCCGCAGCGCTCCAAGGAGTTCGACATGCAGATGTCCCTCCAGCTGGAGGGCATCGGCGCCAAGCTCACCATGGAGCAGGACTTCACCGAG
>CAJXLI010000053.1 GCA_913055575.1 uncultured Ectothiorhodospiraceae bacterium
CACCGCCGAGCGCGCCATGAACACCCGCCTCCAGGGCAGCTGCGAGGTCCCCATCGCCGGCTACGCCGCCGTCGAGGCGGGAGAGCTGCACGTGCGCGGGCTCGTCGGCTCCAGCGACGGCAGCGAGGTCCTGCGCAGCGAGGCCCGCGGCGCCCCGGAGCAGGCGGCCGAGCTCGGGACCCGGCTCGGCGACGACCTGCTCGGCCAGGGTGCTGACCGCATCCTCAGGGAGCTGGCCCACACCTGATGAGCGTACGGCTCGACGGCATCGGGGTCGTGGTCACCCGCCCCGCCCACCAGGCCGAGCCGCTGGCCGGGGCGCTCGAGGCGGCCGGTGCCGAGGTCCTGCGCTTCCCGGCCCTGGCCATCGCCGCCGAGCCCGACGATGAGCCCCGCCGCAAGGCCCAGCGCCGCGCCGCCGAGGCCGACTGGCTCTACTTCGTCAGCCCCAACGCCGTCAGCCACGGCGTGCCCCGGATCCGGGCCGCCGGCGGCCCGGCGGCCCATAGCCGCATCGCCGCCGTCGGCCACAGCACCGCCCAGGCCCTGCACGAGCACGGCGTCCAGGCCGTCCACTACCCGCGCCAGGGGGCCACCAGCGAGGATTTGCTCGCCGAGACGCCGCTTGGCAGTATCCGCTCAGGGCGTGTCACGATCGTTCGCGGGGTCGGCGGCCGGCAGCAGCTTGCCGAGACCTTACGCCGCAATGGCGCGGAGGTCGATTTTCTGGAAGTCTATCGGCGCATCCGGCCCGACACCGATCCGGCCCCGCTGCTCGAGGCCGCGTCCGAGGGGCGCATGCAGACGGTGATCGTCACCAGCGGCGAGGTCTTCCAGAACCTCCTCGAGCTCATCGGCGAGCGTGGCAGGCATTGGCTGGCGCGGGCAGGGGTCGTGACCATCGGCGAGCGTGTGGCGGCCATGGCCGCCCCCTACGCCGGCCACGTCGAGGCGACACGCACCGCCGCGGAAGCAGAGTTGACCGCAGCCGTGGCGCGGGCCGCTGCGGCTGTTCAAGGCATCCAGGAGTAGGCGAAGATGAGCGACCCGAATCGTCCGGAGGACCAGAACCGCCCGGAGGAGCCCGGCAAGAGCAGCGCGGCGAGCGCACCCGGGCACCGAGACGACAGCGATAGCCAAGGCGACGCGGGGCAGGCCGAGGGCGCCTCCGGACCTCCCGAGGGCAACGATCCCGCCGAGGGCAACGATCCCGGCCACCAGCGCCCATCTGCCTCCCAGGGCGAGGCCGGCGCCAGCGGCGACACCACCAGCGGGCACGCGCCGGACGGCCAGGCCGAGGAGAGCGCGGACCACCGCGGCCAGGGGCGCTCCGGCAAGGACAGCCAGGCGGATCGGGGCGCTGACCGGAGTAAGCAGGGCGACGACACCGATCGCAGCGCCAGTGAGCCCGCCGGCAGCGGCAGCGGCGGTGGTGGCGAGGGCGGCGGTGGCTCGCGGCTGAGCTCCACGCCGGAGCCGCGCAGCCGCTTCTCGCTGTGGTTCATCATCCTCCTGCTCGCCGGCGCCATCGGCGCCCTGGGCTACTTCGGCTACCAGCTGCGCCAGAGCGTGCAGCAGGCGCAGCAGGATCTCGAGAGCCTGGACGCCGGGCAACTGGCGGAGCGCCAGGGCCAGATCGAGGAGGCCCTGACCGAGTCGCAGGAGCGGGCAGAGACCATCTCGGAGCTCGAGGGCTCCCTCCAGCAGCTGGAGGAGCTCTCGACGCGCCTCGAGGAGCTGCGGACCTCCAGCGAGGAGAACGCCGAGGGGCTGGCGAGCCTCAGCAACCGGA
This sequence comes from uncultured Ectothiorhodospiraceae bacterium, assembly GCA_913055575.1. Lineage (GTDB taxonomy): Bacteria > Pseudomonadota > Gammaproteobacteria > Nitrococcales > Halorhodospiraceae > Halorhodospira. Next base: position 1,793 of record CAJXLI010000053.1, read on the forward strand.
TCGACGAGCTGGCCAGCAAGGTCGAGGGGATCGATACGGGCGAAGGCACGGACCTCTCTGCCCTCCAGTCCCGGATCGAGGAGCTCGCCAGCCGCGTGGACAACCTCAGCACCGGCGGCGGGGGCGACGGCACGGCCTCCTCGGCCCTCAAGTCCCGGGTCGACGAGCTCGCCAGCCGCGTGGACAACCTCAGCACCGGCGGCGGGGGCGACGGCACGAGCCTCCCGGCCCTCAAGTCCCAGGTCGAGGAGCTCGCCAGCCGCGTGGATAGCCTCAGCGGCGGCAGCGGCGGCCCCGATACCGCAGCCCTTCAGTCCCGGATCGATAAGCTCGCCGAGCAGGTCCAGCAGCTCAGCAGCAGCGATACCGGTGAGCGGATCAGCCAGCTCGAGCAGAAGCTCGACGAGCGCATCAACGGCCTCAAGTCGACGCTGAACACCCGCCTGGAAGAGCTCGCTGCCGCCCAGGAGCAGCTCCGCAAGGACCTGGCGGCCGTCGAGGGTAGCAGCTCGAGCGCGGATAGCGACTGGCTGAAGGCCGAGGCCGGCCACCTGGCCCGGATCGCCATCTACCGGGTGCGCTACCAGCACCATCCCGACTCCGCCCTCGCCGCCCTGCGCGAGGCCGACGAGCTGCTGGCCGAGGTCGGTGGCGAGGGCATCCCGGAGCGGGAGGCCGTCCGCAAGGCCATCGACCGGCTCGTCGAGTACTCGGGACCGGATATCAGCGGTATCCGGGAGCGGATCCGCACGCGCGTCGAGCAGATCGACGATATGAGCCTGCCCGGTGCGCCCGGCAAGGGGCGGGCCCCCGACCTCCCCGAGCTCGAGGAGACCGACCAGGGCTGGCAGCGCGCCTTCAACCGCGCTTGGCAGCGCCTGCGCGAGGGGCTCGGCAAGCTGGTCCGGATCCAGCACGAGGAGGAGACCGAGCAGCTCCTGACGCCGGATCAGGCGTACTTCCTCCGCGAGGGGCTACGCCTGCAGCTGGAGAGCGTCCTCATATCCCTCAGCAACGGCGATCAGGAGAACTACCGGGCGGGCCTGGAGCGTGCTGCCGACTGGCTGGAGGATCGCTTCGACAGCGAGGACGAGCGCGTCAAGGAGGCCGCCCAAGAGCTGCGGGAGCTCGCGGAGCGCTCGATCAAGCACGATCCTCCGGAGATCGAGCCTGTTCTCGAGCCTGTAAAGCCGTTCTGACATGCGCCGCCTGTTCGTCTATCTGCTGATCCTGGCGGGTGCCGTATTCGCGGCGCTGTTCTTCAACGAGCAGGAGGGCTACGTCATGCTCTCCGTGGGGCCCTGGCGGGTGGAGATGAGCCTGCTCTTCTCCGCCGTCGTGCTCGGGACCCTCGTGCTCCTGCTCTACCTCGGCCTGAGCACCCTGGTCCAGCTGTGGAGCATGCCGCGGAGGCTGCGCCTCTGGCAGGGCCAGCGCCGGCAGGAATCGGCGCGTACGGAGCTCACCAGCGGCCTGCTGCGCTTCGCCGAGGGCGACTACGACGCCGCGGAGCAGCAGCTCGTCCGCAGCGCCCGGCGCAGCGAATCGCCGCTGGTGAACTTCCTGGTCGCGGCCCTCGCCGCCCAGCGCCGCGGGGCCCGGGAGACGCGGGACGGCTACCTGAGCACGGCCGAGCGCAACGCGCCCGAGGCCAATCTAGCGGTCCGCATGATGCAGGCCCAGCTGCAGGCCGAGTCCGGCCAGTGGGAAGAGGCGCAGGCCAATGCGGCCGCCGTGCTCGACCGCGAGCCCAAGCACCGTGGCGCCCTGGAGCTCATGGTGGCCTGCTGCCAGGCCCTCGGCGACTGGGAGCGGCTGGGGCCCCTCCTGCCGCGTGTCGAGCGGCAGGGCGTCCTGCCCAAGCAGGAGCTGCGCGAGCTCAACCGCTGGGTCGCGCGGGAGCGCCTCATCCACGCGGCCAACCACGATCGCGAGGCGCTGCAGGAGGCCTGGCAGGACCTCAGCCGCGGCCTGCGCAAGGACCTCGAGGTCATCAGCGCCTACATCGACGGCCTGATCCACAGCGGCCAGCCGAGCGCCGCCGAGGAGCTCATCCAGAAGCAGCTCAACAGGAGCTGGGATCCGGAGCTCCTGCAGCGCTACGCGCGCCTGCCGGGCGCGGATACAGCCACCTACGAGGCGCGTCTGGCCAAGGCCAAGGAGTGGCTGCGGAGCCACAGCGACGAGCCTGAGGCCCTCCACGCGGCCGGGATTCTCGCCCTGCAAGCGGAGCAGTGGGATCTCGCCCAGGACTACCTGCAGACGGCGGTCGACCAGGAGACCCGCCCCGAGTACCTGCGTACCCTCGCGGCCCTCCAGGAGTACCAGGGCCACCTTGAGGACGCCCGGGCCTCCTACCGGCTGGCCGCCGAGGTGGCGGCCACCGGGGAGGCGCCTGCTCCGGGTGTCCCTGGCCCGCCCGATCCGTCGGCCCACCGGCTCGAGAGCCAGGACCCCGCCGAGGGCGAATCGCGGCGGCTGACGAGCCAGGCCCGGGATAGCTAGGGCCGGGGCGGCTGAGCGAGGGCGGGCCGCGCCGCCGGCGGCCCGCCCTGCCCCCCGAGGCCCCGCCCGGGGCCGCTGCGCCTACGGCTCGCCATCGGCCGCCGGCTCCGCCATCTGCGCCTCTACCACGGACAGCGCCGTGATATTGACGATGGCGCGCACCGTCGAGGACGGCGTGAGCAGGTGCGCCGGCTGGGCGGTACCGAGCAGGATCGGCCCCACCGAGACGCTGTCCGTCGTCGACTTGAGCAGGTTGAAGGCGATATTGGCAGCGTCCAGCCCGGGCATGATCAGCAGGTTGGCCTGGCCGCTGAGCTGGGCATCGGGGAAGATGCGCTGGCGCACCTCCTCGGAGATGGCGGCGTCGCCGTGCATCTCGCCCTCCACCTCGAGGCCCGGATCGCGATCCTGGATGAGCTCCAGGGCCTGGCGCATCTTCTCGGCGCTAGGCGCCTCGGAGGTCCCGAAGTTCGAGTGCGACAGCAGCGCCACCTTCGGCGTATTCCCGAAGCGGCGCACCTCGTCCGCGGCGAGCAGCGTCATCTCGGCGATCTCGTGGGGATTGGGGTCGTGGTTCACGTAGGTGTCGCAGAGGAAGAACGTCCCCTTGGGCATGATGAGCACGTTCATGGCGGCCAGATTGCGCACGCCCCGCCGGCGGCCGATAACGTCCTGGACGTGCTGCAGCTGCCGCTGATAGCGCCCCTCGATGCCGCCCACCAGGGCATCGGCAGCCCCGAGGTGGACCATCAGCGCACCGATAACCGTATTGCGGGTGCGCACGACCGTCCGCGCCCGCGCCGGGGTGACCCCGCGGCGGGCCATGAGGTTGTAGTACGCCTGGGAGTACTCCCGGTAGCGTGGATCGCCCTCCGGATCCACGAGCTCGAAGTCCTCGTCGATCTGCAGCCGTAGCCCGAGCTGGCTCAGGCGCCTCTCGACGACGCGGCGACGGCCGACCACGATGGGATGGGCGAGCGCCTCGTCCACTGCCAGCTGCACGGCACGCAGGATGCGCTCCTCCTCGCCGTCGGTGTAGACCACCCGCTTGGGCTGCTCCCGGGCCCGCTCGAAGATCGGCTTCATCGCCAGCCCGGACTGGAAGACGTACTGCTGCAGGCGCAGCCGATAGGCCTCGAGGTCCTCGATGGGGCGGCAGGCCACCCCGCTATCCATGGCCGCCTTGGCCACGGCGGGCGCCACCCGGGTGATCAAGCGCGGGTCGAAGGGCTTGGGGATGAGGTACTCCGGGCCGAAGCTCCACGGCCGCCCGCCGTAGGCGGCCACCACCTCGGCCGATGACTCCTCGGTGGCCAGATCGGCGATCGCCTCCACCGCCGCCAGCTTCATCGGCTCGTTGATAGCCGTGGCGCCGATGTCGAGGGCGCCGCGGAAGATGAAGGGGAAGCAGAGGACATTGTTGACCTGGTTGGGGTAGTCGGAGCGGCCGGTGGCGAGCAGCGCATCCGGGCGCGCCTGCTGGGCCTCCTCGGGCAGGATCTCGGGCACCGGGTTGGCCAGCGCCATGATGAGCGGCTGATCCGCCATCATGCCCACCATCTCGGCGTCGAGCACGCCGGGCGCCGACAGCCCCAGGAAGATATCCGCCCCCTCGATCACCTCGCGCAGGCTGCGCGCGGCGGTCTCGCGGGCATACCCCGCCTTGCGCGGGTCCATGTACGCCTTGCGTCCCTTGTAGACCACCCCCTGACGATCGGTGACGGTGATGTGCTCCTTGGGCAGCCCCATGGCGACCAGCAGGTCCAGGCAGGCGATGGCCGCCGCACCGGCGCCGGAGCAGACGAGGGTCACGTCCTCGAGGCGCTTGCCCACCACGCGCAGGCCATTCCGGATGGCCGACGCGGTGATGATGGCCGTGCCGTGCTGGTCGTCGTGGAAGACCGGGATAGCCATCCGGCGCTTGAGCGCCTCCTCGATCTCGAAGCACTCGGGCGCCTTGATGTCCTCGAGATTGACCCCGCCGAAGGTCGGCTCCAGGGCGGCCACGATGTCCACGAACCGCTCGGCGTCCGGCTCGTCCACCTCGACGTCGAAGACGTCGATCCCGGCGAACTTCTTGAACAGGACGCCCTTGCCCTCCATGACCGGCTTCGAGGCCAGCGGCCCGATATCGCCGAGGCCGAGGACGGCGGAGCCGTTACTGATCACAGCGACCAGATTGCCGCGGGTGGTTACGGTGGCCGCCTCGCGGGGGTCGCTGACGATCTCCTCGCAGGCGGCAGCGACACCGGGCGAGTAGGCGAGGGCCAGATCACGCTGGTTGGCGAGCGGCTTGGTAGGGACAACCTCCGTCTTACCGGGGGTTGGCTGCCGATGGTACTCGAGGGCCGCTTCTTTGAAGTCGTCGGACATAAAGGTCTCTTCGGGTTGCTTCAGCCTAATACAGGGGGGATGCCCCACACCTCAGGACGAGGCTGCCGCTACGCTGTCGTGTAGGCGCGACGGAGGAAGCCCTCTACAGCCTCGGCGAAGGCCTCGGGCTGCTCGGCGTGGAGCCAGTGCCCCGCCCCCTCCAGGGCCACCTGCTCCGCGGCCGGGAAGTACGCCGAGGCCACCTCGCCGTGGCGCTCGGGGACGAAGTAGTCCGAGGCGGTCCCGTAGAGGAACAGCGCCGGCCCCTCGTAGCGGCCAGCCAGATCCGGGAAGCCCTGGATCGCCGGCACGGCGTCGGCGAGGATCTGCAGGGGGATGCGCCACTCGTAGCCGCCGCCGTCGCGCGGCTGCAGGTTGGTCAGCAGGAACTGCCGCACCGCCGACGAGGGCACCTCGGCGGCCAACGCCTCATCCACCTCCCCGCGGCTGCCGGCACGGGCCACCTCCACCCGCTGCATCGTGGCGAGCAGCGAGCCGTGGCCGTGCTGATAGGCCACAGGGGCGATATCGGCGGCGATCAGCGCGGCCACGCGCTGCGGCTGGGCCAGGGCCAGGGCCATGGCCGCCTTGCCGCCCATGGAATGGCCCATGACGGCCGCCCGCTCGACGCCCTCCCGGTCGAGGAGCGCGGCCACATCGGAGGCCATCGCCGGGTAGTCCATCTGCGGGTGGTGCGGCGAGCGCCCGTGGTTGCGCAGATCCGGCGCGATGACGCGGTAGTGCTCCGCGAAGCGCCGGGCCAAGCGGTTGAGATTGCCGCTGCTGCCGTAGAGACCGTGGAGGAGGAGCAGCGGCGGGCCCTCACCGCGCGTGGTGTAGGAGAGCTCCAGGGGTTCAGTCATACTGCCTCGTCTTGGACTGCGGATACGGAGGGATGGCGGGCGCCACCGCCCGCTGCGGGAACGCCCCGGGCCCTGGGCGCCGCCCGCCGCGGCGCCCAGGGCGACGATCCCACGTATACGGCTATTATGCACCTCCCGGGGGCCTCGCGCAGGCTGCCCGGCGGCCGGGCGGCGCTCGCCGGGGCAAGTCGCCACCGGCGCCGCCGACCACAGCCAGCCTGGGCCTGGCGCGTGCGGCCGCAGGGCAGTGGGGATCAGACGTCCACGCGGGCCGCCGCGGCCTCCAGGGCCCGGCATAGAGGGGCCGGCAGGCGGTGGCGCGGCTCATAGCTCTCCAATAGGTTCTTCACCGAAAGGCCTAGCGCGACATCGCCCTCGACGCTCAGCCGCCGCCTGAAGAAGAGCATATCCGGGTCCGCGGCGCCGCCGGCCAGGGCCAGGAAGGCCGCCGCGTCGCCGCGGACGGTCACATCCGCGCCGCCGGGATCGGCCGTGGCCAGACGGCCGTCTCTCAGCGTAAAGCCGTAGGCGAGCCGGGCATCCGTGACCTCCAGGGCCAGGGTGCGATCGGCCAGGATCTCCAGCTCCCCATCGGCCAGGGCATCGGCGAGGACCTGCTGCAGGACCGCCGGGACCAGGGTAGCGTTCACCGGTCCCGGCACGAGGCGCAGCGGATACAGGAAAAGCGGCAGGGCACGCTCCAGCTGCGGTCTCCTCATCGCGACGCCTCCGCCGTATCCGTGCCAAGGGCCTTGCGCTTGTAGCCCGCATCCCCCCACCAGTAGCCATCGCACTGCTGCTCGGGATCGGGCTCCGCCAGGGTGACCGGCTCGCCGTCGATCGCGGCGCGGAAGGCCGCCACCACCTCGTCCATGGCGCACGGCCGCGGCGAGAGGCGCACCGCCGCCACCCCCATCTCCTGCATCTGCGGGATCGCCGGGATCAGGTTGGCGCAGCACCAGGACTGCGTCTGGATGCCGTTGATCGCCAGGAACCGCTCCCCGGCCCGGGTGGTAACCGGCATCCCCTCCGGATGGTGTGCGCAGACGAGACCGCAGTCGTCCTTGGGCCGATCGTAGTGGCGCGCCGTGAAGCAGCGTGCCGAGAAGGCCAGTGGCTGGCGGCCGTAGGCGAAGACCTCCGTCTCCACGGGGCCGCCGCCGAGCTCGGCCAGCTCCTCGAGCACCCCACGCAGCGAGGCCCCGGGCATCTCGATGGGCGGCACCCAGCGCACCGCCCCGGCGCGCTGGATGGCGCGCAGGGCGCGGCCGCTGTAGATGTTGAGCGTCGGGCCGGCGACGAAGGGGAGCTTCCGGGCCTCGAGCTCGCTGACCGCAGTATAGTCGTTGGCCTCCACCCGCAGCTCGCCGTTGTCGCACAGCCTGCGCACGACCGCGGCCTCGGAGCGGGCTACCACCAGGCTCAGGGTGGAGAGGACGACCTCGTGGCCCTCCTCGGCCAGCTCCCGGCCCAGGCCGATCCAGTCCTCGGCGCGCATCTCGCGGCGCCGGCTGCAGACCGTCTCCCCCAGGTAGAAGGTATCCACCTGCCCCCGGAGGCTGTCGTAGAAGCGCCGGATCTCCTCCCCCGACCAGTGGTAGAGGAGCGGCCCGATCGCGATCTTCATCGCCTTCGCCCTCTCGCCGGTCACTGCCAGTTCCGCTCGTAGGGACCCAGGGTGGTGGTCCGCCCCTCGGAGAACGCCTGCAGGGCCGAGACCTGGGCCGGATCCGGGGTATAGCCGCCCTCCGCCGCCTCCGTCGCCGGCAAGCGGTCCATGAGCTGGCGCCAGATACGGGTCACCTTGCCCACGTAGGCCGGGCTGCGCTGGCGGCCCTCGATCTTCACCGCGTGGATCCCGGCGCGCTGCAGCCGCGGCAGCAGCTCCGCGGTCTCCAGGCTGGTGGGCGTCTCGAAGGCGTGCTCCAGCTCGCCCTCCACCTCGTAGCGGCCCTTGCAGATGGTGGGGTAGCCGGCCGGCTCCTCAGGGGCGAAGCGGTCGATGAGCAGCCCGCCGAGGCGGACCTCGCGGCCCTCGGGCCGCTCCTGCCACTGCACGGCCCAGGCCGGCGAGCAGGCGCCTACGGTATTCGGCGACTCGCCGGTGGCGTAGGAGGAGAGCAGGCAGCGCCCCTCGGCCATGACGCACAGGGAGCCGAACCCGAAGACCTCGAGCTCGACATCGGTCTCGCCGGCGAGGGCCTCGACCTGCTGGATGGAGAGCACACGGGGGAGCACGGCGCGGGTGACCCCGTAGCGGCGCCGGTAGAAGTCGAGCGCCTCGGGCGTCGTGGCCGAGGCCTGGACCGAGAGGTGGCAGCCCAGCTGCGGCCACTGCTCCGCCGTGTACTCGAGCAGGCCGAGATCGGCGACGATGACGGCGTCGGCCCCGATGCGCGCGGCCTGGTCGATGGACTGCTGCCACTGTGCCCAGCCGCCGGCCTGGACGTAGGAGTTGACCGCCACGTGCACCCGGACGCCGCGCTCGTGGGCGTAGGTGACGCCGCGTGCGGCCTGCTCGGGGGTGAAGTTGAGCCCGGGGAATTGGCGGGCGTTGGTAACATCCCGGAAGCCGATATAGACCGTATCGGCGCCGTTATCGACAGCGGCGCGCAGGGCGGTCAGGTTGCCGGCCGGGCAGAGCAGCTCCATGGGGTCCTCCGTCGCTCAACGACTGACCCGGGCATTCTAACCGATTGCCGGCCCGCACGAAGCCTATCGAGCGGAGATCGGCGCGGCGAGTCTCGACGACGGAGGCGGGAAGGGGCCTCGGGGGCCTCCGCGCTCCGCCCGCGCCTGAGGCCCCCCCTCCAGCGGTAGCCCCGGCCGCCCCTTGCCGACGGGTCCGGTCCACCCGCCCTACTTCCGCTTCTTCGGCGGCATCAGGTCCGTGATGCTGCCGGTGGCCATCTCGGCAGCCATGGCCACCGTCTCCGACAGCGTCGGGTGCGGGTGCACCGTCAGGCCGATGTCGTGGGCGTCCCCGCCCATCTCCAGGGCCAGGCCGATCTCGCTGATGAGATCGCCCGCGCCCGGGCCGACGATACCGCCGCCGATGACCCGCCCGCTCTCGGCATCGAGGAGGATCTTCGAAACCCCGTCGCCGGCATCCTGCGACAGGGCCCGGCCGTTGGCGGCCCACGGGAAGACGCCCTTCTCGTAGGCGATCCCCTCGGCCTTGGCCTGCTCCTCGGTGACGCCCACCCAGGCCACCTCCGGATCGGTGTAGGCCACTGACGGGATGGCGCGGGCATCCCAGGCACTCCGCTCGCCGGCGATGACCTCGGCGGCGATCTTGCCCTCGTGGACAGCCTTGTGGGCGAGCATGGGCTGGCCGGCGATATCGCCGATGGCGTGGATATGCGGCACCGCGGTACGCATGTGCTCGTCCACGGCCAGGCAGCCGTCGTCGCCCGGGGCCAGGCCGGCGGCCTCGAGGCCGATGCCGTCGCTGTTGGGGCGCCGGCCCACAGCGACCAGGATGCGATCGAAGCGCTCCGAGGCTGGTGCCTTATCACCCGCCATGGCCACGCTCAGCCCCGTCTCGTCGGCCTCCACGCCGGTAACCTGGGTGTCGAGATAGATGGCCTCGCAGCGCTTGGCCAGGCGCTTGCGCAGGACCTTGACCAGGTCCGGATCGACGCCGGGCAGGAGGCTGTCCGAGAGCTCGACCACGGTGACCGCGCTGCCCAGGCCGCTGTAGACCGAGGCCATCTCGAGGCCGATGATGCCGCCGCCGACGACCAGCAGCCGCTCGGGGATCTCCTCGAGCTTGATGGCGCCCGTGGAGTCCATCACCCGCGGGTCGCCGACATCCAGCCCCGGCGGGATGGCCGGACGCGAGCCGGCGGCGACAATGCTGTGCCGGAAGCTGATCGTGCGCGCACCGGCCTCCCCCTCGACACGCAGGTGGTGGGGATCAGTAAAGCCCGCCACGCCGGTGACCACCTCGACCTTGCGCTGCTTGGCGATGCCGGCCAGGCCGCTGGTCAGCTGCTCGACCACGCCGCGCTTCCAGGCGTTGAGCCGCTCGAGGTCGATCTGCGGCTTGCCGAACGTGATCCCGTGGGCGGCGAACTGCTCGGCCTCGTCCATCACCTTGGTGGCGTGGAGCAGCGCCTTGGAGGGGATGCAGCCGACATTGAGGCAGACGCCGCCGAGGACCGGGTACTGGTCGACCAGGATGACCCGCAGCCCCAGGTCAGCGGCACGGAAGGCGGCCGTGTAGCCGCCCGGGCCGGCACCGAGGACCACGAGATCGCAGTCGGGGCGCTCGGGGGCATCGCCCGATACGGCGGCCGTCGGCGCCGTATCGGGCGTCCCGGCAGGCGGCGCCTCGGCCGGTGCTGTACCCGCCGCCCCGGGCTCGTCAGCCGGTGCCGCCTCGGTAGCGCCCGTCGCCTCCTCCGCCTCGGTCGCGACGGTAACGACGGGCGAGCCCTCGGAGACGGTATCCCCCACCGCCACGTGCACCTCGCGGACCTCGCCGCCGGTGTCGGCGGGCACCTCCATGCTCGCCTTGTCCGATTCCAGGGTGATCAGCGACTGCTCGGGCTCGATGCGGTCGCCGGCGGCGACGAGGACCTCGATGACCTCCACCGCCTCGAAGCCGCCGATATCCGGTACCTTGACCTGTTGCTCAGCCATGCCGTGATTGCGTTCCTTCTGCTCGGCCGCCGTGCAGCCGGCGGCCGGTATTCGCGGCGCCGCGGGCAGCGCCCGCGGCCGTTCCGGGTCACCCCAGCCAGCGCCGCGCCTACAGCACCAGCCGGCGCATATCGCCCAGGACCCGGCCCAGGTAGCTGGTGAAGCGCGCCGCCATGGCGCCGTCGATCACACGATGGTCGTAGGAGAGCGACAGCGGCAGCATCAGCCGCGGCTGGAAGGCCTCCCCATCCCAGACCGGCTTGGTCTGCGACTTGGAGACGCCGAGGATGGCCACCTCCGGCGCATTGACGATGGGCGTGAAGGCCGTGCCGCCGATCCCGCCGAGGCTGGAGATGGAGAAGCAGCCGCCCTGCATGTCCGCCGGGCCGAGCTTGCCGTCCCGGGCCTTCGCCGAGAGGGCACCCAGGTCCTCCGCGATCTGTAGCACGCCCTTCTGGTCCGCATCCCGCAGCACCGGCACCACCAGCCCGTCCGGCGTATCCACGGCGACCCCGATGTGGCAGTAGTGCTTGATGATCAGCTCCTCGCCGTCCGGGGATAGGCTGGCGTTGAAGCGCGGGAACTCGGCGAGCGCCGCAGCCACCGCCCGCACCATGAAGGCCAGCGGGGTGAGCCGGACGCCCCGCGCCTCCGCCTCCGACTTCAGGGACTGGCGGAAGGCCTCCAGGTCGGTGATGTCCGCCTCGTCGAACTGGGTGACGTGGGGGACGTTGAGCCAGCTGCGCTGCAGGTGCGGCCCGGAGAGGCGCTGGATCCGGGTGAGCGGCACCCGCTCCACCTCGCCGAAGCGGCTGAAGTCCTGCTCCGGTATGGGCGGGATCCCCGCCCCTCCGCCTGCCGGGGCGCCGGCCGCCTGCGCACCGCCCGCCGGGGGCGAGGCCTGCCCCTGCATCACCTGCTTGACGTAGGCCTCGACGTCGCCCTTGCGGATACGCCCCTTGCGTCCGCTGCCGGTGACCCGCGAGAGGTCGACGCCGAGCTCGCGGGCGTAGCGGCGCACCGACGGGCTGGCGTGGGCGGCGCGGTGGCCGTCGCGGTCAATGGCCGGGGCCTCGCTGCCCCCGGGCGCAGCGGCTGCTGCCGGGTCCGGATGGGCCGCCGGCCCCTCGGCCGCTGCCGGCTCGGCGGCGGCCGTTGCAGGCTGCTCCGGCGCCGCCGTGGCCGGCTGGGCAGGGCTCGCCGCCTCGGAGGCCGCCGCTGCCGCCGCCGTCTCATCCTCCGCCGCGGCGGTCTGGCCCGCCGCCGCCTCGGTCTCGACGGTGGCGACGCTGCTGCCCTCGGAGACCGTATCGCCCACCGCCACGTGCACAGCGCGGATCTCGCCGCCGGCCTCGGCGGGCACCTCCATGCTCGCCTTGTCGGACTCCAGGGTGATCAGCGACTGCTCGGGCTCGACCCGGTCGCCGGGGGCGACGAGGACCTCGATGACCTCCACCGCCTCGAAGCCGCCGATATCCGGTACCTTGAGCTCCTGTTCCGCCACGTTCACACCTCCCACGGGTTCGGGGCATCCGCCGCCAGTTGATACCTGTCGATGGCCTCGCTGACCCGCCCGGCGTCGATCTCGCCCTCATCCGCCAGCGCGTAGAGGGCGGCGGCCGCGACGTGGTAGCGGTCGATCTCGAAGAAGTGGCGCAGCTTCTCGCGGGTGTCGGAGCGGCCGAAACCGTCGGTCCCCAGGGCCCAGAAGCTGCGCCCGACGTAGGGGTGGATCTGGTTGGGATAGGCGCGGATATAGTCGGTGGCGGCGACGGCGGGGCCGCTGTAGCCCGCCAGGCAGGCCTCCAGGTGGGACTGGCAGGGCGCCGCCTCAGGGTGGAGGCGATTGTAGCGGGCGCAGGCCATGCCGTCACGGGCCAGCTCGGTGAACGAGGGGCAGCTCCAGATATCGGCGTGGACGCCGAAGTCCTCGGCGAGCAGGTCCGCGGCGGCGATGACCTCCCGGAAGATGCTCCCGGAGCCCATCAGCTGCACCCGCGGCCCCGCCTCCGCCGGGCCGGCGCGGAAGAGGTACATGCCCCGCTCGATATCCGCCTCGACCCCCTCCGGCAGGGCCGGCTGGTGGTAGTTCTCGTTGTAGACGGTGATGTAGAAGAAGCAGTTCTGCTGCTCAGCGAACATGCGCCGTATCCCTGCCTGCAGGATCACCGCCAGCTCGTAGTCGAAGGCCGGGTCGTAGGCGCGGCAGTTGGGGATGGCGGCGGCGTGGACGTGGCTGTGCCCGTCCTGGTGCTGCAGCCCCTCGCCGTTGAGCGTCGTCCGTCCGGCCGTGCCGCCGATCAGGAATCCCCGGGCCTGGATATCGCCGGCGGCCCAGGCCAGGTCCCCCACCCGCTGGAAGCCGAACATGGAGTAGAAGATGTAGAAGGGGATCAGGTTCACGCCGTGGTTGGCGTAGGCGGTCGCCGCGGCCATCCACGAGGACATGGCACCGGCCTCGTTGAGCCCCTCCTCGAGGATCTGCCCGGTCTGCGCCTCCTTGTAGAACATCAGCTGATCGGCGTCCTCCGGCTCGTAGAGCTGGCCGACGCCGGAGTAGATGCCGAGCTGGCGGAACAGCCCCTCCATGCCGAA
>CAJXLI010000054.1 GCA_913055575.1 uncultured Ectothiorhodospiraceae bacterium
ACCAGGCCGGCGCCGATCTGGCTCGCCAGGCGGATGCGCTGCGCCTCGCCGCCGGAGAGGGTCTCCGCGGCGCGGTCCAGGGTCAGGTAGCCGAGGCCCACGTCCGCCAGGAAGCCGAGGCGCTGGTGGATCTCCTCCAGGATGGGCCGGGCGATCTCGCCGCGCGCGCCCGGCAGCTCGATCTCGCTGACCAGGGCCCGCGCCCGGTGGATGGGCAGGGCGGCGATCGCCGGCAGGGTCCAGTCTGCCACCTTCACGGTACGGGCGCGCTGGTTCAGCCGCCCGCCGCCGCACTCGGGGCAGGTGCGCTGGCCCATGAAGCGGGCGAGCTCCTCGCGCACGGTGGCGGAGTCCGCCTCGCGGTAGCGCCGCTCCAGGCTGGGGATGACGCCCTCGAAGGGGTGGCTGCGGACGGTGTCGCCGCTGCGGCCGGGGTAGCGGAAGGTGATCGCCTCGTCGCCGGAACCGTAGAGGATGCACTGCCGGGTGGACTCGGGCAGCTCCTCCCAGGGGGTCTCCATGCTGAAGCCGTAGTGCTCGGCCAGCCCCTGGAGGATGGAGAAGTAGTAGAGGTTGCGCCGGTCCCAGCCGCGGATGGCGCCCTCGGCGGGGGTCAGCTGCGGACGGCTGACCACGCGCTCCGGGTCGAAGAAGTGCTCCGTGCCCAGCCCGTCGCAGGTGGGGCAGGCCCCCTCCGGGTTGTTGAAGGAGAACATCCGCGGCTCCAGCGGCTCCACGGTGTGGCCGCAGACCGGGCAGGCGTGCTGCGAGGAGAAGGCCAGCGGCTCGCGCTCCGGCTCGTCCATCCACGCGGCGCGCACCACGCCCTCGCCGATGCGCAGGGCCGTCTCCATGGAGTCCGCGAGGCGCTCGCCGAGATCGGTACGGACACGGAAGCGGTCGATCACCACCTCGATATCGTGGACCGCCTCGGGGTCCAGCCGCGGCGGCTCGTCGAGCTCCGCCACCCGGCCGTCGATGCGGGCGCGGATGTAGCCGTGGCTGCGCAGCTGATCGAGGGTGCGCCGGTGATCCCCGGCCTCGGCATCGACCACCGGGGCGAGGAGCATCATCTTCGTCCCCTCCGGCTCGGCGAGGATGCGGTCGACCATCTCGGAGACGGTGCTCGCCTCCAGCGCCACCCCGTGCTCCGGGCAGTACGGCGTGCCGGCGCGCGCGAAGAGCAGCCGCAGGTAGTCGTGGATCTCGGTGACCGTGCCCACGGTCGAGCGCGGATTGTGCGAGGCGGACTTCTGCTCCACCGAGATCGCCGGCGACAGCCCCTCGATGTGGTCGGCGTCGGGCTTGTCCATCATGGACAGGAACTGCCGGGCGTAGGCCGACAGCGACTCGACGTAGCGCCGCTGCCCCTCGGCGTAGAGGGTGTCGAAGGCCAGCGACGACTTCCCCGAGCCCGACGGGCCGGTGACCACGACCAGACGGTTGCGCGGGATGTCGATGTCGAGGTTGGCGAGATTGTGGGTCCGGGCGCCGCGGATGCGGATCTGATCCATGCTGGTACCGAGCCGTTGGAGCGGGTCAATCCTCCAGCGTACCGCCTTGGCCGCGCACGTGTCAGGCTGTGGCCACGATCGGGCTGCGGGCGGTGCGCCTCGCTTTCACCGGGCCGGCAAAACCTTTACATTGAGGCGTCCAGGGGCGCAGCACAGCGGAGGCGCCGCGCCCCCTGCACGGGGCAGCCCCGTCCCAACGGCACCAGCAGCAGCACGAGAGAGGAGCGCGGCCATGGCGAGCAGAGGCGTGAACAAGGTCATCCTGATCGGCAACCTGGGGAGGGATCCCGAGGTACGGTACACCGCGTCCGGCAGCGCCGTGGCGAACCTCGCCCTGGCCACGTCGGACACCTGGCGCGACCGCCAGACCGGCGAGCAGCAGGAGCGCACCGAGTGGCACCGGGTAGTGATGTTCAACCGCCTGGGCGAGATCGCCGGCGAGTACCTGGGCAAGGGCAGCAAGGTCTACATCGAGGGCCGGCTGCAGACGCGCAAGTGGCAGGACCAGAACGGCCAGGACCGCTACACCACGGAGGTCGTCGCCAACGACATGCAGATGCTCGACAGCCGTGGCGCCGGCGGCGGGGGTGGCGCCGGTGCCCCCATGGGCGGCGCCGGGCAGCAGCCGGCGGCATCGGCACCGGCGGCCGGTAGCGGCGACGGCGGCGGCGCGCAGGAGGCGCCGGCCGACTTCGACGACGATATTCCGTTCTGATTTTCCAGGTCGTTGTCCGTCAGCAGGGTAGGGATCCCGAACGGCGCCTTTGCGCTGGCGGTTGCGCAGGAAGCCCAGGGCCGCGCCGGGATTCGAGTTGTAGATCTCCTCGCGCTCCCGGGGCGTTGTGCGGGCCTGGGGGGTGGATCCTGTAGCCGGGTGTCTGGGTTTCTTCGCCGTTGCGCTTGATCATCGATCATCTGATCGAGACCTGGAGCGGGCTATGGAGCTGCTGCAGGCGTATCGTTGAGGCTCCGTGGGGGGTAATCCCTCCTCTTAGAGCAGTTGATCGACCTCCCGGAGTTCTTCCTTGAGTTGCTCTAGTTCTCCGAGGACTTGCGGCGGCTGGCTTGTCGAAACGTTCTCGTTCAGCTTGTAATCCGCCTTGATGCGCTTTCGCCGTAGCCGGTCGAGCCTGTGGCCGAGCCGGGTCAGTGCACTACCCAGGTGGGGGCTGAAGGTGGAGAGGTTACTGGCTTCTTGGAGCTGGCGAACCAGGTAAACATGCATCCCGCACCTCTCATCCGAGGGAGGGGGAAGCTGTTCCCGGAGCGGAGCCACCTGATGATAGGCGCTGTAGTAGACCCGCGAGATTAGGCACCGGCGCCCGATCTCGTTGGGCTCCTTATCAGCCAAGCGGCGTGCCAGCCCTTCCAGCTCTTCAGGCCCGACAGGCATGCTGCAGGTCGCTGCCCTCAAAGTCGATCATGAGCGTGCCTTGGAGCAGGATCGACACCTCGTTGGTGCTCGCCCATTGGATGAGGTATTCGTTCAGCTCTGCGGCTTCCTCTGGCCCTCGGGTAGGAAGCTTGAGCGTGTGGTGGAGCCAGCGCTCTTCGTCCGTGCTTACGGGATCCATCCTCTGGCGGCAGAGGTAAATACCCTGGTCCTGCATAACCTCGCAAGCTTGGGTGAGGGCGCGATGCAGCTCCTGCTCCGTATGGCCGTCTCGCCGCAGGAGTTCTTTCGCCTCGGCTACGATATCAACGATCGGGTGTAGTGCCTCATGCTGAGGCCAAAACTCTTTAACATGATCAAGCGCCCCTTCCGCGGTTTCGAGGCGCCCGAGGGCAAAGTACTCCTCGGCTATCTTGATTAGCATCTCTGGATCTGTCGCAGCGAGGTGCTCGGCATAGGCGAGGCGACCGATTGACTCCTCCAGGTAGCCGCTCCATGCAAGGGAGGTGGCGTAGTTGGCGTGCAGAACAGCCGCGCCCGGGTTCTCGCGGATCGCGGCCTGGTGGTATGAGCGCATATTCTGGGGCTGCTCCCGGCAAGTGGCGATCAGGCCAAGCACCATCTGAGCCCCTGCTGGGTCATTTTCGAGAGCACGATTGGCTTCTACTTGCATCCGGTCAAGAGCGCCTGGATCAGGCGCCTCCTGCTGGATCCACTGCTGAAGCTCGTTGAGTAGCTCGTCGGAACGGGGCGCCGGTTCCATGATATTGCTCCACCGCGACTGATGGTCACCTTGCTCGGAGATGGGAGCAGTTAGCTCGCCCCCTAGTGCAGGCTCGATGAGCCTAGCACATCGCCGCCCTTGCCGAGCAATCTAGCAGCATCCGGTATCTTCTCCCATTCGCTCGGCGATTTGCCGCGCCGCTCGTCCCCTGGGCGTCGGCGTAGAGCGCCGTGGTAGAGAGCTGCGCGTGGCCGAGCTAACGCTGCAGGAGGTTGAGCGGCACACTGGTCTTTCCCCGGCGCCACCTCCGCCAATCCCGTTCATCGTCCAGATCCCAGGAAGTGGGGAGCTGCGTGAGCTGGATGCCGGCACTCCGGGCTCGCCGCCTTGTAGTGGCTAGCACCGCCGAGGTGCTCCAGGGAACGCCGCGAAAGAGCGCCGGATACGCACGGCGCACGGCCAGCAGCACGTACCCCCCGTCCTGGGCCGGCGCAATCGCGCCGTCGTTCCCGGCCGCGAGCGCCTGGGCCGCCCCCCGCAGGAGGTCGCCTGTCAACCCGGCGCAATCCGCACCGACGACAGCGCTCGTACCGTCACTGCGCACGCCCCCGTGCAGCAGGAGCTGGAGCCGGCGGCCGAGGCCGCCGGCGGGCTGGGTGCATAGGGCCACCCCATGGCGCCGGCGCAGCTGGTGGAAGAAGGGATGGGCCGGGCCCGGCGCGCACGCCAGGGTCACAGGCATGCCGGTATCGACGGCGACGCGCAGGACCTGCTCGGTGACCTGGCGATAGACGCGGGCCGCCACGTGCTCCCCGGCCGTCGCGGCCAGCCGGGTCTTCACCCGCCCTGGCACGGGCGCCTTGGCCAGGACGAAGATGCGCAAGCCTGCCTCCCTAGCGGTAGTACGGCGCCAAGCGCTCGGCCGGGATGCCGATCGCGAACGCGAGCCGCAAGCCCCACATCCGCAGCACCGTTCGCCACAGGCCCCGCTGCTCCCACCGCCGCCCCGAGGTCCGGAGGAGCCGGGGCAGGCACGCCGGCCTCGCGCGCTTGCGCAGCGTGGTGCTCAAGGCCACATCCTCCATCAGCGGCAGGGACGGGTAGCCGCCCACGGCCTCGAAGGCGGCGCGCGTGACGAAGATCCCCTGGTCGCCCGTAGCAATACCGCTCCAGCAAGAGCGCCGATTCATCAGCGCCGCGACCAGAGGGAGCCAACGGGATGTACCGGCAATCGCGACGTCGAAGCGCCCCCACTGCGTCCCCTCGCGGACCGCCTCGCGCAGGGCCTCGGCCGCGCCGGGCAGGAGCTCGGTGTCGGCATGGACGAACCAGAGGACATCGCCCTGCGCCCCCCGGGCACCGCGATTCATCTGGGCCGCACGCCCCGGGCTAGAGACCTCGACGGCGTCCGCTATCGCGGCAGCCACCTCGACCGTCCCGTCGTGGCTGCCACCATCGACGACCCGTAGCTCGTCCCCCGGGGCGAGCTGATCGCGCAGGCTGCGCAGCGTCCCGGCGATGTGCGCCCTTTCCGCCAGGCTCGGCACGATCACGCTGACAGACGGAGCGCGAGCCGCGGCCTGGTCCATTGGGCGCCCTGCTGCACCGCGTCCAGGGGGATTCCTCCTGCTCACCTGCGACTCCCCAGCTCTCTCCACGAGCCTGTCCCGTCATGGCTACATCCGGTTGAGCCAGCCGACCCGCCGGCGGAGCGCTGCTCGGCCGAGGGCCTCCGGCAGCCCTGCCGCCAGCGCGGCTTCACCCGTCACCCGGCCACGTGCACGCTCCAGGTTTCTAGCCTACGATTGTCATTATCCCCCGGTCCACTGAGCCTCTCGGTGGGTACGCCCTCACGACCGCCACCGAGGCCAGCATGAGCACACACCAGACGGCGACCGAGATCCAGGATCCGGGGGCGCAGGAGAGCCCGCAAGCACGCTACTTCTTCGCCCCGGGCAAGTTCCAGGACCCGCAGACCACCGCGGCGGGGGAGCCCCGGGCGCGCGTGGGGCTTCAGCGGCTGGAGACCCTATGGTTCTGCACCGGGACCCTGTGCAATCTCCAGTGCCGCAATTGCTACATCGAGTCCTCCCCCCGTAATGATCGGCTCGTCTATCTCTCCGCGGCTGAGGTGGCGGGGTACCTCGATGAGATCGAGCAGGCGAGTCTGGGGACCCATACCATCGCCTTTACGGGCGGCGAGCCGTTCATGAACCCGGACACGATCCCGATGCTCGAGGACGCCCTGGAGCGGGGCTTCCATACCCTGGTGCTGACGAACGCCATGCGGCCGATGATGAAGGTCAGCGGCGACCTGCTGAGGCTGCGGGAGCGCTTCGAGGGGGCGCTGCGGCTTCGGGTCTCGGCGGACCACTATCGCCAGGAGTGCCACGAGGCCCAGCGCGGGCCGAGATCGTGGGGGCCCATGCTCCGCGGCCTGCAGTGGCTGACCGACAACGGCTTCAATGTCGACGTCGCCGGGCGCCAGGCAGGGGGCGAGCCCGAGCCGCAAATGCGGGCAGGCTATCAGCGGCTCTTCGAGGCCCACGGGATCGCGATCGATACGGAGGAGCCGGGGCGGCTGATCCTGTTCCCGGAGATGGACCGCCACCTCGACGTACCGGAGATCTCCGAGTCGTGCTGGGCCAAGCTCGGGCGCAGCCCGGATGAGATGATGTGCGCAACCTCCCGGATGGTGGTCAAGCGCAAGGGGGCAGAGCGGCCGGTGGTCGTGCCGTGCACCCTGCTGCCCTACGAGCCTGACCTCGAGCTCGGCCTCACCCTGGCGGAGAGCTTTCAAGAGGTGGCGCTGAACCACCCCCACTGCGCCCAGTTCTGCGTCCTCGGGGGAGCGAGCTGCTCCGGCTGAAGCTAGGCAGGGGGCTCGAAAGGGCCTGTACAGCCTATCGGGTCAGGCCGTCGACGCCCCTGCGGCAAGCCCCCGCCACCCAAACCGATCGGGGAAGGACCATGAGAACGCTTCTGGCAATGACCCTGGTTACCCTGATGGGCTTGACCCAGGCTACATCCGCTCAGGCCGCGGTGGCCCATTTCGCCGGGGGATGCTTCTGGTGCATCGAGGCAAAATTCCAGAAGATCCCCGGTGTCCGCGAGGCGATCTCCGGATACAGCGGCGGGCATGTGGAGGACCCCTCCTACGAGCAGGTCTCCTCCGGAGATACGGGACACCGCGAGACGGTGAAAGTGATCTACGATCCCGAGCAGATCAGCTATCGCCAGCTGGTGGGAGCCTTCTGGCGCATGCTCGATCCCACGGACGCCGGGGGGTCCTTCGGCGATCGGGGCGAGCAGTACACCTCCGCCATCTTCTACCAGACCGAGCGGGAGGAGGAGATCGCCAAGGCGTCCAAGCGCGAGCTGGACCAGTCCGGCCGCTTTCCCGATCCGGTGGTAACCCCCATCGAGCCGCTAAAGAACTTCTATCCCGCGGAGGCATATCACCAGGACTATGCGGACAATCACCCCATCCGCTACAAGTTCTACCGCTACTTCTCCGGCAGGGACTCGTTCATCGAAAAGCACTGGGACAATCCGGACCAATACATGAACAGGACGGAGGGGCACACCAGCAGCTCCGCCTCCACCAGGCCGAGCGAGGAGGAGCTGCGTCAGCGCCTCACCCCCATGCAGTTCAAGGTCACCCAGCAGGAGGGGACCGAGCCGGCCTTTGACAATGCGTACTGGGACAACAAGCGGGCGGGGATCTACGTGGACATCGTCTCCGGCGAGCCGCTGTTCTCCTCCAAGCACAAGTTCGAGTCCGGCACGGGATGGCCCAGCTTTACCCGCCCGCTGGAGCCGGACAACATCGTCACCCGCAAGGATCGCTCCTGGCTCGGGACCCGCACCGAGGTGCGCTCCAGGCAGGCGGACTCGCACCTGGGCCACATTATCGACGACGGGCCCGAGCCCACGGGCAAGCGCTACTGCATGAACTCCGCCGCTCTGCGCTTCATTCCCAAGGAGCATCTGGAAGAGGCGGGTTACGGCCAGTACCTGGATCACTTCGAGGAATAGGACGTCCCCGCCAGACCGAGCCGGCCAGGACCGTAACCCTACAAGCAGCGGAGGCGGGGAGCCCCGGACGGCTACAGGGCCCGCTCCACCCGGATGCCATCGGATAGCCCCAGGCGCCGGGCAGCCTGCGGCGCTAGCTCCAGCGCTGCCCCCACCGGCTCGATCGGCCTATAGCCTGACCTACCAGGCGCCATGCGCTCGGTCCCGATGACCACGCCTGCCGGGTCGATCCATGCGATCACCACGGGCGCAGTGACGTTGCGCATGTGGAAGTGCGGTCGCTGCGGCTCGTCCCAGGTGAAGTAGATGGCCTCCGACTGGATCTGCGCCTCGCTGGCGTGCTGGAAGCCCTGGGCCCGGGCCGCGGGCGTATCGGCGATGCGGGCCTCGATCGGCGCGCCGTCGATGAGGACGGTCCCCCTGGGCAGCTCCGCAACCCCGGCGCCAGCCTGCGTGGCCGCGAGGAGGGCGGCGGTGAGGAGTAGGCGGAGGTGGAGCCTGCGGGAGCAGCGTGCTGGGGCGGCCATGCCTGCGACAATCCTCGGTGATTTCTGGCAAGGTAAACTGCGAGCATCCGTACATGCCAGCCGAAGGAGGGATCGTATGGGGTTTGCACTCTCGGACATGCAGGTCACGAGCAGTGGCTTCGAGACGCTGGGCCGGATGCCGGCCCGCTACGCCGTCGAGGGCGACGACCTCTCGCCCCCGCTGACCTGGGATGGTGCCCCGGAGGGAACGCAGAGCTTCGCCGTCATGTGCCACGACCCGGATGCGCCGCTGGTCAAGCCGGGCGTCTACGGCTTCGTCCACTGGGTCCTCTACAACCTGCCGGGCTCGATCAACGGCCTGGAGGAAGGCACCGGCGAGGGCACGACGGGCGTGACGGACTTCGGCAGCACCGGCTACGGCGGGCCGAATCCGCCCGAGGGCCACGGTCCGCACCTGTACTACTTCTGGGTCCTCGCCCTGGATCAGAGCCTGGGCCTGGAGCCGGAGCTGACCCTGTGGCAGTTCCTGGAGAAGGCCGAGCCGCACATCCTCGGCATGAACCGCATCGTCGGCGTCTACGAGCGCTGACCGGCTGCCCGGCGCCCGCGCAGGCGCCGGGCCTTCATCCCAGGCCACCATCCTGGCCGAGGGGTGGGCCGCTGGCCCACGGGGCAGGCGCCCGCCCTGTACGCTCCCCCACCGCTCGGTTAGGCTTGTAGCCGTCCTGGCAGGCGGCCCTGAGCGGTAGGGAGCCCACCCTTGCGTATCCTTGTCACCGGCGTGGCCGGCTTTATCGGCATGCACCTGGCCCGGCGGCTGCTCGATGCGGGCCACGCGGTCGTCGGCCTCGACAATCTCAGCGCCTGCTGCACGGAGAGGGTGCCTCGCTTCGTGGCATGGTATCGGGACTTTGGATCGGATAGGGAGCCTCAAGCAATGGGAGCCAGGCCATGAAGGTCACAATCTTCGGTAGCGGCTACGTGGGGCTGGTCACGGGGGCCTGCTTCGCCGATGCCGGCAACGATGTGGTGTGCGTCGATATCGACGCCGAGCGCGTGGAGCAGCTGCGCCGCGGCGAGGTGCCGATCTACGAGCCCGGCCTCGACGATATGCTGGCCTTCAACCACGAGGAGGGGCGGCTGCGCTTTACCGCGGATCCGGCCGAGGGGGTGCGCCACGGGCTGTTCCAGTTCATCGCCGTGGGCACGCCCGCGGGCGAGGACGGCTCGGCGGACCTGCGCCACGTCCTCTCGGTGGCGCGCAGCATCGGCCAGCACATGGCGGACTACCGGATCATCGTGGACAAGTCCACGGTGCCGGTAGGCACGGCCGACCAGGTCCGCACCGCCGTGGGCGAGGAGCTGGCCGCCCGCGGCGAGTCGATCGACTACGATGTCGTCTCCAACCCCGAATTCCTCAAGGAGGGGGCGGCCATCGACGACTTCGTCAAGCCGGACCGGATCATCGTCGGTGCCGACAACCCGCGTACCGGCGAGCTGATGAAGGCGCTCTACGCGCCCTTCAACCGTAGCCACGACCGGCTGATCAGCATGGATGTGCGCTCGGCGGAGCTGACCAAGTACGCCTCCAACGCCATCCTGGCGACCAAGATCAGCTTCATGAACGAGCTCTCCAGCCTCGCCGAGCGCCTGGGGGCGGATATCGAGCAGGTGCGCGTCGGCATGGGCTCCGACCCGCGCATCGGCTACGCCTTCATCTACCCCGGCTGCGGCTACGGCGGCTCCTGCTTCCCCAAGGATGTCCAGGCGCTGACCCAGACCGCCCACGAGCACGGCTACCGGCCGGAGCTGCTCGAGGCGGTGGAGAGCGTCAACGCCCGGCAGAAGCAGGTGCTCGTCGATCGCATCCACGACCACTTCGACGGCGACCTGAGCGGCCGGACCTTCGCCGTGTGGGGGCTGGCCTTCAAGCCGAACACCGACGATATGCGCGAGGCGCCGAGCCGCGTGGTCATGGAGGCGCTCTGGGACGCCGGCGCCAGCGTCCAGGCCTACGACCCGGAGGCCATGGACGAGGCGGAGCGGCTCTACGGCGAGCGCGACGACCTGGTGCTCTGCGACAACCTCTACGACGCCGTCGAGGATGCCGACGCGCTGGTCGTCTGCACCGAGTGGCACGTCTTCCGCAGCCCGGATTTCGAGCGCATCCGCGACGCCTTGCGCCAGCCCCTGGTCTTCGACGGCCGCAACGTCTACCCGCCCTCGGTGATGGCGTCGCTCGGCTTCACCTACTACGGCATGGGCCGGGGCGAGAGCATCCGCCGTCCCCTGGGCTAGGACCCGCGGCCGGCTTGAGAGCGGCCGCCGGCGCCTCGACGATGCGGGGTGCGGCATCGGGCGATAGAGGAGGGGATATGTCTGCCGTCCTGACGCGATCACCCGTCTGGCGGGCACTCGCCAGGGATGCGGCGCGGGCCCACAGCGGCGCCCTGCTGCGCGACGATCCGGGGCGTGCCGAGCGCTACAGCCTCGCCCTCGACGATCTGCTCGTCGACTTCTCCCGCCACCCGCTCACCGACGCCACCCGGGACCGCTTGCTGGAGCTCGCCCGCGAGCGCGGCGTGCCCGAGCGCATCGAGGCGCTCTTCACCGGCGCGGTGGTCAACGAGTCCGAGGGCCGGCCCGCCCTGCACACGGCGCTGCGCAGCGCCCCGGACGCGTCCGTCGTCGTGGGCGGTGAGGACGTGGTCCCGCAGGTCCACCGCGAGCTCGAGCGCATGGCGGCCCTGGTCGAGGGCCTGCGCGCCGGCGAGGTAGGGGGCTACGACGGCCGGCCCATCCGGCACGTGGTGAACATCGGTATCGGCGGCTCCGAGGCCGGGGTGACCATGGCCCACGAGGCGCTGGCGCGCGGCGACGAGCCGCTGCGGCTGCACACCGTCTCCGGCGTCGATGGCCGCGAGCTCGCCGCCGTCTGGCAGCGCATCGATCCGGCCGCGACCCTCTTCTGCGTCGCCTCGAAGTCGTTCACCACCCTGGAGACGCTGACCAACGCCCGCACCGCTTGGGCCTGGCTGGCGGCGGAGGCCGGCCGCGCCGTGCCGGAGCAGTTCGCCGGCATCTCGGCGGACGACAGCGCCATGGCCCGCTTCGGCCTGCCCGAGGCGCGGCGCTTCCGGATCTGGCCGTGGGTCGGCGGGCGCTACTCGCTGCCCTCGGCCATGGGCCTGCCGCTGGCGGCTACCGTAGGCATGGCGCGCTTCCGCGAGCTGCAGGCCGGGATGCGGGAGGTGGACCGCCACTTCCGCGAGGCGTCGCTGGCCGAGAACATCCCGGTGATGCTCGGCCTGCTGGGCGCCTGGCAGATCGGCCTGGGCGGCGTGACCGGCCACGTGGCGCTGCCGTACCACCCGGGGCTGCGGCGGCTGCCGGCCTACCTCCAGCAGCTGGATATGGAGAGCCTGGGCAAGTCCGCCACCCGTGACGGCGAGCCGGTGGACTATCCGACGGGTACCAGCTTCTGGGGCGAGGTCGGCAACAACGCCCAGCACTCCTTCTTCCAGTGGCTGCACCAGGGCACCGGCCGCGTGATCGCCGAGCTCCAGGTGCCTTGCGACGAGGCCGATCTCCCCGCCGACCACCGCGGGCTGACGCTGGCCAGCGCCCTCGGCCAGGCCCAGGCCCTGGCCCACGGCCAGGCGCCGGCGGGCGAGGGCGCGGCAGCAGCGCACCGCGCCTACGAGGGTGGTCGGCCGGTCACCCTGGTCCTCTTCCGGCGGCTCGACGCCCGGAGCCTGGGGCGGCTCATCGCCCTCCACGAGCACCGGGTCTTCGTCCAGGCGAGCATCTGGGGCATCAACCCCTTCGACCAGTGGGGCGTGGAGCTCGGCAAGCAGGTGGCCAAGGGGCTCATCCCGGCCGCCCGGGGCGAGGCAGAGCCACCGGCCACGGCCGACGCGGCGACCCGGCAGGCGCTGGCCTGGGCGCAGCGGCAGCGCGGCGGGGCGTGACCGCGGCGCCGCTGCGCTGCATGGGGTGCGATGGGCGTGCTGCGCGGCCACTGCTTGCAAATAATCATTAGAATTGTTTAAATAATTTCCGTGGCGTCCAGGAACGCCCGCCACCGGGCGCCTCGGCGGCCCCAGCCCCGCCCGGCAGCTAATGCAAGGCCCCGGGCCGGCCAAGCCGGCGCATTGCGCGCCCCGCGCGGCTGGACGACAGCGAGCGCAGGAAGGAGACTGACGCGGATGGTACACACGGGCAAGCGCAGGGAATGGGCTACGCACAGGCACAGCCGGCGCTCGGGGCGGTTGGGTGCCCTCGTCCGGGCGCTGGCCGTAGCGCTGGCGTGCCTCCCCGCCCTGGCCGCCGCCCAGAGCAGCGCCGGCCAGGACGCCGAGCTCCGCGTCACGGCGACCTACACGGTCCTCGCCGATCTCGCCGAGGCCGTCGGCGGCGAGCGGGTCGCGGTGCAGCACCTGGCCCCCGTCGGCGCCGAGATCCACGAGTGGAAGCTCAAGCCGCGCGGCTTCCGCGCCCTCGCCGAGGCCGACGTGGTCCTCTACAACGGCTACAACCTCGAGCAGTGGATGGACCAGGTCCGCGCTACCGTGGGGGATGGGGTGCCCGTCGTCCCGGTGGCCGAGGCGAGCGGCTACCCGACCCGGCCCATCCAGTCCGGAGACCTTGCCGGTGAGCCGGACCCGCACCTGTGGTTGGATCCCCGCGGGGCGGCGGCCTACGTCGAGGCCATCCGCAACGTGCTCAGCGAGCAGGATCCGGCCGGGGCCGAGACCTATGCGGCCAACGCGGCGGCCTACCGGGAGAGGCTCACGGCGCTGCACGAGGAGCTCGCGGCGACGCTTGCGGCCATCCCGGAGCAGAACCGTCTCCTGGTCACGACCGAGGCCGCCTTCCCGTACTTCGCCGCCGCCTACGGCCTCGAGCACGACGGCATCTGGGGCACGAACACCGAGAGCGGCGGCTCACCGCGGCAGATCATGCGCATCGTCGACCGGATCCGTGCGCGCGAGCCGGCCGCTGTCTTTTGGGAGAGCACCATCTCCGATCGCTACGTGCGCTCGGTGGCGGCGGAGACCGGCCTGGCCGTGGCGGGCCCGCTGTACGTGGACTCGCTCAGCGGCCCCGAGGGGCCTGCCGCGGACTACCTGAGCCTGATGCGTCACAATGCCGAGACGATCGCAAGGGCGCTGGGTGCGGACTGAGGACGAGGCGGACTTGGCGTACCGCAATGCAGCCGCTGCGTACGGCTCGGGCGCGGCCACCGTGGCCCCGGCGATCGAGGCCCAGGGCCTCTACGCCGGCTACAACGGCGTGGACGCGGTCGCCGGCGCGGAGCTGTTCATCCCGGGCGGCGAGCTGGTGGCCCTGATCGGCCCCAACGGGGCCGGCAAGTCCACCTTGCTCAAGCTGATCATGGGCCTGATGCGGCCGCGCCGCGGCAGCATCCGGGTCACCGGTCAGCGGCCGAGAGCCGCCCGGCGCGGCGGGGCCATCGCCTACATGCCGCAGCACGAGATCCTGGACTGGGACTTCCCCGCCTCGGTCCGCGATGTGGTCTTCTCCGCCCGCTACCCGATGCTGCGCCGCGAGGGCGGCCTGCGCCGCTGGCTGCCCCGGCCGCTGCTCGGCGGCGACCACCACCAGGCGGTAGCGCATGCCCTGGCCGCCACGGGGATGGCCGAGCTGGCCGACCGCCACATCAGCGAGCTCTCCGGCGGGCAGAAGAAGCGCATCCTCCTCGCCCGGGCCCTGGCCCAGGAGGCGCGGCTGCTGCTGCTTGACGAGCCGCTGGTGGGGGTGGACCGCGACAGCGAGGCGCTGATCTTCCGCGTGATGCAGGAGCTGCGTGCCGCCGGGCGGACCGTGCTGCTGGTGACCCACGACATCGCAGGGGCGCGCCGTAACGCCGATCGGGCGGTGCTCTTCAACCGCTCGGTGCTCGCCTCCGGGCCGCCGGAGGAGGTGGCGGCGGACGAGCGCCTGCTGCTGCGGG
>CAJXLI010000055.1 GCA_913055575.1 uncultured Ectothiorhodospiraceae bacterium
CTGACCGAGGCCTCGGAGACCCCGCCCAGGCGGGTGGCCAGCCGCTCGACCCGCGCCACGCAGGAGGCGCAGGACATCCCCTCGATACTGAACTCGGCGCGCTCATCGGCCAATCCCCGCCTCCAGTGCCCCGCTGGGGCACGCCTAGTCGTCGGTCACCATCCCGGTAAAGCCCAGCTCCTCTAGCCGCTCGGCGACCATCGCCGGGTCGGGCCGGCCCTCCACAGTGGCCTCGTCAGCCTCGGCGCTGACGCTGACCACCCGCTCGACGCCGGGCAGGTTCTCCAGCGCCTCGCGGACAGAGGCCTCGCAATGGCCGCAGCTCATTCCTTCAACCCGGATTCTGACCGTATCCATGATTCGCTCCATCTCTGCTGAGACTCCGCTCGGGCCGCGCCACCCACTCGGGCAGCCGGTGGACGTGGCCGAGCCTCTCTTCTTCGCGCTCGTCGTAGTCTTGCCAATCGGCTCGCGGTCGCCGCTGCTCCGCTCCCTCCCTGTACAGGGAGGCCACGCTGCTGACGATTATACCCATTAAGAGGCGCAGCGCGGTGGAGGCCGGGGCCAAGATCAAGCGGCCATGGTGCAGGCCTTGAAAACGCCAAGCTCGCCTCCATATCTGTCCAGTAGGGCCGCCGGGCCCGAGACGAGCCGGCTGGCCGATGCATCCCACAGTATACCGAGACAGGAGGTGAAGCGTATGACCGTCATGCGTTACGACCCCTGGAACACCCTGCGGGACCTGCAGAGCGACCTGGAGCGGATCTTCGGGCCGGGCTCCGGCCGCGCCGGCGCCATGGGGCGCTACAACGAGGAGAACGGCGAGACCGCCAGCAACTGGCTGCCGGCCGTGGACATCCGTGAGGACGAGGATAGCTACCTGGTGCAGGTCGACCTGCCCGGCGTCTCCCCGGATGATATCGACGTAGCCATGGAGAGCAACGGGCTGCTGACCATCAAGGGCCAGCGCCACCCGGACTCCAGCGACGAGAGCGGGGACTGGAAGCGCGTCGAGCGGGTCCGGGGGACATTCTTCCGGCGCTTCACGCTGCCGGAGAACGTGGACGCGGACAGCATCCAGGCCCGCTCCCGCCACGGCGTGCTGGAGATCACGGTCCCCAAGCGCCGGGAAGAGCCCGCGAAGCGCATCAAGGTCGAGTCCGCCGAGGACTGATCTCCTACCTCCCCATCCCTTCGACACGACCCCTTGATGGGCCGCGGCGCCGCCGCGGCCTTCTTACGGTCCGAGGCCAGGCCTGGCGCCGGTAGCGACGCTGGCGCACGCAGCCGGCACCGGGCGCCCACTGCGGCTACGCCGCCCGGCTCGTCCAGCGGGGCGGACCAGCAACCGGCCCTCGGCGCCCCCGTGGCCAGCCCCGGCGCCAGGCCCGCGCCCGGCGCCATGGGCGGACCGCATCAGGCCAGCGTGCCGCGGTTGCCAGGGGGGACCACGACCACCGGGCAAGCGGCGTGCTGGAGCACCTGGTGGCTCACCGAGCCCAGCAGCAGCCCCGCGAACCCGCCGTGGCCCCGGCTGCCCACCACGAGCAGCTCGGCGTCCTCATTGGCCTGATCGAGCAGCGTGCCGACGATGCCGTGGCGGTCGGCGTGGACGATCTCCTTACGGATCTCCACCCCCTCCGGAAGCTCCCCGATGGCCTCCAGCGCGCGATCCAGGATCCCGGCGGCCTCCGCCTCCAGCTCAGAGGCCGCCGGGGCCACAAGCACGCCCAGATCGGAGTCCAGGTAGCGGCGGTCGATGACGTAGATGGCCCGCACGGGGCAATCCCGGAGCGCCGCCTCGGCAGCCGCCCAGGCCAGGGCGCGCCGGGCCCCTTCCGAGCCGTCCATCCCCACGACAATCGTGCTCATAGCGTCCCCCTTTGCTCGAGAAGCCTGTCCAGCAGTGGCCCACCTCGGCCCACTTCGATTATAGTCCAAAGCCCGAGAGCGGCAGCACAAGGCTCGGAGCAGGCTAAGGAGCTATCCGGCATGAACGCCATCTGGCTAGCGATCGCGGTCCTCGCGCTCTACCTATTCGGCTGGCTCTGGTACTCCCGGTTCCTGGCGGAGCGGATCTACTGCCTGGACCCCAAGTTCCCGACCCCAGCCCACCGCTACCGCGACGGCGTCGACTTCGTCCCTACCAACAAGTGGGTCCTCTGGGGCCACCACTTCACCTCCGTAGCCGGGGCGGCGCCCATCGTCGGCCCAGCCATCGCCATGTACTGGGGATGGGGCCCGGCCATCGCCTGGGTGGCGCTCGGTACCGTCTTCGCCGCCGGCGTGCACGACTTCGGCGCCCTAGTGCTCTCCATCCGGCACCGCGGCCAATCGGTAGGCACCATGGCCAACCGCGTCATCGGCCGGCGCGCCAAGCTCCTGTTCCTGTTCATCATCCTGATCCTCATCCTGATGGTGAACGCCGTCTTCGCCTGGGTCATCGCCAACCTGTTCATCAACAACCCGGCCGCGGTGCTGCCGGTGGTCCTGCAGGTGCCGGTGGCCATATGGATCGGCACCACTGTCCTGCGCCGCGGCGGCCGGCTGCTGGTGCCCTCCCTGGTCGCCCTGGTGCTCATGTACGGCACGGCGATCCTGACCAGCAACCTGGAGTGGCTGCAGATCGACCTGGTGCGCTGGCTCGGCGGCGAGGGGGCGACCACCCCGATCCTCGGCCTCGAGGCCACGCCGGCGAGCTTCCTGATCTGGATCCTGGTCCTGCTCGGCTACGTCTACATCGCCAGCACCCTGCCAGTCTGGAAGCTCCTCCAGCCCCGGGACTACATCAACGCCCAGCAGCTCATGGTCGGCCTGGGCGTCCTCTACCTGGGGCTCGCGCTCACGATGCCGGAGGTCAGCGCCCCGATCTACAACGGCGAGGCGACCACCTCCTGGTTCCCGCTGCTGTTCATCACCATCGCCTGCGGCGCCATCTCCGGCTTCCACAGCCTGGTCGCCTCGGGCACCTCCTCCAAGCAGCTGGAAAAGGAGACCGACGCCCGCACGGTGGGCTACCTGGGGGCCCTCGGCGAGGGGGCCCTGGCGCTGATCACCATCATCGCCGTGGCCACGGCCTTCTCCGGCACCGAGGCCTTCACCGCCAGCTACGCCAGCTTCGACAAGGCCGGGCAGGTGGCCGTGGGCAACTTCATCGACGGCGCCTCGCAGCTCGCCGGCGGCCTCGGCATCCCGGCGGGCGTGGCCGAGACCATCGTGGCGCTGATCATCGTCTGCTTCGCCGCGACGACCCTGGACTCCGCCGTCCGCCTGATGCGCTACATCATCGGTGAGCTGGGTAACGAGTACGGGGCCACCACCCTCGCCCGCCGGCACGTGGCCACCTCCCTGGCCGTGGGGCTCACCGCCCTGCTGGTGCTGCTGCCGGACGGCGGCCAGGGCCTGGGCTCCGGCGGCTACCTGCTGTGGCCCCTGTTCGGCACCTCCAACCAGCTGCTCGCGGGCATCACGCTGATGCTGCTGTCCCTGTGGCTCTACCGGAAGGGCCGCAACCCGGTCCCCACGCTGATCCCCATGGTCTTCCTGCTGGTGATGACCATCTGGGCCATGGTGCAGCAGGTGGTCTTCGACTGGTCCGGGCTGGGCGAGGGCGACGCCAAGTGGCTGCTCTTCGTCCTAGGGGCCATCATCCTGGGATTCGCCGTCTGGATCGTGCTGGAGGCGCTGCGCCTGTTCCGGCACCGCAGCGAGCTCGAGGCCCTGCGGGACCCGGCGGATGAGTCCCCCGAGGCGGAGGGATCGTAGCCATGGGCGTAGAGGGGCGCACCTGGTGGGGGCTCATCCAGCACCTGCTGGACCGCTACGACGAGATGCTCCGCCTCGGCCACGACGCTGAGGTACGGCGGGAGCTCCAGGAGCGGGAGGACGTCATCATGCTGATGCTCTTCAGCGAGGCCATGGGCCTGCCCAACCCGGCCTCCTACTACGCCCTGGAGCTCTACCCGGCCCTAATCGAGTCCTACCACGAGTGGCACAGGCGGATGGGGATGGAGCGCTCCCCCCTCGATCACATCCGCTGCTGCTAGGCAGGCGCGCCCGCGGGACGGCGGGCGCCGAGCACACGCGCGCGGGGGCACCCATGCTGGAAGCGCCGATCGTATTCCTCTCCGGTAAAGGCGGCGTCGGCAAGACCACCGTGGCCGCCGCCCACGCCCTCGCCGCCGCCGAGGCGGGCAGGCGGGTGCTGCTCGTCTCCACGGACCCGGCCCACAACCTCGGCGACGCCTTCGGCCGCCCGCTCGGCGGCGAGCCCACCCGCGTGGCCGCAGGCCTGGACGCCGTGGAGATCGACCCGGACGCCGAGTGCGCCCGCTACATCGAGCGGGTCAAGGGCAACGTCCGGGCCACGGTGCGCTCCAGCCTGCTCGAGGAGGCCGAGCGCCAGATCGACATGGCCGGCCGCGCACCGGGCGCCTACGAGGCCGCCCTCTTCGACCGCATGGTGGCCATCCTCCTCGACGACGCCCGCCCCGGCGAGGCGGGCGGCTACGAGCAGGTCGTCCTCGATACCGCGCCCACCGGCCACACCATCCGGCTGCTGACCCTGCCGGAGCTCATGGGCGCCTGGGTGGACGGCCTGCTGCGCCAGCGCAACGCGCACAACCGCGAGCGCTCCCAATGGCTGGGCGACGGCGAGGCCCCCGAGGACCCGCTCTACGAGCTGCTCAGCGAGCGGCGCCGACGTATCGCCAGCGTGCGCGACCTGCTCCTCGACCCGGGCACCACCGCCTTCGCCTTCGTCCTCATCCCGGAGCACCTGCCTATCGAGGAGACCCGCCGCGCCGTAGCGGAACTCGACGAGCATGGCCTCCGGGTAAGCGCAGTGGTCGTGAACAAGGTCTTGCCCGAGGCGGCCGACGGCGCCTTCATGGCCAAGCGCCGGGCCGCCGAGGCGCAGCACCTGGCGGCCATCGAGCGGCACTTCGCCGATCGGGCGCGCTACTACGTGCCCCTGGGCGCCGCCGATGTGCAGGGCCTGGAGGAGCTCCGGGCCATTGGCCGGCGCCTGCAGGGCTGACCGGAGCGGGCCGCCCGGTCAGCCCCGGCCCAGCTCCAGCACGGAGGCCCCCGTCGTAGCCCGCGCCTCCAGGTCGCGGTGCGCCTGCGCCGCCCCCTCCAGCGGGTAGGAGCGCCCTACCCGGGGCTCCACGACCCCCTGGATCACGGCGTCGTAGTACGCCGCCGCGCCCTCCAGCAGGTCCTGCCGGTCGGCCACGTAGTCGAACAGGACCGGCCGGGTGAGGAACAGCGAGCCCTTCCGCCCCAGCAGTCCGGGCTCGATGGCCGGCGGCGCGCCCGAGGCGTTGCCGTAGCTGACCATCAGCCCCCGCGGGCGCAGGCAGTCCAGGGAGGCCTCGAAGGTGGCGGCGCCCACCGAGTCGTAGGCCACGTCCACGCCCCGTCCGCCGGTGATGGCCTCGACCTTCTCCCGGAAGTCGTCGCGGGTGTAGACGACAGGGTGGTGGCAGCCGTGCTCGGCGGCCACCTGGGCCTTGTCGCTGTCGCCGACGGTGCCGATCACCGTGGCGCCGAGGTAGTCCGCCCACTGGCAGAGGATCTGCCCCACCCCGCCAGCGGCGGCGTGGACGAGGAGGGTATGCCCCCGGCGGACGCGGAAGGCGCGGTGCAGGAGGAGCCACGCCGTCAGCCCGCGCAGGGTGGTACCGCCGGCGACGGGGTCGCTGATCTCGTCGGGGACGGGGATCAGCCGGTCGGCGGGGACCACGCGGGCCTCGGCGTAGGCGCCCGGCGGGGGCGCGGCGTAGGCGACCCGATCGCCCTCGACGACGTCGCGGACGCCGGAGCCGACGGCCTCGACCACGCCGCAGGCCTCCACGCCGATGCCGTGTGGCAGCTGCGGCAGCGGGTAGAGGCCGCTGCGGTGGTAGCAGTCGATGAAGTTGACGCCGCAGGCGGCCTGGCGCAGGCGCACCTCGCCCGGGCCCGGCTCGGGTACGGCGATATCGGCGAGCTCCAGCTGCTCGGGGCCGCCGGGCTCCTGGATGCGGATCGCACGGGGCATAACGCTACCTCTTCCTCATCGGCTCAGCGGGACGGCTCGATGCCCTGGAGATACGCGCGGAAGTCCGGGCCGAGCTCCTCGTGCTCCAGGGCGTAGGCGACGGTGGCCTGCAGGTAGCCGAGCTTGCTGCCGCAGTCGTAGCGCTCGCCGGCGTACTCGTAGGCGTAGACGTCCTCCTCGGCCCGGAGCCCGGCGATGGCGTCGGTGAGCTGGATCTCGCCGCCCTTGCCCGGGCCGGTGCGCTCGAGGTGCTCGAAGATCGAGCGCGAGAGGATGTAGCGCCCGACCACGGCCAGGTTCGAGGGCGCCGCCTCCGGCTGCGGCTTCTCGACGATGCCGCGGACAGTGGTGACGCCGTCGCCGACCTGCTCGCCCTCGACCACGCCGTACTTGTGCGTCTCGCCCTGCGGCACGCGCTCGACGCCGAGCACGGAGCCGCTGCGCTCGCCGGCCACCTCGGCCATCTGCGCCAGCGCCGGGGCACGATCGCCGGCGTGGATCAGGTCGTCGGCGAGGATTACACCGAACGGCTCGCGACGCCCGAGCGCCGGCCGGGCGCAGGCCACGGCGTGGCCGAGCCCGAGGGCCTCGCCCTGGCGGATGTAGATGCAGCTCACGCCCCTGGGGACCGTCTCGCGGACGAGCTGGAGGAGCTTCTCCTTGCCCTTGGCCTCGAGCTCGCGCTCGAGCTCGGTGGCGGTGTCGAAGTGGTCCTCGATGGCCCGCTTGGTGCGGCCGGTCACGAAGACCAGGTGCTCGGCGCCGGCAGCGACAGCCTCCTCCACGGCGTACTGGATGAGGGGCTTGTCCACCACCGGCAGCATCTCCTTGGGACTGGCCTTGGTGGCCGGCAGGAAGCGGGTGCCCAAGCCGGCCACCGGGAAGACGACGGTGCGGATGCGGTTGCTGGCACTCAAGCTGGACCTCCTGACGATGTTCGGCCGTTCCTTGTCCGGGCCGGGACCCTCCCCGTGGGGAACGTCCCGGCAGCCCTCCCGGCTCGGGGGCTCCCTTCCGGACTATGGGGATCAGGATCAGCCGAGCCAAGCCCGGGCATTGCGGAACATACGGAGCCAGGGGCCGTCCTCGCCCCAGCCCGCCGGGTGCCAGGAGTGCTGGACGGTGCGGAAGACCCGCTCCGGGTGCGGCATCAGGATGGTCGCCCGGCCGTCGGCGCTGGTGAAGCCGGTCGTCCCGCCCGGCGAGCCGTTGGGGTTCGCCGGATACGTCTCCGCGGGCCGGCCGCGGCCGTCGACGTAGCGCAGCACCGGCTGCGCGGCCGCGGCGTCGCCGACGCTGAAGTCCACCCGCCCCTCGCCGTGGGCGACGGCCAGCGGCAGGCGCGAGCCGGCCATGCCATCGAGCAGGATGGAGGGCGACTCCAGGACCTCGACCAGGGCCAGGCGCGCCTCGAACTGCTCGGAGCGGTTGCGCACGAACCGCGGCCACGCCTCGGCCCCGGGGATGAGGTCGCGCAGGTGGGCGAGCATCTGGCAGCCGTTGCAGACGCCCAGCGTGAAGGTGTCCGGCCGGTGGAAGAAGGCCCGGAAGGCCTCCCGCGCCTCGTCGTGGAAGCGCACGCTCTTGGCCCAGCCGCCGCCGGCGCCGAGCACGTCGCCGAAGGAGAACCCGCCGCAGGCGGCGAGGCCGTGGTAGCCGGCCAGATCCGTCTCGCCGCCGAGGATGTCGCTCATGTGCACGTCGACCGCCTCGAACCCGGCGGTGCGGAAGGCCGCCGCCATCTCGGCGTGGCCGTTCACGCCCTGCTCGCGCAGGATCGCCACCCGCGGCCGGGCGCCGGTGCCGATGTAGGGGGCGGCCACGTCCTGGGCCGGGTCGAAGGTCAGCCGCGTGGCGGTCAGCCCCGGGTCGTCGCTGTCGGGGACGGCGTCGAAGGCCTCGGCGGCGCACTCGGGGTCATCGCGCAGGGCCTGCATGCGGTAGCTGGTCTCCGCCCAGGTACGGTGCAGCTCCCGGCGCGGGCGGTCGACGAGCGCCGCGCCGCCGCCGCGGACCACGATCCGGTCGTCGCTGCGCGGCGCCCCGACCCGGCGCACCCGGACACCGGCCGGGGCCTCGGCGCAGCTCGCCTCGAAGGCGGCAGCGTCGGCGGCGTCGAGCTGCAGGACCAACCCCGGCTCCTCGCTGAAGGCAGCGGCCAGGTGCGCCGCCTGGCCGTCGCCGCTGACGGCGTCGAGATCGGCATCCAGCCCGCAGCGCCCGGCGAAGGCCATCTCGCACAGCGCCACCAGCAGGCCGCCGTCCGAGCAGTCGTGGTAGGCCCGGAGGCGGCCTCGGGCGAGCAGCCCCTGGACGGCGTCGAAGGCCCAGCGCAGGGCGGCCGGCTCATCCAGGTCCGCCGGCCGCTCGCCGACGCGGCTGTAGACCTGCGCCAGGGCCGAGCCGCCCAGGCGGGAGCGGCCGCCGCTGAGCCCCACCGCCAGCAGCACGCTCTCCTCGTCCGGCTGCAGCTGCGGGGTCACCGCGCGGCGCGCGTCGGCCACCGGGGCGAATGCGGAGACCACCAGGGAGACCGGGGCCGTCACGGCACGCTGGCCGCCGCCCTCCTCCCAGACCGTACGCATGGACAACGAGTCCTTGCCCACCGGGATGGCGATGCCCAGCTCGGGGCATAGGTCGCGCCCCACGGCGGCCACGGTGTCGTAGAGGGCGGCGTCCTCGCCCTCCTGGCCGCAGGCGGCCATCCAGTTGGCGGACAGGTTCACCGAGCGCAGCTCGCCTACCGGCGCCGCGGCCAGGTTGGTGAGCGCCTCGGCCACGGCCAGGCGCCCGGAGGCCGGGGCGTCGAGGATGGCCACGGGGGGCCGCTCGCCCACCGCCATGGCCTCACCGGTGTAGCCGCCGTAATCGGCGAGGGTCACGGCGCAGTCGGCCACCGGCACCTGCCAGGGGCCGACCATCTGGTCCCGCGCTACCTGGCCGGTTACGGTGCGATCGCCGATGGTGATCAGGAAGGCCTTGGAGGCCACCGTGGGCAGCCGCAGGACCCGCTCCAGGGCGTCGGCGACCTGGACCGCCTCGAGCCCCAGGGGCTGGGCCGGCGCCGGACGGCGGCGGACGTCGCGGAGCATCTTGGGCGGCTTGCCGAGGAGCAGCTCCATGGGCAGGTCCACCGGGGTGTTGTCGAAGTAGCCGTCGCCGACGACCAGCTCGCGCGCCTCGGTGGTCTCCCCCACGACGGCGTAGGGGCAGCGCTCGCGCGCGCACAGCGCCTCGAAATCGGCGAGGCGCTCCGCGTCCACGGCCAGGACGTAGCGCTCCTGGGACTCGTTGCACCAGATCTCCAGCGGCGACATCCCCGGGTCGTCGATGGGCACGGTGCGCAGCTCCACCCGCCCGCCGCGATCGGCGTCGTCGAGGATCTCGGGGATGGCGTTGGACAGCCCCCCGGCGCCGACGTCGTGGATGGAGCGGATGGGGTTGGCGGCACCGCGGCCGATGCAGGCGTCGAGCACGCCCTGGGCCCGGCGCTGCATCTCCGGGTTGTCGCGCTGGACCGAGGCCAGGTCCAGGGCCTCGTCGCCGCTGCCGCTGGCGACCGACGAGGCGGCCCCGCCACCGAGGCCGATGAGCAGCGCCGGGCCGCCCAGGACCACCACCGGCGTGCCCACCGGCAGATCGCGCTTGTGGACGTGGTCGTCGCGGATGTTGCCCATGCCGCCGGCGATCATGATCGGCTTGTGGTAGCCGCGGACCTGCTCGCCGCCGTCCGGCGCGGGCGCGGCGAGCTCCAGGGTCCGGAAGTAGCCGGCCAGCGCCGGGCGGCCGAACTCGTTGTTGTAGCCGGCGGCGCCGATGGGCCCGTGGAGCATGATCGCCAGCGGCGAGGCGACGCGCCGGGGACGCGCCTCGGGGCCCTCCCACGGCTGCTCGAAGCCCGGGATGCGCAGATCGGACACGGAGAAGCCGGTCAGCCCGGCCTTGCTCCCGCCGCCGATGCCCGTGGCCGCCTCGTCGCGGATCTCGCCGCCGGCGCCGGTGGCGGCCCCGGCGAAGGGCTCGATAGCCGTGGGGTGGTTGTGGGTCTCCACCTTCATGACCAGGTGGGCCGGCTCGGCCCGCTCGCGGTAGACCCGGTCGCCCTCGGCGTAGAGCCGTCGCGCGTCGTGGCCAGCCACCACGGCGGCGTTGTCGCTGTAGGCCGACAGCACGCCCTCGGGGCGCGCCTCGTGGCTGCGCCGGATCATGGCGAACAGCGACTGCGGCTGGGAGACCCCGTCGATGACCCAGTCGGCATTGAAGACCTTGTGCCGGCAGTGCTCGGAGTTCGCCTGGGCGAACATCATCAGCTCGACATCGGTGGGGTTGCGCCCCAGATACATGTAGCTGTCGAGCAGGTAGTCGATCTCGTCCTCGGCCAGGGCGAGACCCAGCCGGATGTCCGCAGCGACCAGGGCATCGCGCCCGCCGCCGAGCAGGTCCACCTCGGCGACCGGCTGCGGCTGGCAGTCGCGGAACAGGGCGTCGGCATCCTCCAGATCGTCGAGGACCACGTCGGTGAGCGGGTCGTGGAGGAGCGCGGCGACGGCCTGGTGGGCCTCGTCATCCAGGGGGCCATCGCTGGTGACGCGGTAGAGGGTGCCGCGCTCGATACGCTCCACATCGGCCAGGCCGCAGTTGTGGGCGATGTCGGTGGCCTTGCTCGACCACGGCGAGACCGTCCCCGGCCGCGGGATGACCAGCAGCGTGGCGGTCTCGCCCTCGGCCGCCGCGGGCGCCGGATAGTCGGCGCCGTAGTCGAGCAGCTGCTCCAGGATGGCGCGCTGCTGCGCCGACAGGGGGCGCGCCGTGGCGACGAAGTGGCAGTGCTCGGCATCCACCCGGCGCACCGACGGGCAGCGCTCGCGCAGGCGCGCCAGCAGCTTGGCCGTGCGGAAAGGGGAGAGGGCCCGTTTCCCGTGGATCTGTAGCATGGTCAATAGAGCTGCGGGTCCAGCAGGGCGAGGAGGCGCTGCGCCAGCTGCGCCGGGGCCGGCTCGCCGTCCGCCTCATCGACCTGCACCGTCACCACGCCGCTGTCGCCACGCTCGAGCTGGATGCGGTAGCGCTGCGGGGAGGTGTCGATCCGCTCGGCGCCGCCGAACCAGCGGGCGAAGAACCCCGGCTGCTCGATCTCCTCGTCGGCCTGCGGCTGGTAGCGGATCGCGTAGTAGCGCCCCTCGCGCTCGCGCGCCTGGACGGTGAAGCCGAGCCGGTCCAGCGCGGCCCCCGTGGCGCGCCAGGCCTCGTTGAGGCGCATGTCCAGCTCCAGGCGGGGGCCGTCGTCCGCATCGACCAGCCGCGAGGGCACGGTCCGCTCGACGGCCACGGGCAGCCCACCGCCGCTGTCCGCCGCCTCCGCGGCGGTATCGGCCGCCTCGGCCGTCGCCTGCTCGCCGAGCAGGTCGGGGGGGATGACCAGGGCCTCGGGGCCCTCCACCTCATCGCGGCTGAGCGGCTCCGAGGCGCAGGCGCTCAGCAGCGCGGCGCCGATGACGGCGACGGCGGGCTTGGTGGCGGCCCGGCCCATCACAGCGGCCCGGCCCATCACAGGAGGCCGATGCCGGTCATGGCCTGGCGGACCCGGTCCTGGCCGGCCTCGCTCAGGCGCGTCATGGGCAGCCGCAGGCCGGCGTCGATCAAGCCCAGCTGCTCCACGCCCCACTTCGCCGGGATGGGGTTCGGCTCGCAGAACATGGCGTTGTGCAGCGGCGTGAGGTGATCGTTGAGCGCCTCCGCTGTCTCCATGTCCCCGGCGAGGGCCGCGGCGCACAGGTCGTGCATCGGCCGCGGGGCCACGTTGGCGCTGACGGAGATGACGCCCTTGCCGCCGACCCGCATCATGCCCAGGGCGTTGAAGTCGTCACCGGCGAAGACGTCGAGGCGGTCGCCGCAGCGGCGGATGACCTCCTCGGCCCGCTCCACGGTCCCCTGCGCCTCCTTGAGGCCGACGATGTTGGGCATCTCGGCGAGGCGCTCGACGGTCTCCGGGACCATGTCGCAGCCGGTGCGGCCGGGCACGTTGTAGAGGATCTGCGGGATCGGCACGGCCTCGGCCACGGCGGTGAAGTGCTGGATCAGCCCCTCCTGGGAGGGCTTGTTGTAGTACGGCACCACGAGCAGCGCCGCGTCGCAGCCGCTCTCCATGGCGCTGCGGGTGAGCTCGATCGCCTCCCAGGTGGCGTTCGCGCCGCTGCCGCCGATCACCGGGATGCGCCCGGCGGCGGCCTCCACGGTGGCCTGGATGATCTCGCAGTGCTCGTCGTAGTCGACGGTGGCGGACTCACCGGTGGTGCCGACGGCGACGATGGCGTCACTGCCCTGCTCGACGTGGAAATCGACGAGCTCCTTGAGCGCCTCCTTGTCCACGGCATCCCGAATCCCATCCTGCGCCTTCATCGGGGTGACCATCGCCACCATGCTGCCGTGGAACATCACCACCTCCGTCGTCG
This sequence comes from uncultured Ectothiorhodospiraceae bacterium, assembly GCA_913055575.1. Classification (GTDB taxonomy): domain Bacteria; phylum Pseudomonadota; class Gammaproteobacteria; order Nitrococcales; family Halorhodospiraceae; genus Halorhodospira. Next base: position 12,496 of record CAJXLI010000055.1, read on the forward strand.
ATAGCTAGTCATTTGGGGCAAGTGTGTCATGATACTAAGCGGGCTGCGTAGCGCCAAGCGCCCGGCAGGCCCACCCCCTGCCCCGCCCCGATGCCATACGCCCGAGGCAGGCTTTCCGTGCTAGACTGCTGGCGCAAACCTAGAGGACGAAGGGCGACCGGCACGATGCAGAACCTCATGGTCATCACCGCCCTCGGCCACGACCGGCCCGGGATCGTCCGCGAGCTCGCCAACGCCGTCACCGAGACCGGCTGCAACATCGAGGACAGCCGGATGAGCGTGCTCGGCGGCGAGTTCGCCACCATCCTCATGGTCTCCGGACGCTGGAACGAGCTAGCCAAGCTCGAGAGCAGCCTGCCGAACAGCGCCCGGCGCATGGGCCTGGAGGTCCACATCCAGCGGACCGAGTCGGTAGAGGGCGGTGAGCAGCTGCTGCCCTACACCGTCGAGGTGGTGGCCCTGGACCACCCGGGGCTCGTCAGCGAGCTGGCGAACTTCTTCGCGGAGCGGGAGATCAACATCCGCGACATGAGCACCGCCAGCTACGCGGCGGCGCACACCGGCACGGCGATGTTCTCCGTCATGATGAGCGTGGACGTGCCGGCGGGGCTGCACATCGCCAGCCTGCGCGACGAGTTCATGGCGTTTTGCGACCAGTACAACCTGGACGCCATCATGGAGCCGGCCAAGTAGCGCCGGCACCGGCACGCTCCGCCCGTGGCCCGCACGACGGAGGCTGCCGAGAGGGGAGCGCGAATGACCCGAGAAGCGCCCCAGCGTACCTACCTCCTGGATACCTCGGTGCTCGTCCACGACCCGACGGCGCTGTTCTGCTTCGAGGAGCACGACGTCTGCCTGCCCTCGGCCGTGCTCGAGGAGCTGGACGCCTCCAAGGAGGGGCTCTCCGAGGTCGCCCGCAACGCCCGGCAGGTCAGCCGCTTCCTGGATGGCCTGCTCGCCGGCCGGACGCCGGAGTCGCTGCACGACGGCGTCCCCCTCGGCGCCGGCCGGCCCGGCGAGCCCTCGGGCCGGCTGTTCCTCGAGACCGGGGGCCACGGCCGTGGCGACGCCGCCATCCTCGCCGCCGCCGAGCGCCTGCGCGAGCACCTGCCGCAGACGCCGGTGCTGGTCTCCAAGGACATCAACCTGCGCATCCGCGCCCAGATCGCCGGGATCGACGCCGAGGACTACGAGCGCGACCGCGCCATCGACGACGTCGACCTGCTGCCCACCGGCGTCGAGCCCATCCCCGCGGAGGCCTGGGCCCGAGCCCGACGCCACGAGGGCGGCTACCGGGTCCCGGTCCCCGAGGGGGCCTCGTGGCGGGTGAACCAGTGCCTGTACAGCGAGGACGGCACCTTCGATGGTGTCACCCGCGCCGTGGCGGACGGCGAGGCGATCCTGGCCCCTGTCACCGATTTCCGCGAGCACAACGCCGTCTGGGGGGTGCGCGCCCGCAACCGCGAGCAGAACTTCGCCCTGCACCTGCTCATGGA
>CAJXLI010000056.1 GCA_913055575.1 uncultured Ectothiorhodospiraceae bacterium
ACGCGGTCGCGGATCTTGCGCTTGGCCAGGTCGTGGTGGAGGCAGCCGGCGAACTCGTAGGCCGGGCCGAAGCAGCTGACCCCCTGGGCCGCGCCGACGACGGCCGGGCCGGGGTCGTCGAGGAACTGCTTGTACGCCTCGTAGGCCTGCTCGGCGTGCTCGGCGGTGCAGACCGAGTGGGTGTAGCCCTTGTGGGGCCCGAACCCCTCGATGGCGTCGAAGTTGAGCTTGGGTCCGGTCGTGATGACCAGGTAGTCGTAGGTGACCTGCTCACCGTTGGCCAGGTGCAGGGTGTTCTCGTTCGGCTCGATCTGCTCCACCGGCTGGGCGATGAAATTGATCCCCCGCTTCTCCACGTAGGGGCGGATCGGCACGGTGATGTCCTGGCGCGTGCGCCAGCCCACCGCCAGCCAGGGGTTGGAGGGCACGAAGTGGTACTCCTCGGTCGCGTTGATCAGGGTGACGTCGTGCTCTTTGCCGAGGGCCGCCCGCATCTCGTAGCTAGCGGGGAACCCGCCGAGCCCGGCGCCTAGGATCACGATATGGGCCATAGATGACCTCCTTGTGGTAAGCCGACCGTAACGGTAGAGGCCGTTGCAGGCTCACCCGTTGAGGAATAGCAATTGCGTACTGGTAGCAGTAAGGTTTGCGCCACGTTGACCCTGCGTCAATGCGCATCAGCAAACGTTATAGATCCGCCGCGGATCCGATAACTCGCGCCTGACTGTGCCGGTAAGCCCCCTTTAGCGTAGGCCCTGGCTGCTCGCCGCACATGGTGCGATCTGCTGGTCTTCCGCCCCGGAGGCAGGTGGTGTCACGCCACCCTGGTGAGCTCGAGGACGGGGCGGACGTCGCCTCCGCGCTATCCCGGTGGCAGGTGATCCCGTCCAGGCCGTAGCGCCCCGGCAGGAGGCAGACGCTACGCTTGACGTGCAAATGAGAATGCTTACCATTCTTTATAGTCTTAAAAAGTACACCTGAGAAGCCCCTATCCCCATGGGAGGAGTCGGACATGATCGATACAGGCCGCGGGTCCACCGCCCTGGCAGCCGCCGTGCTGCTAGGGGCCGTCCTGGTGCCCGGCGTGAGCCTCGGCCACGGCGAGGCGGGGGCGCACGTCGACGCCTTCGAGGAGCACCTCGACGACTACGAGGCGGACGTCCAGTCGCTCGCCGGGCGCCTCGAGACCCTCGTCGATCGCTACCGAGCGGAGGAGGACCGGGGCGCTGCGGAGGAGCTCGAGGCGTTCATGGCGGCGTGGAAGGAGGTGAAGTTCCACGCCGCCGTGGAGGAGGTGGCGACCCCGCTCTATAGCCCCATCTGGCGGGCGATTACGGACCTCCACCAGGCGCTGGAGAGCGGTAGCCCGGCCGAGGTCGTCGAGCAGCGCGCCCGCGCCCTGCGGGCCACGCTCTACGAGGGGCTGGGCGGCCTCCGCCTCAGGGCTAACCTGGACATGTCCGAGCCCGCGGGCGACGGGCACGCCACCGCTGAGGCGAGCAGCAGCGCAGGGGCGACCCTGGCGCGCATCCGGGAGCAGCTCGATGAGGCCGTGGCCGCCTACGGCAGCGGGGATACCGAGCGGGCGCGCTCGCTGATCGAGGCCGCCTACTTCGAGCGCTTCGAGGGCATCGAGGGCGGCCTCATCGAGGCGGACCCCGAGCTGGTTACCCGGCTCGAGGCGGCCTTCAACGCCGAGCTGCCGGGGCTGATGGTCGAGGGCGCGCCGCGCGAGGCGGTCGCGGATAAGGTGGCGTCGATGAAGGAGGCCCTGGGCCGGGCCGAGGCGCTCCTCGGCGATGCCGACGAGGCATCGAGCGAGGTCTTCTGATGGTGGATCGGCGTACCTTCCTCAAGGGGGTGTCGGCGCTGGGGGCGCTCGGCGTATCGCCGGCCTGGGCTGCCAGCGCGGCTGCCGAGGCCGCCGAGGCGCCCGCGGCAGACAAGCTGCCCGAGCTCAGCGGCGACCTCACCGTCTACCTCGGACGGGGCGAGGGCGGTCTCTACGGGCAGGTCGTCGAGGCCATCCGCGACCGGAATCCGGCGCTCAGCCTCGAGATCCGGCGCGGCTCCTCCTCGGGGCTGGCCAACACCCTCGTTGCCGAGAGCGAGCACGGCGGGGCCCGTGCCGACCTCTTCTGGTCCATCGACGCCAGCTCCCTGGGGCACGTCGTCAACGAGGGGCTGGCCCGGCCGGTGCCTGCGGTCCTGCACGAGCCGCTGCCCGAGGCCTTCCGCTTCGAGGCGTTCGCGCCGGTCTCCGGGCGCGTGCGGAGCATCGCCTACAATCCCGAGCGTGTCCGTGCGGGCGATCTGCCGGAGCGGATCATGGACCTGCCCGACACCGGCCTCACAGTGGGCTGGGCGCCGAGCTACGGGGCCTTCCAGTCCTTCCTGACCGCCATGCGGCTGCTCGAGGGCGACGCGGCGACCCGCGCCTGGCTGCAGGGCATCCAGGGGCGTGCCCGCTCCTACGCCGGCGAGCTCGGCGCCGTCATGGCAGCGGCCCAGGGGGAGGTGGACGTGGCCCTCGCCAACCACTACTACACCCTCCGCCTCAAGGAGGGGCAGCCGGACACCAGCCTGGAGCTGGCCTTCACGCGCGGCGACGCCGGCTCGCTGATCAACACCTCCGGGGTCACGCTGCTGAGCCAGGGGTCGACGCCGGTCGACCTCGTCCGCTACCTCCAGTCCCGCGAGGTGCAGAGCTTCCTGGCCGAGGAGGCCTACGAGATCCCGCTGGCGGGCGGCGTCGAGACGCCGGCCGGCGTGCCGGCCCTGGAGCGCCTGGAGCCGCCGGAGCTGGATCTGACCCGGCTCGGCGACGTCCAGCCGACGCTCGCGCTGATGCGGGAAGCCGGCGTCCTATGAGCTACCGCCTCGTCCTCCTCTACGGCCTCAGCGCCCTGATCGCAGCGGCGGTCCTGCTGCCGGTCGGGGTGCTGCTGGCCCTGGGGCTGGGTAGCGAGGTGGCCCTCGGCGCCCAGGCGCTGGAGATCGCGCTCAATACGCTCCTGCTGACCGTGCTGACCACCACGGCCGCGACCCTGATCGGGGCGCCGCTGGCCCTACTGACCACCTACACCGATCTGCCCAGGCGGCCCCTCTGGACCGGGTTGCTGGCCGCCCCCCTCGCCGTGCCCAGCTACCTGGGCGCCTTCGCCTACTTCGCGGCGACGGGGCCGGGCGGCGAGATCCAGGGCCTGACCGGCCTGCCGGTGCCGAGCGTGGACGGGCTCGCCGGCGCCACCCTGGTCCTGACCCTCTACACGTACCCCTTCGTGCTCCTCTCCACCCGGGCGGGGCTGCGCAACCTGGACGCCAGCACCCTGGACGCCGCGCGTACCCTGGGCATGCCCCTGGGGACCGCGCTGCTGCGGGTGGTGCTGCCGCGCGTGAAGAACAGCCTGGCGGCGGGCGCGCTCCTGGTGGCCCTCTACACCCTCTCGGATTTCGGCACCCCGGCGATCATGCGCCTGGACACCTTCACCCGGGCGATCTTCGTCGAATACAACGCCTTCGGCCTGGACCGGGCCGCCCTGCTGTCCGTGGGGCTCCTCGGCCTGGTCGCCGTGGTCCTGCTCCTGGAGTGGGTGGTCGGCTCTACCCGTGAGCGGCCCGGGCGTACCCCGCGGCTCCACCTCGGCCGGGGCGGTGCCGCCGCAGCCCTGCTCGCCGTGGGCCTGCTGCTCCTGGCCTCGCTCGGCATGCCGCTGGGCGTCTTCACGCTCGGGGTCCTGCGCGAGGGCACCGGCGGCTTCGATCCCGCGATGCTGCTGCGCTCGGCCTCGGTCTCGGGCCTCGCCGCGGCTGCGGCGGTGCTCCTGGCCCTGCCCGTCGCCTACACCGCGACCCGGGGGCGCCTGGGCCGTCTCCTGGAGCGCGGGACCTACGTCGGCTTCGGCGTGCCGGGCATCGTCCTGGGCACGGCCCTGGTCCTCGTCGGCCTGCGGCTGGACTTCCTCTACCAGTCCATCGCCTTGCTGGCGTTCGGCTACGTGGTAAGGTTCCTGCCCCTGGCCGTGGGCAACATCCGCGCGCCGCTGGAGCGCACGGAGCAGGGCCTGGTCAGCGCAGCGCGCAGCCTGGGCGCCTCCCCGGGCGAGGCGTTCCGCCGCGTAACGCTGCCGCTGATCCTGCCGGGCCTCCTGGCCGCGGGGGCCCTCGTCTTCCTGGAGGTGATGCGCGAGCTGCCGGCGACGCTCCTGCTCCGCCCGTCGGGGTTCGAGACCCTCGCCACGCACCTCTGGGCGGTCTATGAGGCGGGCTACTTCGGGCGCGCCGCCGTCCCCGCGCTGCTGCTCGTGGGGGTATCGGGCGTCGCCGTCGCCCTCATGCTGAGGCGGGAACGTAGCCACGACGACGCCCTGATCTAGTGGAGCGAGAGGGGACGATGCTGGAGATCGAGCACCTGGAGGTCCGCTACGGGCACGAGCGGGCCGTGGCGGATCTGAGCCTGGCCGCGCACGCCGGGGAGCTGATTACCCTGGTGGGGCCGACCGGCTGCGGGAAGACGACCACCCTGCAGGCCGTGGCCGGGCTCACGCGGCCCACGAGCGGGACCATCCGGATCGGCGGGCGGACGGTGAACGGCGAGCGGTTCGTCCCGCCGGAGCGCCGCCAGACCGGGCTCGTCTTCCAGAGCTTCGCGCTCTTCCCCCACCTGACGGTGGCCGAGAACGTCGGCTTCCGGCTCGATCCCGCCGAGCCCGTCGAGCCGTGGCTGGCCTGGCTCGAGGTGGCCGAGCAGCGCGACGCCTACCCGGAGGCCCTGTCCGGCGGCCAGAAGCAGCGCGTCGCGCTCGCCCGGGCGCTGGCCCACCGGCCCGAGCTCATCCTCCTCGACGAGCCGCTGTCCAACCTCGACGCCTCGCTCAAGGACAGCCTGCGCTGGGAGATCCGCAACATCCTCAAGGAGGCGGGGGTGCCGGCGATCTGGGTCACCCACGACCAGGCCGAGGCGCTGTCCATCGGCGATCGGCTCGGCGTCATGCGGGACGGCGTGCTGGAGCAGATCGCCGAGCCTGACGCCTGCTTCCACGAGCCGGCGACCCGCTTCGTCGCCGAGTTCCTCGGCGAGGCTTCCTTCCTCCCGGCCCGGGCCCGCGGCGGCCACCTGGAGACCCCGCTCGGGCGCGCCCGGAGCCGGCACCAGGAGGGCGAGGGCGAGGTCCTCGTCCGCCCCGACGACCTGGCGCTGGTCGAGGACGGCACGGCCAACGGCACGGTCGCCTGGACCCGCTTCGAGGGCGGCACGCGGCTGTTCCGCGTCCACCTCGATTGCGGCCCCAGCGTCCAGCTCCGCACCAACCATACCCTCCACCACGCCCCGGGCGAGCGGGTGCGGGTGGCCATCGACGCGGGCCATGCGCTAACCCTGTTCCCCGGCTCTGTCGGTGCGCCAGGGATGCCGGAACATCCCGTAGCGGCCGCGAGCTAGGGGGCCCCGGCCCGGGGCCCCGGGCCCCGGGCCGCCGGGATTAGCCCAGGTGCAGCCGGGTGCCCACCATGTTGAGCACGAAGCTCTCCGGGAGGGCCCGCTCGATGGCCTGCTGCGCGTTGCGCCCGGTGCAGTGGGCCGGGACGACGAAGCGCGGCTGCAGCGCCTGCAGCGCCTCTACAGTGGGGCGGATCTGCGTGGCCTCGTCCATGCCGGTGAGGTGGAAGCCGCCGAGCACCGTATGGATCCGCTCCTCGCCGGTGACCGCCTGGGCGTGGCGGATGGTGTTGATGATCCCCGAGTGGGCGCAGCCGGAGATGACGATGAGCCCGCCCTCGGCGAGCCGGATGGCGATCCCGGTGTCGTCCTCGAAGGCGTCGACATGCTCGGCGCCCTCGGCCTCGTAGAACATGGTGCCGCTCGGCTGCTCGAACGCGCTCACCCGCGGCACCTCGCCGAGGAAGGTGACCTGGCCGTCGAGCAGGGGGTACGGCTCCCGGGTCTCCGTCGGGGTGACCTGGGCCTGCGCTAGCTGCGTGTCGAGCAGGTGGGGCAGGGCGGCACGCTGGCCGTCAGCGCGCAGGCTGAACCGCGGGTGGCGGTGCACGGCCGGGTGCATGACCAGCTCGGCGCCCCGGGGGAGGCGGCCCATGACCTCGGCGAGCCCGCCGGTGTGGTCGAAGTGGCCGTGGGACAGGGCCGCGGCCTCGACCTCGCCGAGGTCTACGCCCAGGGCCTCGGCGTTACGGCGCGCGCCGTCGGGGGAGTAGCCGAAGTCGAAGACCAGGCTGCGCCGCTGCCCGGCGCGCTCCACGGTGATCAGCAGCGAGAAGCCGTGCTCGGCGTACAGCGAGCGCGATAGCGAGTAGCCGGGCTGGCTGCGCGCCCGCTCGACGACCTCGGTGTCGTCCCGGGCGACGATGTCGATGTAGTTGTCCTGGAGGGTAAGGACCTCCACACGGTCGACGGGCTGGGCGGTCGCGACCATTAGATGATCCCCTTTTTGTCGTGCACTGGATTGACAACACCATCACACCAGATTACTTTCAATAAAAAAATAGTTTGTTTGAAGGAATCGTGCAACGGGCCTTGCCCGGAGGCAGGAAGCGATGTGTGAGCTCTTGGCCATGAGCGCCCGCCACCCCACGCTGCTGGACACCTCGCTGGGGCTGTTCCAGCCGCGTGGGGGTGCGGTCGGCCCCCACGCCGACGGCTGGGGGGTCGCCTTCTACGAGGACTGGGCGCCGCTGGTGGTCAAGGAGCCCGCGCCCGCCCACGCCAGCCCGCTGCTGCGCTTCATCCAGGGCTACGGCCATCGGAGCCGGATCGCCCTCAGCCAGATCCGGCAGGCGAACCCGGCGGCCCACGGCCGGCGCCTCGCCAATACCCACCCCTTCAAGCGCGAGCTCGGTGGGCGCTGCTGGGTGTTCGCGCACAACGGCAAGATCCCGGGGATCGAGCGCTATCAGCCCCAGGGCTTCCAGCCGCTCGGGGAGACAGACTCGGAGCGTGCCTTCTGCCTGCTGCTCGATGAGCTGGCGCGCGGCCGAGCATCACCGACAGCGGTTGGCGTCGGCGAGCGGGCCGAGCGCCTGCGGCCGCTGATCAATGCGCTCAACCCGGGCAGCGAGCTCAACTTCCTGCTCAGCGACGGCGAGGCGCTGATTGTCCACGCCCATACCCGCATGCACCTGCTCGAGCGCACCTGCCAGGAGGGCGGCTGCCACCAGCGGGTGGTGCTGGTAGCCACGCAGCCGTTGAGCGAGGAGCCGTGGGTGGAGCTGCAGCCGAACACCCTGCTGGTGCTGCGCGAGGGCGAGCGGGCCGTGGAGATGCACACCGAGGGCGAGGCCACGTGGTTCTCCACGCGCACAGATCCCGAGAATACACAACGTGAGGAGCAGGTTTCCCCATGCGAATAGCAGTCGCAAGCCAGAACCGTCGCACCGTAACGCCCCACGCCGGGCGGACGCGGCGCTTCTTCATCTACGAGGCGGAGCCCGGCGGCGAGCCCCGCTTCATCGACCGCCTGGAGCTGCCCAAGGAGCAGACCCTGCACAACTGGGGCAACCACCCGGGCCACCCCATCTACGACTACGACGTGGTCATCTCCGGGAGCATGGGCCCGAACTTCGTGGATCGGATGGACCGGTACGGTGTCGAGGCGCTCGCTACCAGCGAGACGGACCCGGATACGGCGGTCCGCCAGTACTGCGCGGGCACGCTCCCGACCCTGCCGCCGGAGAGCCATACGCATGAGCACGAGCACGACCATGACGACGAAGAAGACGAGGACTGAGGACGCAGACCGTGAGATGGATCAAACGCCAGATCGCCGAGCGGCCGCTCCAGGTGCTGGCCGTGGTCCTGGTCGCCGTCGCGGTAGGCAACTGGGCGGTGCCGGACGTGGACGCGCGGGATGCCCACGGACGGACGCCGCTGATCGCCGCGGCGTACGAGGGCGACCTGTGGCAGGCGCGGATGATGCTTGCCCTCGGTGCCGACATCGACGCCGAGGAGCCGTGCGGGACGACAGCCCTGATGCGGGCGATCCAGCGGGATCATCCGGAGATGGCGGAGTGGCTCCTGCATCGGGGCGCGGACCCCACGGCCGCGGACGAGACCGGGCTATCGGCGCTGCACCTGGCCGCGCGCAAGGGCGAGCGCGCCCTCGCCGAGCAGCTGGTCGAGGGCGGGGCCGATCCACGGGCCGAGGAGTCGGTCCACGGGCTGACGCCCATCGAGGAGGCGGAAGAGGCCGGTCACGAGGAGCTGGCCGCGTACCTCCGCAGCGTTGAGCAGGGGGGTAAGCGCTAGCTGTACCGCACAATCCTTCCCCCTCGGCCCCGGGCGTTGTCGACGTCCGGGGCCGTGCTCGCTTCGTTGCGCTGCCTGCTGGTGCCGTGGCGGAGACCTCCGGCCTCCGCTGCTTTCACGGCTTATCAGTAGATGCGGGACTGCATGAGCCCATCTCGCTAGGGGTAGCTGTTAGAGCCCCTAGCATGGACTTATGCTAAGGAGCCGTTAAAAGGCATAAGGAGCGTGCTATGGATCCAGCCTATCCGGGAGTGCCAACGGGAGAGCAATCGGCTCCGGTTCCGTTGCCTTGGGCCAAGATCGATCGGGACGAGCAAGGCGCTATCGTCGGCTGGCGGTTCCTCACAGACCACTGCCTCGATGTCGCCAAGGTCCTCCGGGCCCTGCTCGAGGTCCCGGAGCTGCGTCTGCGATTGTCCCGGCTGGCGGGCGTTACCGATCTGCACCCTAGCCAACGGCAGCAGCTCGCCTTACTTGCCGGTCTCCACGACCTCGGCAAGGCCAACCACGGCTTCCAGAACAAGGGACTGGACAGAGGTGGCCCGAGGGCGGGCCACCTCGGCGAGGTGCTGGCCTTGGTCCAGGACCCTGACAGTGCCCCGGCACAGGAGCTGATCCAGGCTACTGAGCTGGCCGCCATCGCCGGGTGGTTCAAGGGCGGCGAAGAGGCGCTAGTCGAGACCCTTTACGCTCTCTTCTCCCACCACGGCCGGCCCATCCAGCCGCCGGACGACTTCCCTGCGCATTTGTGGCGACCGCGGGCGGGGTACGAGCCCATCGAGGCAGCGAGGGCGTGCCTCCAGGCCCTGCAAGCAGCCTTCCCGATCCCCGAGCAGGCACCGTCTCCGCTCCCTGCCAATCCGCCGTTCCTGCACGGCTTCCTGGGGCTGCTGACCCTGTCGGACTGGATCGGCTCGGACGAGCGCTTCTTCCCCTTGGATCCGGTGGAGGCCCACTCTCCCCACGTCGGTGAAGCAAGCCGGGAGGAGGCCATTCAGGCTGCACTGCAGCGAACAGGTCTTCCATCGGGGGCGAGGGCCACCAGGGGGCCAGCGCTGGATGCCGAGGGGTTCGCCCGTCTCTTCGGCTTCCCACCTAACGCCCTCCAGGAGCACGCCCTGTCGACCCCGCTCCCCGAGTCTGAGGGCAGCCTGCTGACCCTGGAGGCGGAGACCGGCTCGGGCAAGACGGAGATGGCCCTGGCCTGGTTCCTGCGCCTGTACCGCGCCGGGCTGGTAGGCGGGCTCTACTTCGCGCTGCCGACCCGGGCCGCTGCCGTCCAGATCCACGCTCGGGTGCAACGCCTCCTTGAGGAAGTCGCCGATGAGATCCCGCCCGAGGCCATCCTCGCCGTCCCTGGCTATACCCCGCCAGAGGATGAGAACAGTCCGGGAATCCAGGGCGAGAACCGCCGCTATGCCGAGCGAGGCACGGAGCAGGACCGCAACTGGGTGAGCGAGCATCCTAAGCGCTACATGGCCGGGCGGGTCGTGGTCGGTACGATCGACCAGGTGCTGCTCTCCGGCCTTCAGGTGCGGCACGCCCACATGCGGGCGACCGCCCTTTTGCGCCATTTGCTGGTCGTCGACGAGGTCCACGCCTCGGATCCCTATATGACGCGCATCCTGGAGGCGGTCCTGCAGCGCCACCGGTCCGCTGGTGGCCATGCGCTTCTGCTATCGGCGACCCTCGGGGAGGCTGCTCGGGCCCGGCTCCTGGCACCGGGCACCCTGGCGCAGTGGGCCCCGTTCGAGGAAGCTGCCGAGCAACCCTATCCGGCCCTATGGACCGATACCCCCGCCCCGGAAGTAGCGCCGCTGCCGCTCCAGGGAGAGACCAAGGAGGTGTCCGTGGCGTTGAAGGGGGCTATCGCCGACGCCGAGCAAATAGCCCAAATCGCCCTCGACGCCGCGGCATCGGGGGCGCGAGTCGGCATCTTGCGCAATACCGTCCGTGAGGCCGTGGCTACTCAGCAGGCCCTCGAGGCTGGTACAAAAGATACCCCGCTATTCACCTGCCACGGGGTCGCCGCCCCCCACCACAGCCGCTTTGCGCGCGAGGACCGCATCCGGCTGGATCGGGCCCTGGAGCGCCGGCTGCAGCAGGAAGGCTCCCTCGTCGTGGCTGCCACCCAGACCCTCGAGCAGAGCCTGGATATCGACTTCGATCTCCTCATTACCGATCTCTGCCCCGTCGATGTCCTCCTCCAGCGCCTGGGTCGTCTCCACCGCCATAGACGCCTTCGCCCTCCGGGCTATGAGACGCCTCAAGCCATCGTCCTCACCCCGGAGGGGGATCTGGGCGAGCTTCTCCAGCCAACGGGAGAGGCGCGGGGGCCGGCAGGGCTAGGGGCTGTCTACGAGGACTTGCTGGTCCTGGAAGGTACCCGTGCGGTGCTGGCCGAGCGCCCGGCCTTGCGCATCCCGGACGATAGCCGCGGGCTCATCGAGCGCGTACTGCACCCGGATCGTCTCCGGGCGCTGGCGGAGTCCCGCGGCGGTCTATGGTTCGATCACTGGAGCCGCATGTGGGGCATACGCATGGGCCAGGAAGGCACCGCTGATCTCAATACGGTGGACTGGTCTAAGCCCCTGTCCCAGACCCGGTTCAACGAGCCGGGGGAGGCGATCCAGACCCGGCTGGGCACCGACAGCCGCCGTCTTCCATTGCCGAGCAACACGCCGGGCGTCTTTGGCGCCGCCATCACCGAGATCACGGTCCCCGGCTGGATGGCCGAAGGCATCGGAGAGGAGCCCGCTGTCGAGGCCGAGGCGCATTCGGAGGGTGGGTTGGTCATCTACGCCGATCAACGCGCCTACCGCTACGACCGATTCGGACTACGCCCCGACAAGGAGGCCTGCCGTGACGGAGAGCCATAAGCAGCCCCGCTACAATCTGCTCACCGAGCCGCTGATCCGCACCGAGAGCCGGGATGCTCCCAATCAGTCCCGAAGCCTGCCCGGGCTCTTGGTCGCGCTGGCCACTGGGGAAGACCTCGTCTCTTTCCCTGGCCTCCAGCCGCACCAGTGGCACGGCTGGCACGCCTTCCTCGTCCAGCTCGCGGCCTTGGCCACGGCGGATGAACCCGGTGATCCACCTACGACGGAGGCAGGCTGGCGGGCCGCGCTCCGAGGCCTGACCCCGGGCTATACCCTCGATGAGCCCTGGTGCCTGGTGGTGCCGGAGCTAGGACAGCCGGCGCTCCTGCAGCCGCCGGTGCCGGAGGGCGCGCTGAGTCGATTCGAGGGCCCCTATGAGGCGCCCGATGCCAGCGCCCTGGATATCCTGGTCACCGCCAACGATCACGACGTCAAGATGGAACGGCAGGCGCAGGCGCAAGCCGATCATTGGCTCTTCAGCCTCGTCGCCTACCAGACCCTCTCCGGCTTCTCCGGCAAGAATAACTACGGAGTTATCCGGATGAACGGCGGCTATGCCACACGTCCCCTGGTCGGGCTGGCGTGGAGCCGGGCGTGGAGCGACCTGTTCCAGAGGGATCTGGCGGTGTTGCGGACGCACCATGAGACCGCGAGGCAGGCTAAAGGGTTGAGCTCAACAGGCTGGCGGCTGCTATGGCTTGCCCCCTGGGACGGCCAGACGAGCCTCGCCTGGGCGGACTGTGACCCCTATGCCATCGAGGTTGCTCGCCGGGTACGGCTGACGGAGCGGCAAGGCGCCCTGTGTGCCTGGCGGCGCTCCACCACCGTCCCTCGGCTATCCCCCAAGTCGGATGTGCTAAAGGGCCATGTCGGGGATCCTTGGATCCCGGTGAGCACCGAGGGGCGGGCCATCAACGTCAGCACCAACGGCTGGGATTACGATCGCGTGCGGCAGATCCTCCTCGAGGACGGGTACGCCTGGTCTCCCTGCCAGTACCGCCGCGATGATGACCCTGAGGCGCTGTGGTTCTACGCGGTGGGCCTGGCCCGGGGGCAGGGCAAGACGGAGGGGTTCCACGAGCGGTGGATCCCGATCCCCGCCCGCGTAGCCGGTCGCCTCTTCAGCCCTGCATCACGGCGAGCGCTGGGGGAGGTCGCCCAGGAGCGGGTCAAGCGGGCCGGTGAGGCGCGCAAGGTGCTCCATTATGCTCTGGTGGTGCTGCTGGCGAGCGCACCGGAGACACCCGATTTCCGCGATGACAGCGACCGACGCTGGCTCGATCGCTTCGAGACGCAGGTAGATACCGTCTTCTTCGAGGCCCTCTGGGCCGATGCCGAGCGGTCTCGGGAGGAGCAGAAGGCTAGCTGGGATGACACCCTGCGCTGGATCATCGAGGAGCGCATCTGGCCCGAGGCGGAGGCCGAGGCGCCCGTCGCGGATGCCCGCCGCGAGCGCGCCCAGGCGCGCGCCTGGATGGTGCTGCGCGGCAGGCTCAAGAAGACCATCCCCCACGCCTACGCCGACGAGGAGGAATCCCATGCAGCCAGCTGAAGAGCAATCCACGGGCAAGCGCGACCTGGGCGCGGCGATCGAGGCCGTGGCCGGAGCCTTCGCCAGCGGTCGGGTGGGACCTGGGGAGCGTGCCGAGCTGCGACGCATGCGCCCCAGCGCCCTGCCACCGACGGCCTTCTGGCACATCCTCGCCCGGCTGGTGGAGCACCACCACCCGGCGCCGGCCTCTGAAGAGGGCCGCACCGCCTGGGAGAAGCAGTGGGCCACCGTCCTCGCCGGCATGGCTGTCCTCGACCATGCCCCCGAGCGCTCCCCTGGCCTGGCCCTGGCCGAGGCCGGCTTCCACGAGCTGCGCCTGCGCCGGCTGCTGCGCGCTAGCGGCGACCGCCTGGGCGATGAGTTGCTAGGTGTTGCGACCTGCGTGATCATATACCGCCAAGGAGTTATGCTCTGTTCCAGGCCCGGTTGGCGTTGCAGGAAC
>CAJXLI010000057.1 GCA_913055575.1 uncultured Ectothiorhodospiraceae bacterium
GGCGCCGGCCGGCGCGGACCGAGCCGTGGCAGGCCATCTGCGCCAGCAGCCCGTGGACGGCCGCCTCGACGCCGCCGGTGCGCTCGCCCTCCAGGGCGGCCACGGCGTCGCGGACCAGCGCCGCGGCGTCCGCCTCGGCGAGGACGGCCGGCAGGCGGTGGACGCGCACCGTCTCCGGCCCCGCCCGGTCCACCTCCAGCCCGGCGCGCGCCAGGGCCTGGGCGTGGAGCTCCACGCGCTCCGCCTCGCCGGGGGCCACGGGGACGCTGACCGGCACCAGCAGCGCCTGCGTGGCGATCCCCGTCCCCGCCAGCTGATCCTTGAGCCGCTCGTAGACCACCCGCTCGTGGGCGGCGTGCATATCCACCAGCACCAGGCCGCGATCGGACTCGGCGAGGATGTAGGCGTCGCGGATCTGGCCGAGGGCGTAGCCCAGCTCCGGGGTGCCGCCAGTGCCGCCAGGGGGCTCGCCCCCGGCCCCGGCGGCGCTCGCCGGGCCCGCCCCGGCGTCGCCGGCGGCCGCCGCCGTACCCGCGCTCGCGGCACCGTCCACCTCGGCGGGTGGGCCGTAGAGCTTGCGCGCCTCGGCCAGGGGCAGCCCCAGATCCGCCGTCCCCTGGGACGACGCCCCGGCTCGCGGCGCACGCCCCACACCGGCGCGGTGGCCCGGCCCGCCGCCACCGCCCGCGGCGGGCCGGCCGCCCGCCGCGCCGCCCTCCGGGGCGGGGCTGGCCGCCGGAGCCGCCGGGGCCGGGGCGGCGGTCCCCGCCGGCTCGGCCCCGGCCAGGGCATCGGCAATACGCCGCGCCAGGAAGTCGTGCACCGTGCGCGCGTCGCGGAAGCGGACCTCGTGCTTCATGGGGTGGACATTGACGTCCACCTGCTCCGGATCCATCGCCAGGTAGAGGACGTAGGCCGGATAGCGATCCCGGTAGAGGACGTCGCTGTACGCCTGGCGGACGCCGTGGGCCGCGCCGCGGTCGCGCACCAGGCGGCCGTTGACGAACAGGTACTGGAGATCGCCCTGGCGCCGTGCGGCGGTGGGCAGGCCCAGCCAGCCGGTCAGGCGCAGGCCGGCCCCCTCCAGCTCCACGGCCAGGGCGGCGTCGGCGAAGGCGCGGCCCAGCAGCCCCGCCAGGCGCTCGTGGCGCTCCGCCTCGCCGGCGGCCGGGGCCACCGACCACAGCCGCCGCCCCTGGTGCGCCAGCGAGAAGCCCACGTCGAAGCGGCTCAGCGCCAGCCGGCGCAGCGCCTCCTGGACGTGGTGGAGCTCGGTGCGCTCGGTGCGCAGGAACTTCCGGCGGCCGGGCGTATTGAAGAAGAGGTCGTCCACGGTGGCCGTGGTCCCCGGTGGCCGGGCCACGGGGGCCGGCACGTCCAGGACCCCGCCGTCGCAGGTGAGCTGGTGGCCGTGCTCCGCGTCAGCGGCGCGCGAGGCCAGGGTCAGCCGGGAGACGGCGGCAATGCTCGGCAGCGCCTCGCCGCGGAAGCCGAGGCTGGCGATGCGCGCCAGATCCTGCGGCTCGGCCAGCTTGCTGGTGGCGTGGCGGCGCAGGGCTAGCGCCAGCTCCCCGGCCGGGATCCCGGCGCCGTCGTCGGCGACGCGGATGCGCTGCTTACCGCCGCGCTCGACCTGGACGTCGATCCGCGAGGCGCCGGCGTCCAGGGCGTTCTCCACCAGCTCCTTGACCACGGACGCCGGGCGCTCGACCACCTCACCGGCGGCGATCTGGTCGATCAGGGTATCCGGCAGCGGTCGGATCGCCCCCGCGCCCATGGGCCTAGGGGATGACCAGCGTCGAGCCGGCCCGGATGCGGTCGCCGGTGAGGTCGTTGGCGGCGCGCAGGCGGCTAACGCTGACCTGGTAGCGCTGCGCGATCTCCGACAGGCTCTCGCCGCGCTGCACCTCGTGCTCGCGCTGGCCGTCGCCGCCGCTGTCCGCCACCTGCAGCCCCCGGCGGAGGTGGCTGCCGGCGTACTCGCGCACGCCGGCGACGATCCCCTCGGCCAGCGCCTGCTGGTAGCTGTCGCTGCGGAGCCGGCGCTCCTCCTCGGGGTTGGTGATAAAGCCCAGCTCCACGAGCAGCGACGGCATGTCCAGGGACTTGAGCACCGCGAAGCCGGCCTGCTCCACCCGGTCGTGCAGCAGGTCCGCGTGCCGGTCCAGCTTGGGCAGCAGGTAGCCGCCCATCTCCAGGCTCGACTCGATGGTGGACCGGGAGTAGAGATCCACCACCGTCTCGCGCAGATCCTCGTCCTGGTGCCTCAGCGAGACCCCGCCCAGCGGGTCCGCGGCGTTCTCGCGCCGCGCCAGCACCCGCGCCTGCTCCGAGGTCGCGCCGTCGAGGGACAGGGCGTAGACCGACGCCCCCTCGACGTGCGGGTCCTTGGAGCCGTCGGCGTGGACCGAGAGGAAGATGTCCGCGTCGCCCTCGTGGGCCGCCCGGGTGCGCTCACGCAGGTCCATGTAGTAGTCGCCGTCCCGGACCATGAGCGGCTCCAGCCCCGGCACCTCGGCCATCCGCTGGCGCAGCCGGCGGGCCACCTCCAGGACCACCCGCTTCTCGTTGGTCCCGTTGGCGCCCACCGCGCCCGGATCGACCCCGCCGTGGCCGGCATCGATAGCCACGACCACGGCCTCGCCGCGCCGCTCCGCCGCGGAGTGGACCACGCGCTGCTCGCCGCCGCCGGCGCCGCCGCTGTAGGCGAGATCGACGAAGAGCCGCCGTCCGCCGGCCTCGCCGCCGCCGACCACGAAGCTGCGCGGCTCGACCTCCCGGGCGACGTCGAAGACCACGCGCAGGGTGCCGTCGCCCTGGCGGCCGGTGCGGATCCGCTCCACGACCCCGCGGGCGGGCAGCTCGTCGGCCTCCAGCTCGCCGTCGGCGAAGTCGACCACCACCCGGGGCGGATCCGCGAGGCGGAACACCTCGTAGTCCGGCTGCCCGCCGAGCTCGAAGACCGCCCGCGTGCGCTCGCCGTTGTCGGCGACGCGCACGCCGTCGATGCCCGCCGCCCCGGCCGCCTGGGCGGCCAGCGCGGCGAGCCCCGCGATCAGCGCATGCCACACCTTCCGCCTCAAGGCCTCTCCTCGCGCCCCGCGGGCGCAGTACGATCCACTCAACTCTAGGCGGGGGAACGTGCCGCCTTCAAGGGCGGCCCCACGCCGGACGGGTAGATGGACACCCGGGCTCAGGCGGGGCCTGGGGCCAGGGCGGCCAGCGCGGCCCGGCCCCGCGGCCCCGTCGCCGCCAGCCACGCCCGGCGCGCGCTGCCGGCGTAGACCAGGGTGACGGCCAGGTCCGCGCCCGGTAGCGCGCCGGCGCCGCGCTCCGGCCACTCGACCAGCGCCAGGGTCCCCGGCGCCGCCACCTCCTCGATCCCCAGGAAGTGGAGCTCCTCGGGATCGGCCAGGCGGTAGAGGTCCAGGTGCAGGACCGTGCCCGAGTCGGTGGCGTACGGCTCCACCAGGGTGTACGTGGGGCTGCGCACCGGGCCCGTCACCCCCCGGGCCCGGAGCAGGCCGCGAGCCAGGGCCGTCTTCCCGGCGCCGAGCTCGCCGTGCAGGTGGACGACGCCCGCCGGCAGGGCCTCCGCCAGGGCCGCCCCCAGGGCCTCGGTGGCGGCCGCGTCGGGCAGCTCGCGGACCTGCTCGCTCACGCCCCGGCCTCCAGCACCGCCGGCAGGTGGTCCGCCAGGTCGGCGGCGAGCAGGCCCCGCTCGCCGCCGAGCGCCGCGGCGGCCCGCTCCGCGGCGCGGCCGTGGGCGTAGGCGGCCACCGCCGCCAGGCGCCCCGGGTCGGCATCCGGGTACTGGGCGCGCAGGCCGGCCACGGTCCCCGTGAGCAGATCGCCCATGCCGCCGCTGGCCATCCCCGGCGTCCCGGCGCCGGCGACCCAGCGCGCCGCGCCGTCGTCGACCACGCTGCCCGCGCCCTTGAGGACCACCGCCGCCCGCCAGGCGTCGGCCAGCGCGCGCGCGGCGGCGAAGCGGTCGGCGCCGATGGCGCCGGTGTCCCAGCCCTCGCCGAGCAGCCGCGCCGCCTCCCCGGGGTGCGGGGTGAGGATGGCGTCCGCCACGGGCCGGGGCTCGGCGGCGAGCAGGCTCAGCCCGTCGGCATCGACGACCTTGGGGCCGGACCAGTCCCGGCAGGCCGCCCACAGCGCCTGCCCCCAGGCGTCCCGGCCCAGCCCCGGGCCGATGGCCAGGACGCTGGCCCGCTCCAGCAGGGGGGCCAGCCCCTCGGCATCGGTGACGCCGTGGGCCATCACCTCGGGCCGGGTACCGACCACCGCCGGGACGTGCTCCGGCCGGGTGGCGGCGCTGACCAGCCCGGCGCCGCAGCGCCCCGCCGCCGCGGCGGCCAGGCACACCGCACCGGCCATGCCCCGGTCCCCGCCGACGACCAGGACGTGGCCGTACCGGCCCTTGTGGGCGTCCCGCGGGCGCGGCGGCAGCAGGGCGCGCACCGCCTCCGGCGCCACCTGCCGGGCGTACGGCGTCTCGATGCCGCCGGTAGCCCCCGCGGCGCCGAGGTCGTCGAAGACCACCTCGCCGGTGCAGGCCGGCCCGCGGCCGGTGACCAGGCCGCTCTTGCGGCCGACGAAGGTCGCCGTCGCCTGCGCCCGCACGGCGGTGCCCATCTCGGCGCCGGTACGGCCGTGGATGCCGGAGGGGATATCCACCGCCAGCACCGGCGCCGCGGCGGCGTTGATCGCCGCCACGGCGTCGGCGAAGCGGCCCTCCACCGGCCGGTCCAGGCCGGTGCCGAGCACCGCGTCGACGATCACGTCCGCCGAGGCCAGCGCCTCCGCCTCGAAGGGCCGGGCGGCGCCGCCGGCGTCGTGGTAGCGCCGGGCGTTGGTGGCGGCATCGCCCCCGAGGCGCTCCGGGGCCACCAGGTACAGGACCTCCGCCGCCACCCCGGCCCGGCGGGCCAGGCGCGCCACCACGTAGCCGTCGCCGGCGTTGTTGCCGCCGCCGCTGACCACCGCCAGCCGCTGCACACCAGGCCAGCGCCGGCGGATCTCCTGCCACAGCCGGCGGCCGGCGCGCTCCATGAGCGTCTCGCCGGGGATGCCGGCGTCCATGGCGGCGCGATCGAGGCCGGCGACCTGCTCCGGGGTGTAGAGCTCGGACATGGGCGCCCTCCGCTAGGCCTCCAGGCGGCGTACGGGCCTGCCGGCGGCGTTGTGGCCCGCCGCCGCAAATGGCACGTTACGTAGGATCGCTACCGCTGCCATTCTACCATCCGGGCCGCGCCTCGGGATGCCGGGCGCACCGGCCGGAGCCGGAGACCGGGACACCGCCCGTGGACACCGAAGACCTCGTCGCCGCCATCCGCGCCTGGTCCGCCGAGCTCGGCTTTGCCGCCTGCGGCATCGCGGGCACGGAGCTGCCGCGGGACGAGGCGCACCTGATCCGCTGGCTGCAGGCCGGCTACCAGGGCGAGATGGCCTACATGGGCCGGCACGGGCGCAAGCGGGCGCGGCCGCGGCAGCTGGTGCCCGGCACGCGCTCCGTGATCGTGGTGCGCATGGACTACACGCCGAGCGAGGCGGCGCCCGCGCCGGGCGTGCTCGACGACCCGCAGCGCGCCTTCATCGCCCGCTACAGCCTCGGACGGGACTACCACAAGCCGCTCCGGCGGCGGCTGCAGAGGCTCGCCGAGCGGATCCAGGCGGCCATCGGCCCCTTCGGCTACCGCGCCTTCGTCGACAGCGCGCCGGTCCTCGAGCGGGCCCTGGGCCGGGACGCCGGTCTGGGGTGGATCGGCAAGAACACCATGCTGCTCAACCGCCAGGCGGGGTCGTACTTCCTCCTCGGCGAGCTGCTCACCGACCTGGCCCTGCCCGCGGACACCCCGGCGACCCCGCACTGCGGCAGCTGCCGGCGCTGCCTGCGCGCCTGCCCCACCGGCGCCCTCGTGGGCCCGTACCAGCTCGACGCCCGGCGCTGCATCTCCTACCTGACCATCGAGCACCGCGGCCCGATCCCCGAGGCGCTGCGCCCGGCCCTGGGCAACCGGGTCTTCGGCTGCGACGACTGCCAGCTGGCCTGCCCGTGGAACCGCTACGCCCGCGCCACCGGCGAGGCGGACTTCCAGCCCCGCCACGGGCTGGACGCCGCCGACCTGGCGGAGCTCTTCCGCTGGGACGAGGCGACCTTCCTGGAGCGGACGGCAGGCTCGGCCATCCGGCGCATCGGGCACGAGCGGTGGCTGCGCAACCTCGCCGTGGCGCTGGGCAATGCCCCCGCCTCGCCGGCAGTGGCCGCCGCCCTGCGCGAGCGGCGCCGCCACCCGTCGGCGCTGGTGCGCGAGCACGTCGGCTGGGCACTGGGCCGGTAGGGACCGGCCACCCGCGCCCGCGGCCCGCCGGGCGGCTCCGCGCCGGGCGCTACGCGACCTGGCGGGGGATGCTGTCGCGGCGCTGGACGATGCGGTTGTCCGCGTCCAGGTAGGCGAGGCGGGGGTGGAAATCGGCGAGCTCCGCCTCGGAGACGGCGGCGTAGGCGCAGATGATGACCCGATCGGCCTCGTTGCACCTGTGCGCGGCTGCGCCGTTCATGGAGATCATGCGCGAGCCCCGCTCGCCGGTAATGGCGTAGGTCACCAGGCGCTCGCCATTGTCGACGTTGTAGACGTGGACCTGCTCGTACTCGCGGATACCGACCGCGTCCAGCAGGTCCGCATCGATGGCGCAGGAGCCCTCGTACTCGAGCTCGGTCTGCGTGACCCGGGCCTGGTGCAGCTTGCCCTTGAGCATGTTCAGTTGCATGGCGCCAACCTCGATGCCGTAGAAACCGTATACCTTACCCGGCTTATGATGAACCGGTCATGTGCACCTGCACAATCCCGAGCGGCATAATGGTCCCGCCCATGCCCTAGACATGCAAGGCAACCTCGACGTTGTCGATCAGCCGCGCGCTACCCAGGTACGCGGCCCCGAGGCAGACCAGGCAGGCCTCATCGCCGCGGGGCTCGGCCAGGTCCTCGCAGCGGCGCACGGCGACGTAGTCCACCGCGTCGAACCCGGCCGCCAGCAGCCGCTCCCGGCCCTGCGCCTCGAGCGCCGCCAGGTCCCGCCGGCCGTCCCGCAGGGCCGCCGCCAGCTCGCAGAGCGCGGCGTAGAGCGCCGGCGCCCGGCGCCGCTGCTCGGGCGCCAGGTAGCTGTTCCGCGAGCTCAGCGCCAGGCCGTCGGCCTCGCGGACCACCGGGCCATCCCGGATCGCCACCGGCAGGTCCAGGTCGTGGACCACGCGCCGGACCACCTGCAGCTGCTGGTAGTCCTTGCGGCCGAAGATCGCCACGTCCGGCTCGATGATGTTGAGCAGCTTGACCACCACCACCGCCACGCCGGCGAAGTGCCCCGGCCGCGAGGCGCCGCAGAGGGTCCCCGTCAGCGCCGGGACGTCGATCCCCGTGCGCGGCGGCTCCGCCCCCGGGTACATCTCCCGCGCCGTCGGGGCGAAGGCGGCGGCCACGCCCCGCTCCTCCAGGGCGGCCAGATCCGCCTCCAGGGTCCGCGGGTAGCTGTCGTAGTCCTCGTCCGGCCCGAACTGCAGCGGATTGACGAAGATGGAGACCACCAGGCGGTCCACCTCCCCGGCCAGGCGGTCGACCAGCTCCAGGTGCCCCCCGTGGAGGTTGCCCATGGTGGGCACCAGCCCGATCCGCTCGCCCCGCGCGCGCCAGGCGCGGGAGCGCTCGCGCATGGCCTCGCGTCCCTCGATCCGTATCAAGCCTCGAACTCGTGCTCCGGTCCCGGGAAGGTGCCCGTCCGCACCGCGTCGACGTAGGCGGCCAGCGCCTGCTGGACGCTGCCCGCCCCGTCGCTGAAGTCGCGGGCGAAGCGCGGCGGCTGCGCCGAGACGCCGAGGGCGTCGTGGAGGACCAGGATCTGGCCGTCGCAGCCGGCGCCGGCGCCGATGCCCACCACCGGGATGCCCAGCTGCGCGCTCAGGTGGCGGGCCAGCGGCGCCGGCACGCACTCCACGATGATCAGGTCCGCCCCGGCCGCCTCCAGCGCCCGGGCATCGCTCTCCATGGCCTCCGCATCGACCAGGGCCCGGCCCTGGACGCGGTAGCCGCCGAGCTTGTGGATACGCTGGGGCTTCAGGCCCAGGTGGCCGCAAACGGGGATGCCGCTCTCGGCGAGGCGCTCGACCAGGGCCGCCTGATCGGCGCCGCCCTCGAGCTTGACCATGCGCGCGCCGCCCTCCTTCACCAGGCGGCCGGCGGTGTGCAGGCCGCTGGCCACGTCCGTATGGCTCATGAACGGCAGATCCGCGACCACCAGCGACCGGCGGCAGGCCCGCGCCACGCAGCGCGTGTGGTAGACCACGTCGTCCACCGTCACCGGCAGCGTGGTCTCCTGGCCCTGGACCACCATCCCCAGCGAGTCGCCGACGAGCAGCAGGTCGACCCCGGCGCGCTCGCAGGCCGCCGCGAAGCCGTAGTCGTAGGCCGTCAGGCAGGCCACGGGCTGGCCCGCCTCCTTCATGGCGCGCAGGCGGGCGACCGTGACAGCCTCACTAGCGGCGCGCTTGCCCTCAGCGCTGGACATGGCAGCCACCTCGACTCGGGGAAAGGGCCGACACTCTACCGCCTCCCGCCCCCAGGATTGAAGGACCCATCACCCGCCCGCGTCCAGGCGCCGGGCAGCGCCGCCGGCGGGCTCGAAGCCGGCCACGGCCCCCACCGGCTGCAGGGCGCCGGCATCCAGCCCCCCGGCGTAGCCGGCCAGGGGGCCGCCGCCCGGCAGCTCCAGCCCCGGGGCGAGCTCGAGCAGCGGGAAGACGACGAACGGCCGGCGGGTGAGCTCCGGATGGGGGACCTGGAGCCGCGGCTCGGCCACCTGCCTGCGGCCGTAGAGCAGCAGATCCAGATCCAGCGTCCGCGGCCCCCAGCGCACCCCGTCGCGGCGGCGCTGCTGCGCGGCCTCGATGCCCAGCAGCGCGTCGAGCAGCGCCAGCGGCCCCAGCCGCGTCCGCAGCTGCGCCACGGCGTTGATGAAATCCGGCTGCGCCGGCACGCCCGGCGCCTGCAGGGCCGGGTTGCGGTAGAGCGCGGAGACAGCCGCGACCCGAGTATCGTCCAGGCCGTCCAGGTGCGCCACGGCCCGCTCGACCTGCGCCCGGGGCGCCTCGAGATTGCTGCCCAGGCCGATGTAGGCGGTGACCTCGCCGGCCATCAGCTGCCCGCCTCCGGGCTGCCGCCTCCGTCGCCGGCGCCGCCCTCACCGCCGTCCTTCGCCCTGGCCCGGCCCCGGCCGCGGCTACCGCGCCGGCGCCGGCTGCTGCTGCCCGACCCCTTCTTCTGGGAGGGGGGCTTCTCCGGCTGGTCCTGGAAATCGCGCCACCACTGGACCAGCTCCTGGGACGCGTCGCCGGCCTGGGCGCGCAGCTCCAGGAAGTCGTAGGCGGCGCGGAAGCGCGGGTGGCCGAGCAGCCGCCGGGCACGCTTGCCGCCACGGCGCTCGAAGCGCGGCTGCAGGGTCCAGACCTCGCGCATGGGGATGCTGAAGCGCTTGGGCAGCGCGATCCGCGATTGCTGCAGCGCCTGGATCTCCGAGCTGGCCCGCTGCAGCGCCGGGACCTGCGCCTCGCCGGCCTCCACGAGCTCGGCCTCGCGGCGGCGCACGGCCGGCCAGAGCAGCGCGGCGAAGAGGAAGGCCGGGGTCACCGGCTTGTCCGCGCTGACCCGCTCATCGGTGTTGCGCAGCGCGGCAGCGATGAACGGGATCCAGTCCTCGCTGCCCTCCTCGGCGAGCGCCTCGGCAGTCAGCGGCATCAGCGGCTCGAAGAGCCCGTAGTGGCGCAGCATCTCGAAGGCGCTGAGCCCCGTGCCCGCCATGAACAGCTTCAGCGCCTCGTCGAACAGCCGCGCCGCCGGCATGTCGGCGAGGGCGCTGGCCATCTCGGGCAGGGGCGCCGCGGTCTCGGGGTGGATCCGGAAGCCGAGCTTCAGCGCGAAGCGCACGGCGCGCAGCATGCGCACCGGATCCTCCTGGTAGCGCTCGCGCGGATCGCCGATGAGCCGGATGACCCCCCCCTGCAGGTCCTCCATGCCCCCGGCGTGGTCGACCACCGAGAAATCCGCGATGTTGTAGTACAGGGCATTGACGGTGAAGTCGCGCCGCAGGGCGTCCTCGGCCAGCGTGCCGTAGACGTTGTCGCGCACGATCCGCCCGTTGTCGATCACCCGCTCGCCCTCGGCGACGTCGTCGTCCGGCGGCGGCAGG
Organism: uncultured Ectothiorhodospiraceae bacterium; assembly: GCA_913055575.1. Lineage (GTDB taxonomy): Bacteria > Pseudomonadota > Gammaproteobacteria > Nitrococcales > Halorhodospiraceae > Halorhodospira. Next base: position 10,246 of record CAJXLI010000057.1, read on the forward strand.
GCCCGGAAGGTGGCCACCTCGATGATCTCCGGGCCGAAGTGCACGTGCGCCAGGCGGAAGCGCCGGCCGATGAGCCGGCAGTTGCGGAAGAGCTGGGCCACCTCCTCGGGGTGGGCGTCCGTGGCCACGTCGAAGTCCTTCGGCTCGCGCCCCAGGGAGAGATCGCGGACCCCGCCGCCGACCATGTAGGCCTGGTAGCCCGCCTTGCGCAGGCGGTAGAGGACCTTGAGGGCGTTATCGCTGATATCCCGGCGCGAGATCGGGTGCGCGTCCCGGGGGATAATGGTCGGCTCCACCTCGGTCAACGTGCCTTGTCGGAGACAATCTTCGGACGTAATGGCTACCACCCTTGCCTAAGAGATGAAGATCATTATAATACCACTTGCATTGCCGGCGGTTGAGCCGGAGGCAAAAGACAACGCTCCCATCGTCTAGCGGTTAGGACGCCGCCCTCTCAAGGCGGAAACAGGGGTTCAAATCCCCTTGGGAGCGCCACTTCCCCCATCCCGCCAGCCGGCGGGAGCATCAAGCCCGCAAGAGCGCCGCCGTGACGAACGCCAGCGCAGCTGCTCCGAACCGGGTCCTCAGCGGCGGGCGCGCCTACGCGAGCCTCGGCCTGCGCCTCGCCGGCCTCCTCTACGACCTGCTGATGGTCACCGCGATCATCCTCATCGGGGCGCTCACCTTCCTGCCGGCCACCGGCGGCGAGGCCCCGGCGCCGGGGTCGTGGGCGGCGCACGGGCTGCAGGCCTACCTGCTGGCGCTGGTCTACCTCTTCTTCGTCGTCTCCTGGACCCGCGGCGGGGGCACGGTGGGCATGCTGGCCTGGCGGCTGCGCGTCGTGAACGGGCGCGGGCTCTCGCCGACCCTCCAGCAGGCGAGCCTGCGCTTCGCGGCCGCGGCGCTGTCCTGGGCCCTGCTGGGGCTGGGCTTCGCCTGGGCGCTCGTCGACAGCGAGCACCGGACGCTGCACGACCGGCTCGCCGGGACGTGGCTCGTCCGCGAGCCGCGGGACGGCTGATCGCCGGGGGCGCCGCAGGGTCGCGGCCTAGCGCACGCGCAGCGTCCCCCACAGGCCCAGGGCCGCGAGGACCACCACCGGCAGGAGCGCCGACAGCCCCGGCGGCACGCCGTAGACCACGCCCGCCTGCCCCATCGCCCGGTTGAGCAGGAAGAAGGCGGCCCCCACCAGCACGCCGACCACGATCCGCTGCCCGGCGTTCGCCGAGCGCACCGCCGTGAAGATCAGCGGGATGGTCACCAGCAGCATGGCCAGCGTCGCCAGGGGCGTCGCCACCTTCTCCCACAGGGCGAGCCGGTACGCCCCGCTGTCGAGCTCGTTGGCCTGCAGGTACTGGATGTAGGTCCACAGCTCCGCCGCCGGCAGGGTCGACGGCTCGGCGACCACGACCGACAGCACCTCGGCGCTCAGCGCCCCCTGCCACAGCCAGGTGTCGTGCTCGGTGCGCCTGAGGCCGCCGTCGCCGTAGACGACCCGGGTTACCCCCTCCAGCCGCCACCCCTCGTCGACGTAGTACGCCTGCTCGGCCTCGATGCGCTCGTCCAGGCGCCCGCCCTCGAAGCGGTACAGCGTCACCGATGCCAGGTGGGCGGCCGAGCGCGGCCGCTCGGCGCGCAGGAAGTCCCGGCCATCGCGGGCCCACAGGGCGCCGTCGGGCCCCGTGCGCAGTCCATCGGCCTGGGACAGGCCGCGCACCGTAGCGGCCTGGCGCTCGGCCGGGGGCACCACGTACTCGCCCACCGCCGTGGCCAGCAGGGCGAGGACGAGCCCGCCCGCCAGCACCGCGCCAGCGATCTGCAGCACCGACACGCCGGCGGCGCGCATGGCGGTGAGCTCCTGCCGGGCCGCCAGCCCGCCCAGCCCCATCAGGGCGCCGATCAGGGTGGCGAAGGGGAAGGCCTCGTAGGCCAGCGACGGCATGGCGAGCAGGGTCAGCAGCAGCGTGTCGACGGTGCTCGTGTCCGCGTCGGCGACGCCGTCGACCAGCTGGAAGACGAAGTCCAGGGCGAGGATGGCGGCGAGGGCCACCAGGGAGGCGACGATCACCGTGCGCGCCAGGTAGGCGGTGAGGATGCGCATCAGCCGCGCCTCCCCGGCCGGTGCCACCACCCCGGGGCGGCGCCGAAGCGGCGGCGGACCCACAGCGCCGCCGCCAGCGCCCCCAGGGCGTGGACCCACCACAGGCCCAGGGCAGGCGGGACGATGCCGGCCGCGAGCCAGCCCCGGGCGGAGGTCAGCAGCTGGAAGTAGGCGACGAAGACCAGCACGGCCGTGAGCAGCTTGCCGTAGCGGCCATCGCGGGGCTCGGCCTTGGCCAGGGGCACGGCGAGCAGGGTCAGCACCAGCACCATCACCGGCATGGACAGGCGCCAGTGGATCTCGGCCAGGTCCGCCGGGCCGCCGGCCGCCCACAGCTCGCCCAGCGGCGTGCCCTCGCGCTCGCGCTCCACGCCGCCGGCCTCGCCGGTCCCGACGCGCATCCCGTGGCGCTCGAAGCGCGTCACCTGCCAGTCCAGCCGACCCCGCCGGCCGTCGTAGCGGTAGCCGTCCTCGAAGACGAGGAAGCGGGCGCCCGTCTCCGGGTCGACCACCTGCCGCGCGCGCTCGGCGCGGATGACGGTCTCGCGCCCGCCCTCCCGGGCGTGGGCGAAGACCTCGCCGAGCACGCCCTCGCCCTCCGAGCGGCTGGCGTAGAGGGTGCCGACCTTGCCGC
>CAJXLI010000058.1 GCA_913055575.1 uncultured Ectothiorhodospiraceae bacterium
TGGCCGGCGACCAGCGGCCCCCAGGAGCAGACGTAGTCGACGTAGCGCTTGCCGTCGGCGTCCCACATGTACGGCCCTTCGCCGCGCTCGAAGAAGATCGGCGTGCCGCCGACCCCCTTGAAGGCGCGCACCGGGGAGTTGACGCCGCCGGGGATCAGCTCCCGGGCCTGCTGGAAAAGCTCTTGGGTGCGCTGCATGGGGTTCTCCTCTCGTCTGGCTTCGGCTTCAGGGCGGGATTCTACCGATTGCGCTGCCACTCGGCGACGAGCTGCCGGGCCGCGGCCTCGGGGTCCTCGGCCCCGAACAGGGCACTGACCACCGCGGCCGCATCCGCCCCGGCTGCGGCCACCTCCCCGATGTTCGCCGCGTCGATGCCGCCGATAGCCACCGTGGGGCAGCCGGTAGCCTCGCGCCCCCGGGTGAGCAGCTCCATGGGCGCCAGCTGGGAATCCGGCTTGGTCGGCGACGGGTAGATGCTGCCGAAGGCCACGTAGTCGGCGCCCTCGGCGACCAGGCGCCGCGCCCGGGCCAGGTCGTCGTAGCAGGAGGCCCCGATCCAGGCGCCTGCACCCAGGCGTTGCCGGGCCTCGGCGACGGCCCCGTCCTCGCGGCCCAGGTGCACGCCGTGGGCCGCCGCCGCTGCCGCCAGCTCGATGTCGTCGTTGACCAGGAACAGGGCCCCGTAGCCCTCGCAGAGCTGCCGCAGCGCGGCCGCCTCCGCGTACCGGCGCTGGCGGTCCTCGCCCTTGTCGCGGTACTGCACGACCCGGACCCCGCCGCGCAGCACGGCCGCCACGGCCGCCTCGAGGTCGGCCCGCGGCTGGGTGACCGCATAGACGCCGGCTACCGCTGCTGCCCGATCCGCCATGGCGGGCCTCAAGCCTCCATCACCTCGAAGGCCTCCCTGCCGGCGCCGCATTCCGGGCAGAGGAAGTCCTCGGGCAGGTCCTCGAAGGGGGTCCCCGGCTCGATACCCAGCTCCGGCACGCCCTGGCTCTCGTCGTACATCCACCCGCACACCGTGCATACCCAGATACGCTCAGCCACTTGTCGCCTCCATCCGTTGCAATTGCTCGGTTGCAGCTCACTCTACCAGAGCCTGGCCCCGCGCCCGACCCCGCGGCTCGTCCACGCCCAGCCCCACCAGGAAGGCAGCGGCGAACAAGGCGGCGCACAGGAGGATCGCCGACTGCAGGCCTATCGCCGCCTGCAGGGCACCCACCGCCACCAGGCCGAAGGCGGCGGCGAGCTTCGTCGACACCCCCCAGAAGCCGAAGAGCTCGGCGGACCGCCCCGGCGGGGCGAGGAGACCCACCAGGGTACGCCCCGCCGACTGACACGAGCCCAGCGCCAGGCCGGCAGCACAGCCAGCGGCGAGGAAGACGTACTGCGCCTGCCACTGCGTGCCGAGCAGCCCGTTCGCCAGAGCCGTCAGCTGCGGCGTGGCCCAGATGAGCAGGATGGCGGCCACCCACATCAGCAGGGTCGCCATATAGGTCCGCTTGGCACCGAGGCGATCCTGGACCAGCCCGAAGCCGACGGCGCCGGCCGCGGCGGAGATCTGGGTGACTACGAACATGGTCAGCCGTACCGGCTCGTCCCAGCCGATGACCTGGGCGCCGTAGATGAAGGCGTAGGAGAGGACGATGGCCAGCCCCGACATGGCCAGCAGCAGGGAGGCCATGAACACCCCCAGATCGCGCAGGTAGCCCAGGCTACGCAGGGTCCGCGCCACGCGGCTGACCCCCAGGGCGAGGTAGCCCTGCCCCTCGGGCAGGGGCTGCGCCCGTCCGCGCTCGCGCAGCCACAGGAAGGTGGGGATGGCGCAGACCAGGAAGAAGGCGGCGGCGAACGGGCCCACCCAGCGGATGCGGTCGAAGTTCTCGGCGCTGACCTCGCCGAGGACGAGTACCGTAAAGGCCGTGGCGCACAGCCCCCCGAGGTAGCCCAGCGACCACCCCAGCCCCGAGACCCGGCCCATCTCGTGCGGGGCGGCGATATCCGGCAGGAAGCCGGCGATGAAGGCCTCGCCCAGGCAGTAGGCGTAGCTGGAGAGCGCGATGAGGGTGAAGCCGAGCGCGACCTGGCCCGGCTCCACCGCGTAGAGCGCCGCCGTGGCCGCCACCGTGGCGGTGTAGCTGGCGAACAGGAAGCGCTTCTTGGCGGCGGCGTAGTCCATCACCGCGCCGAGGGCCGGCGCAGTCGCTACCACGGCCAGATAGCTCAGCGCCAGCGCCGAGCCCCAGAGCAGGTTGCCGAGGCGGTAGTCGTCGCCGGCGTCGCCGACGATCACCCGGGTAAAGAGGTCGCCGTAGACGACCGTGATGATCAGCAGCGTATAGGCCTGGTTGGCGAAGTCGAACATCGCCCAGCCCAAGACCTCCCGCCGGGGGGCCCTGCTCGTCGCCCAGACCACGCCACCTCCCGTACGCCGTGCGGCGCGCCCGCCGCCCAGAAGCCTGCCCGCTCCGTCTAGCCACCCTACAGACGCGTGGCGGCGCCGGCTAGCCGCCGCCTCCGCACTCCGTTATCCTTGCGCGCATGAGCGGATCCCACCTGACCGACCAGCGCTTTACCGACTTCTCCATCCACGACGCGGTCCTCGATGGCCTCGACGAGACCGGCCTCAGCTACTGCACCCCCATCCAGGCGCAGACCCTGCCCCACACGCTGGCGGGCGGGAACATCGCCGGGGAGGCGCAGACCGGGACCGGCAAGACCGCGGCCTTCGTCGTCGCCACGCTCCACCACCTCATGACCCATCCGGTGGACGAGGACGCCGTAGGCCCGTGGGCCATCATCCTCGCCCCGACCCGCGAGCTGGCCGTGCAGATCCACAGCGAGGCCGAGCAGATCGGCGCCTTCACGGGCCTGGAGATGGCCGCCGTCTACGGCGGCACCGGCTACGAGGCGCAGCGCCAGCAGCTGCAGGCGGGCGTCGACGTCATCATCGGGACGCCGGGACGGATCATCGACTTCTACAAGCAGAAGGTCTTCAGCCTGCGCAACATCGAGGTGGCGGTCCTCGACGAGGCGGACCGCATGTTCGACCTCGGCTTCGTCTCGGACATCCGCTACCTCCTGCGGCGCATGCCTAGCGCCGAGCAGCGGCTCAACCTGCTCTTCTCCGCCACCCTCTCCTACCGGGTCATGGAGCTGGCCTGGGAGGACATGGGCGATCCGCCCCGCGTGGCGGTGGCGGCCGAGCAGCGCACGGTCGAGCATGTCCGCCAGACGCTCTACCACGTGGCCAAGGAAGACAAGACCGCCTTCGTGGTGGGCATGCTGCAGCAGATCGACCCGCGCCGGACCCTGATCTTCGCCAACACCAAGCGCGCCGCCGAGCAGCTCGTCGGCTACCTCCGCGGCAACGGGATCGATGCCGCGGTCATCTCCGGCGACATCCCGCAGAACAAGCGCGAGCAGCTGCTCGAGCGCTTCCGGGACGGCGACCTGCCGGTGCTCGTCGGCACCGACGTGGCGGCCCGGGGGCTGCACATCGAGTCGGTCAGCCACGTCATCAACTTCGACCTGCCCCAGGACCCGGAGGACTACGTCCACCGCATCGGCCGCACCGCCCGCGCCGGCGAGAGCGGCGACGCCATCTCCCTGGCCTGCGACGAGTACGTCTTCTCGCTGCCGGATATCGAGGCCTACCTGGCGGAGAAGATCCCCACGGAGACCCCGCCGGAGGCGTACTTCGCCGAGCTGGCGCCGCCCAAGACGCCGCGCAAGCCCCGGCGCAGCGGCTCACAGCAGAGCGCCTCCGAGGGCAAGCCGTCCCGGCGGCGCAACGCCAATGCGCGCGCCTCGCGCTGAGTGGCGGCTAGCCGCACGGCAGGCAGGCGTGCCATAGTCGACCGAGACTCACCACCCCGGCACCGGTGAAGGACGTGCCATGTATGACTTCCTCAGCTACTACGTGCGCGACTACATGACGGCCGGGCCGCAGACCGTGACCCCCGAGACCCCGCTGCACGAGCTCCAGGGGCTCTTCGACCGGCACGACTTCAACGGCGTCCCCGTGGTCGACAGCGACGGGCGGATCGTCGGCCTGGCCACCAAGCTCGACCTGCTCAAGGCGTTCACGTTCACCCCCGACGCCATGGTGCCGCACTACGACACCATCATGGGGCGCCCGGTACAGGAGCTGATGACGCGGGAGCCCATCACCGTCACCCCGGACCTGCCCCTGACCCGGGTCCTGCAGCGGATGGTCGACATGCGCACCAAGGGGTTCCCCGTCGTCGATGATGAGCACCGCGTAGTGGGCGTCATCGCCCGCGAGGACCTGCTCGGCGCCCTGCGCGACGCCACGGCCGGCAACGGCTGACCCCCGGGGCACGGGCGTGCCGGCCCCGATGCCCGTACCGCCATCCCAGCGACTGGAGGTTGGATAGGACACCGCCATGCAGACCGCCGGCCCGCCTACCCTGTCGAACTTCCCGCCGGTCATCGGCTTCCTGCTCGCGGCGAACGGCCTCGTCTTCCTGCTCCAGGGGATGATGGACCCGCAGGCCCTGATCGGCACCTTCGGCCTCTGGCCCCTCGCCCCGGAGCCGGACCTGGTGCGCATGGTGGCGCCGCCGCCGGATTTCCACCTCTGGCAGCTGGTCACCTACGCCTTCCTCCACGGCGGCCTGTTCCACCTGCTCGTCAACATGCTGGCCGTGTGGATCCTCGGCGTGCACCTGGAGCACGCCTGGGGGTCGCGGACGTTCGCCACCTACTTCCTCGTCTGTATCGTCGGCGCCGGGCTGGTGCAGCTGCTCGTGGCCACGCAGGCGGCCGCCGAGGGGCAGATCTACCCCACGATCGGCGCCTCGGGCGGGGTCTTCGGCATCCTGCTCGCCTTCGGGATGATGTTCCCCAACGTCCGGCTGGTTCTCCTGTTCCCGCCGATCCCGATCCGCGCCAAGTACTTCGTCATCGGCTACGGGGCCTTCGAGCTCTTCTCCGGGATTACGGGCACCACGGCCGGCATCGCCCACTTCGCCCACCTCGGCGGGATGGCGTTCGGCTTCCTGCTGATCCAGTACTGGCGCGCACGGCTCCCCATCAAGCCGCGACTCCGCAGATTCCCCTGGTAGGGGAGCGGCGCCGGGCGCGCCCTTCCCTTCACCCTGGCAATCGACCTACGCTGAGCGGGCGCTTCAGGGAAGGAGCAGCCAGGGAGGGGAGACCATGGATGAGGACCAGGCCACGGTCCGCTTCGTAGACCGCCTCATCGCCGATGCCGTCGAGCACCGCGCCTCCGATATCCACCTCCAGCCCGAGCAGGATACGTTGCGCATCCGGCTGCGGATCGACGGCCTGCTGCGCGAGGCGCAGGGGCCGCCGGCAGCGCTACGCAGCCGGGCCATCGCGCGGCTGAAGCTGCTCGCCGGCATGGACGTCGCCGAGCAGCGCCTGCCCCAGGACGGCCGGCTGCAAGGCCAGGACAGCACCGGCCAGCCCGTCCAGTTCCGCGTCGCCAGCTGCCCGAGCGTCCACGGCGAGAAGCTGGTGCTGCGGCTCATCGAGCGGGACGCCCCCGCCACCATCGAGGCCCTGGCGATGCCGGACCCGGCCCGGGAGGCGCTGGAGACGGCGCTGGACCGGACCGAGGGGCTCATCCTCGTCACCGGCCCCACCGGCTCCGGGAAGACCGCCACCCTCCACGCCGCCCTGCACCGGCTCAACACCCCGGAGCGCAACATCTGCGCCGTCGAGGACCCGGTGGAGATGGAGGTCCCCGGCGTCACCCAGGTGGCGGTCAACCGGCGCGCCGGCGTGGACTTCGCACGCGCGCTGCGCGCCTTCCTGCGCCAGGATCCGGACGTCATCCTCATCGGCGAGATCCGCGACGCCGAGACCGCAGCCATCGCGGTCAAGGCAGCGCAGACCGGCCACCTGGTCCTGTCGACGCTGCACACCCGCAGCGCTGCCGGCGCCGTGGAGCGGCTGGCGCAGATGGGCGTGCCCGGCTACGACCTCGCCTCGAGCCTGTCCCTGGTGGTGGCGCAGCGGCTGGTCCGGCGTCGCTGCCCGGCGTGCCGGGCCGCGGACGGCGCCGAGGCCGCCCCTGGCACGGCGGCCGGGACCGCCGACGGGCGGACTCCGGGGTGCCCCCACTGCCGGGACGGCTACAGCGGGCGGCGCGGGGTCTTCCAGGTGATGCCCTTGACCGCCGGGATCGCCGAGGCCGTCCTCGCCGGCGCCAGCGCCCGGCAGCTCGAGGCCCGCGCCCGGGAGGCCGGCGTGCCCGACCTGCACACGGCCGGCTGGCCGCTGGTCGAGGCCGGCGAGACCAGCGCCGCGGAGCTGCGCCGGGTTACGCGCGAGGCCGAGCCGTGGCCCGCCTGAGCTGGCGGGGCGTTGACGCCCAGGGCCGCCGGCTCAGCGGGACCTGCCACGCCGACTCGGCGGCCGCGGTGCGCCACGCCCTCGCCGCCCGCGGCATCGCCGTCCTGCGCGTGCGCCGGGAGCTGCGCCTACCCCGGCGGCGCCGGGCCCGGGTTGCCGAGCGGGCCGCCGCCTTGCGGCGGTTGGCGGCCGTGCTCGACGCCGGGGCTCCCCTGGACGCGGCCCTGCGCACCGTCTCCGCCCGGGAGCCCCGGATCGAGCTACGTGACGGGCTGCGGGCGCTGCGGCGGGCCGTGGAGCGGGGCAGCGACCTGGCCCCGGCCTTCCAGGATGCCCTGCCCGGCCTGCAGCCGGCCCACACCGCCCTGCTGGAGGCCGGCACCTGGACGGGCGATCTCCCCGGCGCCCTGCGCAGCGTCGCCGAGGAGCTGGAGCGCCGGGATACGATGCGTCGCCAGCTCCGCCGGGCCATGGCCTACCCGGCGGTCGTCGCCGGTACCGCCCTGGCCGTGCTGAGCCTCTTGCTCCTGGGGGTCGTCCCCCGCTTCGAGGCGATCTTCGCCCAGAGCGGCCAGCCCTTGCCGGCGGCTACGCGGCTGATCATCGCCGCCTCCGACGCCTTCGCCCTCGTGGCGCCGCTGCTGGTGGGCGCGGCGGCCGTGGCCGCGGCCACCCTGGGCCCCCTGCTGCGCCGGCGACCGGCGTGGCGGCTGCGCGCCACCGCGGCCCTGACCCGGCTACCCGGGATCGGACCCAGCCTGCGCGAGGCCGCGCTCAGCCGCTGGTGCGAGACCCTGTCCCGGCTGCTCGGCGCCGGCGTCTCCCTGCTCGATGCCCTGCCCCGGGCCGCCGAGGCGGCCCGGGGCGCAGCCCTGGGCCCTGCCCTGGAGCGGCTGGAGCGGCGGGTCAGCGCCGGCGAGCCGCTCGCCGCGGCGACGCGCACCGGCCTGCCGGAGGCCCCGGACGCCGCGCACCTGATCGCCGTGGGGGAGAGCGCCGGCCGGCTCGAGGAGATGCTCGCCGAGGCGGCCAGCCTCTACCGGCAACGCCTGGAGACCCGCCTGGAGCGGCTCAGCGCCTTCCTCGAGCCGGCCCTGATCGTCGTCCTGGGCATCCTGACCGCCGGCGTCGTGGGGGCGCTGTACCTGCCGGTCTTCGAGATGGGCGGGACACTCTGACCACCGCACCCTACAATGGGCCCCGGTCGTTAACGGGAGTCCCCATGGAGTACTGGAGCCACCTACCGGTGTGGATCGCGTGGGCGGGCGCCGGCCTGCTCGGCCTGGTCGTAGGCAGCTTCCTCAACGTCGTCATCCACCGCCTGCCGGAGATGCTGCAGCGGCGCTGGTATGCCGAGGCGCAGGCCGTCCTCGGCGAGGACACCGAGCCCGGGGAGGCGCCCGCCGCCTACCACCTGGGCTGGCCACCGTCCCACTGCCCGCAGTGCGGCAACCGCCTGGGCGCGCTGGAGAACATCCCGCTGCTCAGCTACCTGCTCCAGCGCGGCCGATGCCGCCACTGCGGCGGGCGCATCCCGGGGCGCTATCCGGTCATCGAGGCGCTCGCGGGCGGCGCCTCCCTGGCCGTCGTCGCCCGCCACGGGATCGGCCTCGAGGCCGCAGGGCTGCTGCTGCTGACGTGGGGATTGATCGCCGCCGCGGCCATCGACCGCGAGCACCACCTCCTGCCCGACACCCTGAGCCTGCCCCTGCTCTGGCTCGGGCTGCTGTGGAGCACCCTGGAGCCGGCCACGCCCCCGACGCCGGCGGCCGCCATCCTCGGAGCGGCCGCCGGCTACACCGCCCTGTGGCTCATCTACCACGGCCACCGGCTGGCCACCGGCAAGGAGGGGATGGGCTACGGCGACTTCAAGCTCACCGCCGCCCTCGGCGCCTGGCTGGGCTGGCAGGCGCTACCTGCCCTGGTGCTGCTCGCCGCGGTCGCCGGCCTGATCGCGGCGCTGGCACTGGCCGTGCGCTACCGCCGCCTGGACCAGCCGCTACCCTTCGGCCCCGCCCTCGCCCTCGCCGGCTGGGTCCTGGCGGTGATCGAGCCCCTCAGCGGCAACGGCGTCATGCCATGACCGCAGCGCATCGCCTGCCCCTGCGGGTGGGCCTGACCGGCGGCATCGCCAGCGGCAAGTCGACGGTGGCCGAGCTCTTCGCCGCCCGCGGCGCCCCGATCATCGATACCGACCGGCTCGCCCGGCAAGTGGTCGAGCCCGGCACCGAGGGGCTGGCGGCCGTGGCGGCGGCCTTCGGCCCGCAGGTGCTGACCGCCGACGGGCGGCTGGACCGGGCCGCCCTGGGCCGACGGGTATTCAACGACGCCGAGGCCCGACGCCACCTGGAGGCCATCCTCCATCCCCACATCCGCGAGCGGCTCATCACTATACTGGGACGGTTGAGCGCCCCGTACGCGGTGGCCGTCGTCCCCTTGCTGGTGGAGACGGGCATGGACCGCGACATGGACACCGTCGTCGTGGTCGATCTCCCGGCCGCACGCCAGCGCCAGCGGCTCACAACCCGGGATGGCCTCAGCGAGGCAGACACCGAGGCGCGGCTCGCCGCCCAGGCGACGCGCGAGCAGCGTCTGGCGGCGGCCGATCACGTCGTCGACAATAGCGGTGCGCCCGGCACGCTGACGGGATCGGTCACCGAGCTGCACCAGCGCTTGCTCACCGAGGCCTGCGGCATAGCCGATCAAGCACGGAAGGAGGACCCCTCCGATGAGTGACACCAAGCAAGACTGGGTCGTCTACGAGCACCCCCTGAACGAGCGCCTGCGCACCCTGCTCCGCCTGGAATTCCTCATGGAAACGGCCAGCACCGCCATGGCGCGGCAGCAGATCATCGACAGCCGCATGGCGGTGGAGGCCTTCATCGAGACCCTCAACGTCCTCGAGCGGGGCGAGCTTCGCTCCGAGGTCATCAAGGAGCTCGACCGCCTCGCCACCGAGACCGCCTACATGGGCACCCAGGGGCTGTGGTCGACCGACCGCGTCCAGGAGGAGGCGGAGCAGTGCCGGCAGCTCCTGCGCCGCGTCGGCGAACCCGACGCGGCCATGGGCCAGGAGCTGCGCGAGGACGAGCTGCTCGGGCTGATCGCCCAGCGCTTCGGCATCGGGACCGGGACCTGCAACTTCGATCTACCCAGCTACCACCGCTGGCTCTCGCGCCCCTACGAGGACCGCCGCGCGGACATGCAGCGGTGGTTCGACAGCTTCGCCGACCTGCGCGACGCGGTCCTCTTCGCCCTGCGGCTCCAGCGCGAGGCGGGGATCTTCGCCGACGAGGTCGCCGAGAGCGGTACCTGGCAGCAGCGCACCCCCTACGGCAACCGGGTGACCCAGATGCTGCGCCTGCAGGCGCCCATGGCGGACAGCGTCATGCCGGAGATCAGCGGCAACCACCACCTCGTGACCATCCGCTTCCTCCGCCAGCCGGACACCCGCGTCCGCCCGGCGCCCGCCCAGGCCGACATCCACTTCCGGCTGGCACGCTGCGCGCTCTAGGGGGCCTGGGCCGAGCCGCCGCCACGGCGGATCACGCGGCGGTGCCGCCCGGGAGCAGGCCCCGGATGGCCGCCACCCCCTGACCCCCGCAGGCGCGCGCGGTAGGGATGTCTGCAGGCCCCACTCCGCCCAGGGCGTAGACCGGCAGGGGCGCACCGGCGACGAGCTCGGCGAAACGCGCCCACCCCATGCCGGCTTGCTCCGGGTGGCTGGCCGTCCAGCGCACCGGCGAGAGCAGGGCGAAGTCCGCGCCGCACGCCGCAGCGCGGGCGAGTCCGGCGCGGTCGTGGCAGGAGGCACCCACCCAGCGGGCTCCCGCCGGCCGCCGGGGGGCCGCCGCCAGCGCCCGGCCGCTCCAGTGGACGCCGTCCGCCCCCACCGCCCGGGCCGTCCCTGCCGGCGCGTTGACCAGCAGCCGCGCCCCGTAGGCGTCGCAGCGCGCCTGCAGCGCCCGGCCCAGCTCCACCAGCGCCGCCCCATCCAGATCGGGGCGGCGCAGCTGGACCAGCGAGACGCCGCCGGCCAGAGCGGCCTCGAGGCGTTGGAGCCAGGCGGCGGGCTCCGCGGGCGCCTGCGGCGTGATCAGGTAGCGATCGGGGAGCTGCAGGGCGCGGACGATCGGCCAGTTGGCCGCCGGCCAGGCGCGGCCATCCATCTGCCCCGGTGCCAGCCAGGCGGTCTCTTGCCCCTCGCGACCCGCGGGCGTGCCAGACCAGGCGGCGATCTCCCGGACATGGAGGACTACCCGGCGGTGGCCGTAGTCCCACGGCACCCGGATGAGCGGCGTCCCGGAGGCCGGCTGGACGCCTAGCTCCTCGTCGAGCTCGCGCGCCAGGGCCTCGGCCACCGACTCGCCGGGCTCGACCTTGCCCCCGGGGAATTCCCACAGCCCGCCGTGGTCGAGGTGGTCGGGCCGCCGCTGGACCAGGACCCGGCCATCGACCGCCCGGAGGGCGGCAGCGGCAACGTGGATCGGCTCACCGGGGTGCGCGCTGGTGGGGGCCACCGGAGGCTCCAGCTCAGGTGCGGTACTCGGCGTTGATGCGGACGTACTCGGCGGTGAGATCGCAGGTCCAGACCGTGGCGGCGGCCTCGCCGCGGCCCAGGTCGATGCCGAGGCGGACCTCGGAGCCGGCGAGGTGCTCCGCGGCGGCCGCCTCATCGTAGCCTGGCACGACACCCCCGTGTGCCACGACCACCTGCTCGCCGAGGGTCAGCCGCACGCCGTCCACGTCCAGGTCCGCGACCCCGGAACGGCCCACGGCGGCGAGGATCCGCCCCCAGTTCGGGTCCCCGGCAGCCAGGGCGGTCTTCACCAGCGGCGACTCGGCCACGGTGAAGGCGACGCGCTCGGCCTCGGCGGTATCCCGGGCGCCCTCGACGGCGACATCCACCAGGCGCGTCGCCCCCTCGCCGTCGGCGGCGATGGCCCGGGCCAGATCGATGCAGACCGCCTCCACGGCCGCCTGGAAGCGCTCCAGGTCGGCGCCTGCCGCCGCGACCTCGGGCCCGACACCGCTGGCGGCCAGCAGGCAGGCGTCGTTGGTCGAGGTGTCACCGTCCACCGTAACCCGGTTGAAGGAGCGCTCATTGGCCCGGCGCAGGACCGTATCCAGGACTGCCTCGGGTACAGCGGCGTCGGTGGCCACGAAGGCGAGCATGGTCGCCATATCCGGCCGGATCATGCCGGCGCCCTTGGCCATCCCGGTAATGGTGCAGATCCCGCCGGAGAGGGCGACCTGGTAGCTGGCCACCTTGTTGCGGGTATCCGTGGTCTGGATCGCCGCCGCTGCCGCCTCCCAGCGGTCTTCGCCCAGCCCCCCCAGGGCGGTCTCGAGCCCGGCGACCACCCGCTCCACGGGCAGTGGCTCGCCGATCACGCCGGTCGAGAAGGGCACGACCGCCTCGGGGGCGCACCCCGTGCGCTCGGCCAGGGCCCGGCAGCAGGCCAGGGCGTCGGCCTCGCCGCGCTCGCCGGTACCGGCATTGGCGACACCCGTATTGACCAGGCAGTAGCGCGGCGCCTGCCCGGCCAGGTGGCGCTCCGCGATACGCACGGGGGCGGCGCGGAAGCGGTTGCGGGTGAAGACCGCGGCAGCGGTGCCGCCAGCGGCGAGCTCCATGACGAGCAGGTCGGTACGGCCGGGCTTGCGGATCCCGGCGCAGGCGGTGCCGAGCCGGAAGCCCGGCACCGGGTGGGCACCCGAGGCCTCGCCCGCCATCTCAGAGCTTTCCGCAGCAGTGCTTGTATTTCTTCCCGGAGCCGCAGGGGCAGGGGTCGTTGCGGCCGATCTTGGGGCCCTGGCGGCTCACCGTGTCCGGCCCGCTGCCTCCGGTGCCCGCTCGCTGGCCCGTGCTGGCGGCGGCCTGGCCCGCCCCGCCGCCTCCGGAGGCCGCCGCCCCATCGGCGGCCGCTCCGCCGGCAGCGGCACCGCTGGCAGCGGCACCGCCAGCAGCCGCGGCGGCGGATGCCGGCGTGGCGTGGCGCAGCTGCATGCGCTCCGCCTCCTGGCGGCGCTGCTCCTCCACCTCCTCGACGTCCTCCTCGGCGCGCACCTGGGCGCGCAAGAGGACCCCGACGGCCTCGCGCTTCAGGCCCTCCAGCATCTCCTGGAACATGTTGAAGGCGTCCTTCTTGAACTCCTGCTTCGGGTTGCGCTGGGCGTAGCCGCGCAGGCCCACGCCCTGGCGCAGGTAGTCCATGGCCGCCAGGTGCTCCTTCCAGTGCTTGTCGAGGACCTGCAGCATGACCGCCTTCT
>CAJXLI010000059.1 GCA_913055575.1 uncultured Ectothiorhodospiraceae bacterium
CGGCTGCACAAGGCCTTCCTGCGCTACCACGACCCGGAGAACTGGCCGCTGCTCCGCCGGGCGCTGCGGGAGATGGGACGCGAGGACCTCATCGGCAGCAGCAAGCGCCACCTGATCCCGGCCCACCAGCCACCGGGCACCGGCGACGCCGGCGAGGGGCGGCGCCGTGATCCTCGGGCCGGCGGCAAGGGCGCCAGCGGCAAGAGCGCCGGCGGGCGCCGCAACCAGGAAGGCGCCCCCACCCGGCGGCGGGGCCAGGGCGCCGGGAAGCCGGCCAGCGGCAAGGGCAAGCGCCCGGCCCGGCGGAGTGACCGCCGCCGCGGGCGGGCCACCTGAGCCGGGGGGCGCAGGCCCGCAGCAGCCAGCGCCGCGGCAGCCCGCGGGGCGCGGCTACGCTGCGCCGCGGTCGCCGGCGGCGCCCGCCGAGGCCCCGCGGAGCCCGTGGAAATCCTCGAGGACGAGGTAGAGGCTGGGGACGGTGAACAGGATGAGCGCCGTGGCGAAGAGGATCCCGAAGCCCAGGGAAACCGCCATGGGGATGAGGTAGGCCGCCTGCCGGGAGGTCTCCAGGATGATCGGCGTCAGGCCGGCGAACGTCGTCAGCGTGGTCAGGAGGATGGGGCGGAAGCGCCGCCGGCCAGCCTCCTCGATGGCCGCTAGCGCGGAGCGATCGCCTCGCCGGCGGTTGGCGTAGTCGACCATGATCAGCGAGTCGTTGACCATCACGCCGGACAGGGCCACGGCCCCCATGACGCTGATCAGGGAGAGGTTCACCCCGAGCAGGATGTGGCCGATCACGGCGCCGGCGAAGCCGAAGGGGATGGCCCCCAGGACGATCAGCGGCTGGCTGTAGCTGGCGAAGGCCACCGCCAGCAGCCCGTAGATGGCGATCAGCGCCAGGCCGAAGCCGCCCCACAGGACCTGGCTGAAGGCGTGCATGCGCGTCTGGCTGCCGCGGAAGGACCACGTCAGCCCGGGGTAGTCGGCGCGCAGCCCGGGCAGGACCTCGGTGCGCAGGGCGGTCAGGACCTGCCCCGTCTCCCGCTTGGGCTCGACGTCCATGCCGACGGTGATAACCCGCCGGCCGTCGCGGCGGTCGATGCTCGTCAAGGCCTCCCCGCGCTCGACCCGTGCGATGTCGGTGAGCGGCACCTCGGTGCCGTCCGGCGCCCGGATGATCAGGCCCTCGAGGTGCTCCAGGCCGCGGCGCTCGGCCGGCGGGCGCCGGACCCGGACCTCGACCTCGTTGGTGCCGCGCATGTGGCGGAAGGCGACGGCGCCGTAGAAGGCGTCGCGCAGCTGACGGCCTACCGCCTCCGGCGTCAGGCCCAGGGCCCGGCCCGAGTCGCGGAGCTGGAAGTCCAGCTGCGTCTGGCCTGCCTGGTAGCTGTCACTGACATCCCGGGTCGCCGAGAAGCGCTCGGCCCGCTCGAGCAGCGCCTGGCTCGCGCGCTCGAGCACCTCGATATCGGCGTGGCTGAGGTCGATGCTGATATCGTCCCGCCAGCTCCCCGGCCCGCGCTCCGCCTCGAAGGTGATCTGGTCCACCCCCTCAACGCTGCCGATGGCGTCGCGCCAGGAGGCGATGACCTCGCCGGCGGTCCTGTCCCGCTCGGAGGGCGGCTTCATGACGATCTCCACATCGATGAAGCTCTGCCCACGGACATTTGACTTGATGCCCTCGGCGACGGCGTCGAGGCCCTCGGCCTCGTACATCCGGTGCGTGGCCTCGGTCACGCGCCGGGCGACCTCCGCCGCTTGCCGATGCGTCGTGCCCCGGGGCAGCGACACGCCGGCCTCGATCTCGTCGGCGGCGACCTCCGGCATCATGACCATGCCCATGTGATCGCTGTAGGCGTAGCCGCCCACGACCAGCAGCAGGGTCAGCCCGGCGCTCAGGGTGGTGTAGCGGTGGGCGAGGCAGCGTCGCAGCGCCGGCCGGTAGAGGCGCTCCACGCCGCGCTCGAAGCCGTCGGCGAAGCGCCGCTGCCAGCGGTGCAGGCGGCTGCCGGCGTGCGTCGTGCCCCCGCCGCGGCTATGGCCGAGGTGCGCCGGGAGGATGAGCAGCGCCTCGAGCAGGGAGATGGCCAGCACCGTGATGACCACCACGGGCAGCGGCCACCAGAAGTTGCCGATCGTCCCCGGGATCAGCAGCAGCGGCACGAAGGCGATGATGTTCGTCAGCACGGCGAAGGTCACGGGCGCGGCGATCTCCCGCGCGCCCTGCACCGCAGCGCTGAGGGCCCCCGCGCCGCGCTGGCGGCGCTCGTAGATGTTCTCGCCGACCACGATGGCGTCATCGACCACGATGCCCAGGGCGATGAGGAAGCCGAACAGCGAGACCATGTTCACGCTCACCCCGAGCCAGGGCAGGACGATCAGGCTGGCGACGAAGGCGAGGGTCATCCCCATCATGATCCAGAAGGCCAACCGGTACTCGAGGAACAGCGCCAGGATCGCCAGGACGATGGCCATCGCGAGGGCGCCGTTCTCCAGGATCAGGGCCAGCCGGTCGCCGAACGCCTCCGCGCGGTTGCTGTCGATGCGGGTCGCCACCCCCGGCGGCAGGTCCGCCTCGAGCTCCTCGAGGATGCGCTGCGCAGCGGCCTCGATGGCCAGCGGCGACTGCTGCCCGCTGCGGTAGAGCGCCAGCTCGATGGCGGGCTGGCGGTTGAAGTGGGCGTGGAAGCCCGCCTCCTCGAAGCCGTCCTCGACCCGGGCGATCTCCGCCAGCGTGACGGGCGTACCGCCCTGCCCCGTCACCACCGGGATGCCGCCGAGCTCCTCGGCCCACTGCTTACGCGCCTCGAGACGCAGCGCGACCTCGCCGCCGCTGGTATCGATCGACCCGGCGGGGATATCCTGCGCCGAGGCCGCCAGGGTCTGGGCGACCTCGTCGAGGGTCAGGCCGTACGCGCGGAGCCGGTCTTGGGGGATGGCCACGTGGGTGACGTAGTCGGGGACGTTGTCGAGCTCGACCTGGGAGATCGCCGGGTCGCTGAGCAGCCGGTCGCGCGCGCGCTCGCCGAGCTTGCGCAGGGACCAGGGATCGACGTCGCCGTAGAGCGCGATCTCGAGGACGTCCCGCTGGCGGCTCTGCAGGCGCACCTCGGGCTGCTCGGCGCCGTCCGGGAAGGTCCGGATCGTCCCCACGGCCTGGTCGATATCCTGGTAGGCGCGCATGCGGTCGGCTCCGGCGACCAGCTCCAGGGTGACCGTCCCCGAGCCCTCATAGGCCGTGGAGCGGACCTCCCGGATACCCTGGATACCGCGGACGGCCTCCTCGATGGGCAGGAGGATGCCCTGCTCGACCTCGGCGGGAGGTGCCCCCGGGTAGCTGACCTGGACCTCGACGGTGTCGAGCTGTGCCGGCGGGAAGACCTCCTTCTGCATGGTGATCCCGCTCCAGGCGCCGCCGGCGAGCAGCAACAGCATCACCAGGTTCACGGCCACCGGGTTGGCCACCATCCAGGCGATGGGGCCGCGCCGCCCCGTGGCAGCCCCGTCCGCCGGGTCGCGGTCCGCGCTCACGGCGCCTCGCCCTTCAGGCGCAGGGGCGCGCCCTCGCGGACGGTAGCCAGGTCCGAGGTCACCACCCGATCGCCGTCCGAGAGGCCACCGGCGACGTAGGCGTGCTCCGCATCCCGGACGCGGATATCGAGCTCGCGGATGGCCAGCTCGCCGTCGGCCATCACCCAGGCGGTGTCACCGTCACGGACGTAGGCCCGATCGAGGCGCACCACGCCCTCCACGGGCCGCCCCTGGATCCGGCAGGCGACGTAGGCGTCGAGCAGCAGCCGCGGCCGGCCGTCCGCCTCACGGCCGAGCGGATCGTCCACGGCGACCAGGAGCCGGGCCATGCGGGTCTCGCCGCTCAGCGAGCCGATGAGCTGATCGATCCGCCCTGTCCGTGCCACGCCCTGCCCCCAGGCGCCCCGGTCGCGGATGCGCACGGGGGCGCCCTGCTCCGCCTCCGGCCCGGGAAGGCGGATCCAGTCCAGCTTGGCCACAGGCACCGTGGCCTCGACCCAGTAGGTCTCGGTACCGACCAGGCGGGCCAGCTCATCGCCAGGCGTAACCCGGGAGCCGACGTTGACCGCCCGGCTGAGGACCTGGGCGTCGAAGGGCGCCCGGATCCGGGTGCGCTGGAGCTCTAGCTCGGCCTGCGCCACCGCGGCCCGCGCCGAGGCCACCTGGGCGCGGGCCGCGCTCAGCTGCGGCTTGCGCAGGACCAGCGCCCGCTGCTCGGCGGGCAGCTCCTCGCCGAGCCGCTCGTAGTCCTCGGCGGCCACTTCCTGCTCGCCCTGCTCCAGGCGCAGCTCGGCCTGGGCCTGCTCGAGCTCGCTCCGCCGCTGCTGCAGGGTATGCTCGTAGTCGGCGGGGTCGAGGCGCAGGAGGACCTCATCCTCGGCGACGAGCCGGCCGGGGACGAACGCCGCGCCGCGCTCGATGACCTGCCCCGCCACGCGCGGGCTGAGCACGATCTCGCGGCGGGCCCGCACCGTGCCCATCGCCTCGATCCGCGGCCGGTACGTCCCGGTCTGCACCTCGGTGACCGCCACCGGCATGGCGGTCTCCTTGCTCACCGTCTCCCGCGTCGCGGTGGGCTCCGTGGCGAGGATGAGGGCGACCAGGGCGCCGCCGGCCGCCAGCAAGGCAACGGCCACGGTGACGGTCACCCCGGTACGGACGCGGCCACGCACCGCCTCGGGGCTCATGACTCGGCCTCGCGCCTCGTGCCAGCCCCGCCCGCCAGCGCCCGGTACAGGCTGATGCGGCACTCGACGAGCTCCCGCCGGGCCGTGAGCAGCTCGCGGCGCAGGCCCTGGGCCTCGGTCAGCGCCGAGAGCACCTCCAGGTAGTCGGTCATGCCGTTGCGGAACTGCTGCCGCAGCTGCTCGTAGGCGCCCCTGGCGTCATCGAGCTGCCGGCGCAGGCTCCCGACGCGCCGGCGCTGCTGCCGCTCCTGGAGCAGGGCGTCCTCCACCTCCTGGAAGGCCGTGAGCACCGCCTCGCCGTAGGCGTAGAGCCGGCGCTGCTCGACCGCCCGCGCCTGCTCGGCCTCGGCGGCACGCCGGCCGGCATCCAGCAGCGGGGCCACGAGGCCGGCGGTGGCGGACAGCGCCCAGTCATCCCCCAGGCTAGCCGTCGCGTCGCCCGTGCTCTGCCCCTCCGCCGTCAGCGTCAGCCGCGGCAGGCGGCGGGCGACGGCGGCGGCGACCTCGCGATCCGCGGCCTGGAGCTCGCGGAAGGCGCTGCGCACATCCGGGCGGCGCTGGACCAGCCGGGCCGGCACGCCGGTGGCCGGCACCGCCGGCAGCTCCGGGAGCCCCTGCGGATCCGCATCGATACCCGCCTGCGGGGGCTCACCGAGCAGCACGGCCAGCTGATGGGCCAGCGTGCCCTGCTCCGAGACCAGGGTGTGGCGCCGCTCCCGCAGGCCCTCGAGCTGCTGGCGCTGGCGGAGGACGTCGGCGTAGCGCGCCTGGCCGTAGGCGACGCGCCGCTCGGTCAGCCGCAGCAGGTCCTCGCTGGTGGCCAGCTGCTCGTCCAGGAGGTTCAGGCGCGCCTCGACCTCCGCGAGCTGATACCAGACGCGGGCAACCTCCGCCGCCAGGGACAGGGCGGCGGCCTGGTAATCGGCGCGGGCCGCCTGGGCGCGGCGCTCCTGCGCCTCGACCCCGGCGCTGATCCGTCCCCACAGGTCGAGCTCGTACGCCGAGGCCAGCCCCAGCCGGTAGCGCTCGCTGCCGAGCGGCTCCGGGTCCTGCTCCTGGCCCTGGGCGGAGAGCTCGAGATCGGGGAAGAGGCCGGCAGCCTCCTGATCCAC
This sequence comes from uncultured Ectothiorhodospiraceae bacterium, assembly GCA_913055575.1. Taxonomy (GTDB): domain Bacteria; phylum Pseudomonadota; class Gammaproteobacteria; order Nitrococcales; family Halorhodospiraceae; genus Halorhodospira. The sequence goes on from CAJXLI010000059.1 coordinate 5,831, forward strand.
CAGCGACCGGGCCTCCTCGAAGCGCTGCCACGTGCCCTGCAGGTCGAGGTTGCCGCTCAGGGCCTGATCGACGCGCTGGTTCAGCGCCGGATCGTCGAAGGCGCGCCACCACCGCTCCGGCCTCGGCCCCGAGCCGGCCTCCGAGAACGGCTCATCGAGATCGACCGGGGACTCCGGCTTCGGGCCCTTGCCGGCACAGCCGGCAAGGAATCCCGTGAGGGCCAGGATCAGCAGGGACCGGTACAAGGGCGTCCAGCGGCTCGTCGCGATAAAGGGGCAGCCTGCCACACCGATGCGCGCGATTGTCTACCCAGCGCGGCAGGCCTCGGCCGGTCAGGTGCTGCCGCCGGGACCCGCCATCGCCGCCAGCAGGCGCGCCACGGGGTTGCCGCGACCGAGCAGCCGCTCGGTGGCAACGCCCAGCCGCTGCGCCATGCCCTCGCGCTGGCGGTAGCGGACCTCGATCAGCTGCGCCTGCTCGCGCTGCGCCATGATGTAGTCATCGCTCGTCTGCAGGCCGTCGATGAGCCCGGTCTCCAGGGCGCGCTCGGCGAGCCAGAACGCCCCGGTGGCCACCGTCTCGACATTGAGCTGCGGCCGGTAGCGGCCCAGGTGGCCCTTGAACTGCTCGTGGATACCCTCGAGGTCCTCGCGGAAGCGCGCCCGGTCCTCGTCGGTGTTCTCGCCGAAGATCGTCAGGCTGCGCTTGTGCGGGCCGGCCGTGTGCTCCTCGAAATCGATGTCGTGATTGCGCAGCCAGCGGTGGAAGTTGGGCAGGCTACCCACCACCCCGATGGAGCCCACCAGGGCGAACGGCGCGGCGAGGATGCGATCGCCCACCGCCGCCATCAGGTAGCCGCCGCTCGCCGCCACCCGGTCGACGCAGACGGTAAGGTCGATGCCCGCCTCGCGCAGCCGCGCCAGCTGCGAGGCGGCCAGGCCGTAGGCGGGCACCGTCCCGCCCGGGCTCTCCAGGCGCAGGACCACCGCATCTCGATCCGGACGGGCAGCAGCGATCACGGCGCTCACCTCCTCACGCAGCGCCTCCACCGCGCGGGCGCGCATGTCGCCCTGGAAGTCGAGGATATAGACGCGCCGCTGCGGCTGTCCCGCTGCCCCGCGCCGCTGCAGGGCCTCGCGCAGGCGCTGCCGCCAGGGGCCGCGTCCCCCGGCCCGGCTCAGCGTTTGGGCTCGCTGGCGGTAGAGATCGTTGAGGGGGCGGACCTGCAACCACCCCCCTGTGCCGCTGCCCCCCTGGCGCTGCCGCGCGATGGCCGCGACGAGGATCAGGACGGCCACGACCACTGTAGCGGTCTGGCCCAGGAAGAGCAGGTAGTCGTCGAGCATCTAGGCCTCTCTCGGCAGGGGCGGAGGCGCACCCCCGCAGTAGGGTGGTGGCCTGCGGGGCACGCCGTGCGCCCTACTCCAGCGGCTGCTTGATGCTGAAGGCGCCGCGAAGATCGCCCACCTCGTAGCCGGTGCCCTCATCGTGCGGATAGCGCTCCGCGAGGGTCTCGCGCGCGGCCGGGGCCAGCTCGTCCTCCGTACCGTGGCAGTTCGTGCAGACCTTCTGCATCGGGATGGCCTGCATATACCGGTAGTAGTCGCCATTGGGCTCGCTGACCACCTCGCCCCGGCTCATGCCCTTCAAGGACTCGCCGTCGCTGTGGCGCGCCCGGAACTGGGCCAGGGTCCGCTGCTCCCAGGCGTCGGGCATGCCCAGTAGCGGATCGCGGACCTGATCGGAGACGCGCGTCACCCGCCAGCCCTTCTCCCGGGACAGCCGGGCCGTGATCTCCGGGGCGCGCTCCACGCATACATCGATGGCCTCGGCCGGCCCCCCGCTCGCCATGGCCGCCTCGAGCTCGCCGGAGAGCTCATCCATCAAGGCCTTCACCGTCTGGCGGGCCTGCTCGGGTTTCGGCTCCGCCTCAGCCGCCAGGACGGGGCCGGCCATGCCGATACCGCCCAGGAGCGTGAGGGATAGGCCAAGCTGCCATTGCCTTCTCATGGGGTCTTACCTCCTGCCTGTGTACCCTTGCCTACCCGCGCCGTCTTCCGTGGCCGGAGGGCGGCGCATCGCCGCAGCCACAGCTGCGACGGCGGCCCATCCTAAAGGGGATGGCGACCCGAGGGAAACGGTCGCCGCCGAGGGCAGCGCCGGCCCCGGGCACCGCAAGCGCACCGCCGAGCCCGGCCTCTACCAAGAGGGCTATACGCATGCGCCGGCGCAGCTCGTAGGGTGCATCGTTCACGGTCACCTGCTGCCACCCCTCAGCATGAGGTCCGCCTATGGGTATCGCTACCTTACGCCCGACCACAGGTCTACGTCCTCGGGGTTCGCGCTCTGCCGCCCTCGGGCGCCGGCTAGCCGTCACCGTGGCCGGTGCCGGCCTGCTCGGGATCGCCTCGACGGGTACCGCCGAGCCGACGGTCGCCATCGACCACGGCCCCCTGTCCATGACCGCCGAGCAGATCGGTGACGGGCTCTGGGCCGTGACCTCCCCGCACTCCCAGGAGGCGATGAGCGCCGACAACGGGGGCTGGGTCTCGAACAGCGCCTTCCTCGTCACCGACGACGGCGTCCTGGTCTTCGACACCGGCTCCTCGGAGGCCATCGGCGAGGCGCTACGCCGGACGATCCGCCAGGTAACGGACCAGCCCATCCGCTGGGTCGTGAACAGCCACCCCCACGGGGACCACTGGCTGGGCAACGCGGCCGTCGCCGATGAGCATACGCAGATCATCGCCACGCCGGCAACGCGGCAGACGATCCGCGAGGAGCAGGACGAGTGGCTCGAGCGCTTCGAGGAGGCGACCGGGGAGCGCCCGAGCGTGGTGCTCCCCGAGCGCACCATCGAGACGCGCACCCGGGAGCGGCTCGGCGGGACACCGATCGAGTGGATCCCGGTCGGCCAGGCCCACGCCACCGATGACCTGGTCGCCTGGCTGCCGGAGCAGGAGGTGCTCTTGGCCGGGGACGTGGTCTTCGTGGAGACGGCGCCCAGCACGTTCGACGCCGACATCCAGCAATGGCTGGACGCCCACGAGACGCTGCTGGCGCTCGATCCGGACACGGTCGTGCCCGGCCACGGCGGCCTCGGCACCCCATCGGACATCGAGGCCCAGCAGGCCTACCTCGAGACGCTCTGGAGCGTGACCAAGGAGGGCTGGCAGGCCGGCCACCCCTACCACGAGATCACGCCCCAGGTCCGCGACGCCCTGGCCGAGAAGGGCCTGGCGGAGCGCTTCGAGCGGCTCGAGGAGCGCCTCGGCGGCTCCGTGAGCCGCACCTACCTGCAGGTCGAGGCGGCGCTCTTCTAGCCCTGCGTGCCCGCGGGCAAGGCGCGCGGTGGGGGCCGCTCGCGCGGTCCCCACCGCTAGGCGGGCGGGGCGCGTCCCAGCCTCGGCCGCGAGCGGGCCTCAGGATGGCGGATCGCAGGCCAGGTCCTCGGGGACGTCCACATCCCGCAGGATACCGGGATCGGCCACGGGCACCCGGACCCGGCGCGCCCGATTGGCGGCGACCACCCTGCGCGCGCCCTCCGCCCCGTCGAGCGCACGCAGCTCACCCCCCAACGCCGCGCTGAACCCCACCGGATGGCCGCCCTGCCCCTGGTGGTACGGGGCCGCCAGCGGGGCCCCGTGCCGCAGGGCATCGGCGACGGCGGCCAAGGTAGCGGGCGCGATCCAGGGCATGTCCCCCAGGGCGATGAGCCAGCCATCCGCCTGCCGGGTAGCTGCCACCCCGGCGGCCAGGCTCGCCCCCATACCCCGCTCGCTCGCCGCGCAGGGCACCACTGCCAGCCCGGTCGCCCGCAGGACCGCCGCCACCTCCTCGTCCCCGGGGCGAACCACGGCCAGGCAACGGCCGAGGCCCGCGTCCAGCAGGCTCCGGGCAGCGGCCTGCACCACCGGGGTGCCGTCGGCCAACGGCGCCAGGAGCTTGGCCGAGCCGCCGAAGCGCCGCCCCGCCCCGGCGGCCAGCAGGATACCGGCGATCACGGCTGCGGCGCGGGGGCGGCGTGGTCCCGGGGCGCCGCCTCGACTACCGCGGTGTCTCCGCCGCCGGCGTAGGCATCGAGGGGCAGCACCCCGCAGCCCCGCTCAGGCGGCCCGGAAGCCGGCCCGGGCAAGGGGTAGCCGACGCACCGGCTCCCCGGTAACGGCGCGGACGGCGTTGGCCACCGCGGGCGCGATGGGCGGGGTCGCCGGCTCGCCGACGCCGCCGGGATCCGCATCGCTAGCCACGATGTGCACCCGGACCTCGGGCATCTGATCGATGGTCAACACGGCGTAGTCGTCGAAATTGGCCTGCTCCACCTGGCCGCGGCTCACCGTGACGGCCTCGCCCATGGCGGCCGACAGGCCGTAGACCACACCGCTCTCCATCTGCTCGGCGACGATCTCCAGATTGACCACGGCGCCGCAGTCGATGGCCACATCCACCCGATGGACGCGGACCTCGCGATCGCCGGAGACCGAGACCTCGGCCACCTCGGCGCAGTAGCTGCCGAACGAGTAGACCACGGCGATGCCGCGGGCTCGCCCCTCGGGCAGCGGGCTCCCCCAGCCGGCCTCCTCGGCCGCCCGCTCCAGGACCGTGCGGTGGCGGTCCCCCGCCGGGATCAGGCGGCGGCGCAGCTCGTACGGATCGGCCCCGGCCGCGGCCGCCACCTCGTCGAGGAACGCCTCCCGGATGAAGCCGTTCTGCGAGTGGCCCACCGAGCGCCACCACCACAGCGGCACCGGGGTGCTGGCCATGACGTAGTCCACGTGGATGTGGGGCAGGCTGTAGGGCAGCGCATCGGCGGCCTCCACCGAGGTCGGGTCGATCTGCTGATCCGGGCCCAGCATGCCATTCTGGGCCATGATGGAAGGCCCGGCAATACGGTGCCGCCAGGCACGGACCGCGCCGTCGCTGGCCACGGCGGCACGCAGGCGGTTGAAGGTGGCCGGCCGGTAGCGGTCGTGCCGGGTCGTGTCCGCCCGGGTCCAGACGACCTTGACCGGTGCGCCGGCCGCCTTGGCGCAGGCCACGGCGTCGGCCACGAAGTCGGTGTGCGAGCGCCGGCCGAAGCCGCCGCCGAGGTAGGTGGTGTGCACGTGGACCTGCTCCTGCGGCAGGCCGCTGATCTCCGCGGCCACCTGCTGGGTGGCGGTCTGGTCCTGGGTGGGCGCCCACACCTCGCAGACGCCGTCGGCGATGCGGGCCGTGGCGTTCATGGGCTCCATGCAGGCGTGGGCCAGGAACGGTACCTCGTACGCCGCCTCTACGGTGGTCGCCGCCTGCGCCAGGGCGCCGTCGGCGCCGCCCTCGCTGTGGGCCGTCGCGGCCGCGCCCGTATCGGCCGCCTCGCGGAGCTGACGCTCGATACCCGCCGACGACAGGCCAGCGTGCTCGCCGTAGTCCCACTCGATGGACAGGGCCTCGCGCCCCTTCTGGGCGGGCCAGAAGCCGTCGGCGATCACGGCGACACCGGCGTCGATCTCGACCACCTGCCGGACACCGGGGATACGCTCGGCCTCGCTGGCGTCGTAGGTACGGACCGTGCCGCCGATCACCGGGCAGCGCGCCACCTGGGCGGTAAGCAGGCCGTCGAGCTGGACATCCAGGCCGAAGCGCGCCGAGCCGTCCACCTTGGCCGGTGCATCCAGGCGATCCCGGGCGGTGCCGACGAGCCGGAAGTCCTGGGGCGCCTTGAGCAGGACGGCCTCCGGCACCGGCATCTCGGCGGCCTCAGCCGCCAGCGCCCCGAAGGTGGCGGAGCGTCCGCTCCCCGGATGGCGGACCACCTGCTCGGCCGCCTCGCACGCGTCGGGGTCGACCCCCCACCGCGCGGCAGCCGCGGCCACCAGCATCTCCCGGCCGGCGGCGCCGGCCTCGCGGAGCGGGCGCCAGGCGTTGCGGACGGCGGTGGAGCCGCCGGTGAGCTGGCTGCCCAGGAGGCTGTTGGTGTAGGCGTCATCGGCCGGGGCGAATGCCGTCTGGATCCGCCCCCAATCCGCCTCGAGCTCCTCCGCCAGCAGCATCGGCAAGGCCGTCATGACGCCCTGGCCCATCTCCGAGCGGTCGACCAGCACGGTCACCGCGTCGTCGCTGGTGATCCGGAGCCAGGCATTGGGCGCGAACGCCGCCTCGCTGCTGGCCGGGCCCTCCGCCGCCTGGGCCTGGCGGCCGCTGACGGGGAGGTAGAGGCCGAGCAGCAGGCCGCCGCCGGCGAGGGCGCTGGCCTTGAGGAAGCTACGGCGGCTGATACGGGTCGTCGGGTGGTCCGGCGTAGGGGCGGCCATCAGCCTTGCTCCTGCAGCGCCTGGGCAGCCCGCCGGACGGCCCGGCGGATGCGCTGGTAGGTACCGCAGCGGCACAGGTTGCCCTGGAGGGCTGCGTCGATATCGGCGTCGCTGGGCTCCGGGTTGCGCCTAAGTGTCAAGACCTGACTGGTCGTATACCAGTTTACGAAACAAATCGGGCCGCTCCTCGTGCCACTGCTTGAGCTTGCGT